>CAKNFJ010000003.1 GCA_930633495.1 Hyphomicrobiales bacterium | reverse complement strand
CCGTGCCGGCGATGGCGCAGCAGTAGAGGAACCAGGCATGGCGCGATTCAAGTGCGATCGGTGCAGTTTCGACGGCCACAGACATTGGACCGGCGAGCGGAAATGCCCATCTTGCGGGGAAACCTACAAGCTCCGGGTCGCGATCGGCGTGGAGGAAATGACCGGCGCGGAGGTTGCGGAGTTCGAGGAAGCCTTGGCCAGCTAGGCGCGAAATAGGTGTTGCGGGCTTCAGGAATTTCGCGACAATGCCGGCCAGCCATTGGTCCTATGATCAATCCACTTAACGGGACACGGTCATTAAAAGTTAAAAGCTTGGATTTGCTAGTTTGGGCCAAGGAGATAGACGCTCGAACGTGCGGGAAGCTCGTAAAACCAAGCCGTCATCGAGGCGCCTTCCGATAATCTGCATCCCGATTGGGAGGCCGTCATGAGAAAATCCACAAGGAACGGAGGCGGCAGGATTTCCTGTGAAGTTGAAGGGATAAGTCAGGAACCAGCCCAGAAGGCGATTGATCGACGCGCCGTTGATCGTAGCTGGTGGCCCATTCTCAATAGGGAAGGCGGAAACTGCTGTTGTTGGGCAGATCAACACATCATACTTGTCAAAAATAGAACACAGCCTACTCCAAACGACTTCGCGCATGAGATTTGCGCGGCCAAATTCGACGGCACTCAATCGCCGGCCTTGTTCGATCAGGCCCTGAACCACTGGCTCAAGCAACGAGAATTCGCTGTCCGTGATGTTGGAATAGACAGTCGCCAACTTTGCACACCAGAGGGTGAAGAAAGCCGCCTCCAATTCACGGTCGAAGTCCACCTCCACCTCGTCGACGACGCAACCTAGCGCCGCAAACGCCTCCGTGGCCCTTGTACAGGCTAGTTTCACCTCATCGGACACCTCAAAGTACCCCAAATTCACGCTGAATGCCACGCGCAGGCCGGCAACCCCGTGGTCAAGAGACATCAGCACATCCTGGTCAGTCGGAACGGAGAACGGATCAGCGCTGTCGGCTCCAACCATCGCCTGATATAGGAGCGTGGCATCGCCCACGCTTCGCGCCAGGGGACCATTGTGGAAGAACGGAGTGTGGCTGGAGAATGGGCCAGCGACATCGGGCACTCGCCCGTAGCTTGGTTTGAAGCCGAAGATTCCGCACATGCTCGCCGGGATTCGGATCGATCCCGCACCATCGCTACCCTCTGCAAACGGAACCAATCCCGCAGCTACGGCAGCGGCTGAGCCCCCACTCGATCCACCAGGAGTGCGATCGAGACGCCACGGGTTGCGCGTCGGGCCGAAAATGAGATTATCCGTCTCGCCTTTATGCCCAAACTCCGGTGTATTTGTTTTGCCGATGACAATGGCTCCGGCTTTCTTGAGCCTCCTGACGAGCTCAGCGTCCTCAGCTGGCACGGCGTTTTCGAAAAGACGCGAGCCGCGCGTGGTCCTAACTCCCTTAGTCGGGGTCAAATCCTTGAGCGCCACCGGCAGGCCGTGGAGCGGTCCGATCGGAGAACCGCTTGTGAAGGCTTGATCGGCTTGCGCCGCCGCAGCGAGCGCCGCTTCGTGTAGGACGGTACAAAATGCATTTATCTTTGGATTGATGTCATCGATCCTTTTCAAGAAAGCCGAGGTAACTTCCAGGCATGATAGCTCGCGCTCGCGAATCAGCCCGGCTAATACCTGTGCAGGCTTCCTCGTAATCTCGTCGATGGATGTCATCTTGCTATCCGTCATGTTGAATGTGATTGACTTTCAGGAATATCGGCCGGCGCTTCTACTCTGCCATAAAGCTGCAAGGTAACATCGCGGAACTCGCGCGCTGCAGGCGCCATGTCTCCGGGCCGCTGAACTAGAAGGGTTTTGAGCCAAATCGGGCAAGCTAATTCCGCTACCGTAGCGCCCGCTGCAGAAGCGAGTTCTCCGACAAATCTCGGCAGAATTGCCGCCCCAGCTCCGGAGACGACGAGTGGAACGTAAGCTTCCCGGTACTCAATTCGAACAGCAATTGCATTCTGTACCAGATCTGGATAATTCGCCCGAAGCTCCATATACGGAGGCGATGTTTCCCACCACGGTCCTACAATCAGGCCGCGTGCCACGATATCCTCAAGTGAAATCACGCCATCGTCTGCAATAACCGTCCCGGGTGGTAGGATTCCAACATAGTCTTGGGGCTCGAGCGGGTGGGCGATCAGGCCATGCGCAAGTTCGCTATCGTCAGTGAATCCTAGCTCGCACCGACCATCCCGGACCATTTCGGCGACTTCCGGTATCCGCGCCCATGTTGGGCCTTTAATGTGTATCGTTACGGCGGGATGTTCCTTCCGGAATGCCCCAACGACCGCGCCAACCGGCCATTGGGCAAGCGGAGGAAAGGTCGCTATGTCTAACCGCCCGCCTGCCAGACCCATCACATCTGCGACGATCGCACGAATTGTGCCGAGATCCCTTAACGCCTGCCGTGCCGGTGTTAAGGCTGCGTGACCCGCTGCAGTAAGGATGGCGTGACGACCGGTACGCAAGAACAGCTTAGTACGGAGTTCTCTCTCCAACTGTCCGATGGCTTGCGAAATAGCCGACTGGGTCACGTTCAGTGCTGCCGACGCACGCCCAAATCCGCCCTGCTCTGCGACTGCAACGAAGTATTCCAGTTGTCGGCGCTCCATGGAATCATTCCAGCGACTGTTTCAGGCCATCCATCAAATTTCTGAGAAAATTGGTATTATTACCAGCCTCGAATTGTGACAGCGATACCTGAAAGCAATGCGAACGCGAGCACAAGTGTTCGAACGAGGGGGCCGTCGATCTTGTGGTGGATAGCGCTACTTAGCAGCGCACCAAGACCTAGGACAGGAAGCAGAAACAGAGCCATTTGGATCTGCTCGGCATCAATTTGGCCTGAAGCCGAAAGCACAATGAGAGATATAATCTCCCCAAGTAGAAAACATGTCGCAATCGTTGAACGTAACACAGGTGCGGATCGGTGCTGATAGGCCAGAGCCAGTGGCGGCCCGCCAATTCCTGTGGCCGTCTCGGTGACTCCTGTTATGGCACCAACGGCGATTAACGCTCGGCTGCCCGGTTTGAATGGGGGAGCAATCAAAGAGACTGATGCAGCAAAGATCGTCGATATCCCAACAAGGAGATTGAGATTGTTAAGAGGGATGGCAAGAAGCAACCACAACCCACCTCCGGTGCCTGCCACACGTCCTGCCATGATCCATGCCGCGCCCATAACATCGACGGCACGGCGCTCCCTCCAAGCTACAAACAGGTTCAATGGAATCATCAAAACGAGAACAAGAACAGGTAGTAATTTCGGGTCAATCAACCCGATAATTGGCGCCGCGATCAACGCAAATCCAAGGCCTGTTGTGCCCTGCACGAACGCAGCAACAAATATTACCAGCGCTGATAAGGCAAAAATACCAACACTCACTACATTCACCCTTATTTTCGAGTACTCTCGATAGGAAGTTGCTCTTATCATGTCTTAGTAATATTCTGGTTTACACGTGATCCGTATGGATACACCAACACCTGTCACTAGCTCGATGCGTACGCAGCGCAGAGGCACTCCGCATTTCGTGACTGGACCTATCGGCGGAAATAGTGGGGCACGCAGTCGAGATTGAGCGTGCCCCACTGATTGCTCCCGTTGAGATGTCAAGATGTCACGGCAGTACCGGCGGAATATACTGCAGCGTCTTAGAGAAGAGCCATGTCATGAAAAGGACGAGCGGCGCATTGATCAAAAACTGCAGGAACGTAAACCCAACAACATCGCGAGGTCTAAGAGGGCGTTTGGAAATTAAGGATTGCGGTGTTCCTTGCCGTCCGTTGAACGGAGGCAAGGGATGGGCGGTAGCCAGTACGTATCGAACGTGACGGATGAACAATGGTCGATTGTTGAGCCGCTACTGCCGAAAGCGAGCCGGCGCGGCCGACGACGACGGATCAGTCTTCGTGCCGTCCTGGACGCGATCTTCTATCTGCTGCGTACCGGCTGCCAATGGCGCCAACTGCCGAGAGATTTCCCTGCCTGGAACACGGTCTACTGGTACTTTCGGTCATGGCAGCGAACCGGCATCTGGGTTTGTCTGCAACGTGAACTCTACCGGCTTACCCGACTTCGGGCCGGTCGCGCGGAATGTCCGACCGTCGTGATCATGGATGGACAGTCGGTCAAGACCACCGAGGTCGGCGGAACCCGCGGTTTTGACGCCTTCAAGCGGGTGAAGGGCAGAAAGCGTCACATTCTGGTCGACACGCTCGGCCTGCCGATCGCCAACCGCGTCGAAGCTGCCGATGTTTCGGATCGGCGCGCCGGTGCCTTGCTGACAAACGGATTGCGCGCGCTCTTTCCGGCGATCACCACCATCATCGCCGACGCGGGTCATGAGAGCAAGAAACTCTCCCGCGCGCTGGCAGAACAGCAAGGTTGGCGGCTGCAGATCGTCAAGCGTCGTCAGCGCGCCTTCAAGATCACGGGCTTGACTTGGATCGTCGAGCGCAGCTTCGCCTGGCTCGGTCGCAATCGTCGGCTTAGCAAGGACTATGAGTACCGTGTACAGACGTCAGAGACGATGATCGACATCGCAGCAGCCCGCCTCATGCTCAACCGGCTCGCTCAAGGTTAATTTCCAAACGCCCTCTAATACCTTTGGCTACCTGCTTGAAGCCAGCTCTGCCATCCGTGCCCGGATCGAGGCGACCGGCGGGCAGGTTCGTTACACCGCCTACGGCTATCACGGCACCGAAGTTCTGATTGGCGACAGCTATCGCTGGCAGACTTACACCAACTACACTCAAGGCTATGCGAAGATGCGCCTTGAGGGTTTTGCCGAAGCTGCATGGCGCACAGGCGTAAGGGCCACGGTGTTCAATTGCCCCGAAATCCGCACCAATTCCTCCGATGTATTCGCCGGGCTCGAACTGTCGCTCCTACCGTTGCTGGCTGCGCTGAAGAAAGAAGGCGGGGGAGCCTGGGTCGAGTTGCTTTGGCAAGAATGCCAAGACCTGCTGAAAGACGGCGTGACGCTCGAAGCCCTGCTACAGATTGTTTTGGATTATCAGCAAAACGAGGCGATGCAGCCCTATTATGACTTCGACCTTTGGCCGCTGCCGAACAGCGCAGCTCAGGCGGAGCAGACCATCGGCACATCGCAGGAGATTGTTCAACTGCACAAAGATAACAGGATTCTCGTGAGCGACGTCTTGAGCCATCATGTGGTCAAGGCGATCGGCCAGTTGATCTTTGGCGAGGTCAGCGAACCCTCCGGGCCTGTCCTGTGGCTGAACCACGATCTGGTTGCACGTCGACTCATCGCAGCAAGCAGGGGGAGTGCAGGCTGACACCTTGCACAGTCGGAGCCATATGCTCTAGCCGCCGAAAAGCGAGGCTGTCTGTCGCCAAAATCCTAAAACCCGCGACAGATCGGCGGCCCCCGGAAAATCAGGGCTTTTCGTGTCGCAAGTCTTTGTCGCAAGTGGTAGAAAACTTGCGACATGATTTGCGACAGGAATCCGCCGCCCATGATGATCGGCTATGCCCGCGTGTCCACCCAGGGCCAAGACCTCGACCAGCAGCGCGCCGCACTCGGCGCGGCCGGCTGCGTCCGCATGTTCGAGGAAAAGGCTTCCGGGGCGAAGCGCGACCGGCCCGAGCTGGCGCGGATGCTCGACCATCTGCGCGCCGGCGACGTGGTGACGATCGCCAGGCTAGACCGCCTCGCCCGATCGACTGGCGACCTTCTCAGAGGGCGTTTGGAAATTAAGGATTGCGGTGTTCCTTGCCGTCCGTTGAACGGAGGCAAGGGATGGGCGGTAGCCAGTACGTATCGAACGTGACGGATGAACAATGGTCGATTGTTGAGCCGCTACTGCCGAAAGCGAGCCGGCGCGGCCGACGACGACGGATCAGTCTTCGTGCCGTCCTGGACGCGATCTTCTATCTGCTGCGTACCGGCTGCCAATGGCGCCAACTGCCGAGAGATTTCCCTGCCTGGAACACGGTCTACTGGTACTTTCGGTCATGGCAGCGAACCGGCATCTGGGTTTGTCTGCAACGTGAACTCTACCGGCTTACCCGACTTCGGGCCGGTCGCGCGGAATGTCCGACCGTCGTGATCATGGATGGACAGTCGGTCAAGACCACCGAGGTCGGCGGAACCCGCGGTTTTGACGCCTTCAAGCGGGTGAAGGGCAGAAAGCGTCACATTCTGGTCGACACGCTCGGCCTGCCGATCGCCAACCGCGTCGAAGCTGCCGATGTTTCGGATCGGCGCGCCGGTGCCTTGCTGACAAACGGATTGCGCGCGCTCTTTCCGGCGATCACCACCATCATCGCCGACGCGGGTCATGAGAGCAAGAAACTCTCCCGCGCGCTGGCAGAACAGCAAGGTTGGCGGCTGCAGATCGTCAAGCGTCGTCAGCGCGCCTTCAAGATCACGGGCTTGACTTGGATCGTCGAGCGCAGCTTCGCCTGGCTCGGTCGCAATCGTCGGCTTAGCAAGGACTATGAGTACCGTGTACAGACGTCAGAGACGATGATCGACATCGCAGCAGCCCGCCTCATGCTCAACCGGCTCGCTCAAGGTTAATTTCCAAACGCCCTCTGAGGCCAATGTCGCGCCATCCGGAGCGGCTGCATGGGTAAGAATGGCTGCAACACCTGCATAAAACGGAAACTGAATCAGCACACCGCTAACGGAAGGCACCGCTTCCGACACGGATTGGGTGAAGCTTCGCGGTGTCCCGTGCAACAGGAGGCCAAGCATCAGGAAGAGGAAGTTGTAAATGTTGAGGTTAGAGATGGCTTTAAGAAAACCCATCTCCGCGAACGTGAGTGCGAGAAACGCCGCTCCCAGGCAGACGATAATCAGGCTCAGGCCCCGGCTACATTCGAGCCATTCGCCAGGGCGCTCCGCTTTTTGCGTCGGCACCGGTTTAATGTTTAGATCGATACCGAGTGAGGTTGCGGTAACGGCATGTGATCCGCGCGGCGCAGAAAAGTACGCAACGGCGATAGTAACGGTGAGCAGAACTCCCGCCATCACCATTGATTGCCACAGGAAGATTGTCTGGCTGAAAGGGATCACGCCTGTGATTTGCAAAAGGGCAGGGGGTAGACTTGCGGCGTTTGCCATCAATTGTGCTGGCGCAGAACTCACGCCGAGTGCCCATACACTGCCGACGCCGAGGATCGCCGCAGCAGAAGCAGCCCTGTAATCAAGGTGTGGATGTCGCCGCGCTAGTTCCTTCACGAGCAGTGCGCCGAATATAAGGCTGAATGCCCAGTTGAGCAGAGAGCTGCCACAGCTTATCGCAGCCACAAAGGCTACAGCCGACGGCCCTGACCGAGGAATGCCTGCAAGCCACCGGATTGCTCTAGTAGCAATCGGGGAACTCGCAACAACATAGCCGCCAATCACGACCAGTGAGGCTTGGAGCGTGAATGTGATCAAGTTCCAAAAACCATCGCCAAACGCTTTGACGATCGAAGAGACTGGGGCACCGATCGCCAACGAGCCAGTGAAGCTGATAAGGACGGCTAAAAGGACGAAAACGAACGCATCGGGAAACCACTTCTCCATCCACGCGGCAAATCGTAGAGCAGTGCGAGATAAGATGTTCTCGTCATCGGACGGTCCCACGGGTTGTCTACTTGGCGAATCTAAATGCTTTGGTCCCGTAGCCTGGGGCATTTCGATATGCATGATCTCATCCTCCCTAGCGGTTTGCGTCTCCGAGGTGTGGCAGTGCCGCCCACAATTCTTCGCACGCCCACACGTTCGCTAGTTCGCTAGTCGCGAGCGTGAGCCTGTTCGACGCACAAATGATCCAGTTTTGTGGGCCGCTCTCTGCGCGGCTCTCTGCGGATTGACCGCTCACAAGTATCAGCCACATTATTGCATCATAAGTCAAATTAATTGATTTAATGAAAGGCATTACCGTAGCTAATCATAAGTGCTCCCATATCTGAGGGCAGCGCGTTGAAAGTAAGCGTTGGGGTATAAGCGGCGGTGCAAAAATCGGCCACGGTAGCGGCGGGATAGTCCCGCTTCGGGCGGCGTAAAAGCCGGCCACCTATTGTCCTTCTGCAACGAGCGCAGGAGGGTTAGGGATCTACACCGTGGAATTGTATCTGAAGGTCCGTCTGGCCTGCTCGGAAGGGATGAGCCGGCGTCAGGCGGCGAAGCATTTCAACATATCGCGCGACAGCGTAGCCAAGATGCTGTCGTATTCGACCCCTCCGGGCTACCGTCGGCGGTCACCGGTCCGGCGGCCGAAGCTCGACGCGTTCGTTTCGACCATCGATCGCTGGCTGGACGAGGACAGACAAGTGCCGCGCAAGCAACGCCATACGGCCAAGCGGGTGTTTGACCGGCTACGAGACGAATGCGGGTTCACCGGCGGCTACACGATCATCAAGGACTACATGCGTGAACGGGAACAGCGTCGCCAGGAGGTGTTCGTGCCGCTGGCGCATCCGCCAGGCCACGCGCAGGCCGACTTCGGCGAGGCGATGGTGGTGATCGGCGGCATAGAACGGAAGGCGCGCTTCTTCGTGCTCGACCTGCCACATAGCGACGCCTGCTATGTTCGTGCCTATCCGGCGGCGGTGTCGGAGGCCTGGGTCGATGGCCACATCCATGCGTTCGCCTTCTTCGGCGCGGTGCCGCAGTCGATCGTCTACGACAACGACCGCTGCCTGGTGGCGAAGATCCTGCCCGACGGCACGCGCAAGCGCGCGGTGCTGTTCAGCGGCTTCCTGTCTCATTACCTGATCCGGGACCGTTACGGCCGTCCCGGCAAGGGCAATGACAAGGGAAGCGTCGAGGGCCTCGTCGGCTATGCGCGGCGCAACTTCATGGTGCCGATCCCGCAGTTTGCGACATGGGATGAGTTCAACGTCTGGCTGGAAGAGCAATGCCGCAAGCGTCAGCATGACAGACTGCGCGGCGAGAACGAGACGATCGGGGAACGGCTGCAGCGCGATCTTGCTGCCATGCATTCATTGCCGGCTTCGCCCTTCGATGCCTGCGACCAGGCCAGCGCCAAAGTGACGGCGCAGTCGCTGGTGCGCTACAAGACCAACGACTATTCGGTGCCGGTCGCCTTCGGCCATCAGGACGTCTGGGTCCGGGGCTATGTCGACGAGGTGGTGATCGGCTGCCGCGGCGATATCATCGCTCGCCATTCCCGCAGCTGGGAGCGGGAAGACGTCGTCTTCGATCCGCTGCACTACCTGCCGCTGATCGAGCAGAAGATCAATTCACTGGATCAGGCAGCGCCCTTGCAGGGTTGGGACCTTCCCGGGGAGTTCGCCACGCTGCGCCGCCTGATGGAGGCGAGGATGAACAAGCACGGCCGGCGCGAGTATGTGCAGGTGCTGCGCCTGCTGGAAAGCTTCGAACTCGCCGATCTGCATGCGGCGGTGAAGCAGGCCCTGCATCTCGGTGCGGTCGGCTTCGACGCCGTCAAGCATCTTCTCCTGTGCCGGGTGGAGCGCCGGCCACCGAGACTGGATCTGTCCATCTACCCCTACCTGCCGAAGGCGAACGTCGAGACGACCTCGGCGAAGGCCTACATGCGTCTTCTGTCGACGAATGCGGGAGAAGCGGCATGAGCGCCGAAGCCCCCGAAATCCTGCTCTCCCATTACCTCAAGACCCTCAAGCTGCCGACCTTCCTGCGCGAGTATCAGAAGCTGGCCCGGCACTGCGCCACCGAGGGCGTGGATCATACCGGATATCTTGCTCGGCTCGCCGAAAGGGAGATGATCGAGCGGGATCGCCGCAAGGTCGAACGCCGCATCAAGGCGGCCAGATTCCCTGTCGTCAAAAGCCTCGACAGTTTCGACTTCGCCGCTATCCCGAAGCTCAACAGGATGCAGGTGCTGGAACTGGCACGCTGCGAATGGATCGAGCGGCGCGAGAACGTCATCGCGCTCGGTCCCAGCGGCACGGGCAAGACCCATGTCGCCCTCGGCCTCGGCCTGGCCGCCTGTCAGAAGGGCCTGTCCGTCGGCTTCACGACAGCAGCCGCGCTGGTCAGCGAGATGATGGAGGCACGCGACGAGCGGCGATTGTTACGCTTCCAGAAGCAGATGGCCGGCTACAAGCTCCTCGTCATCGACGAACTGGGCTTCGTGCCGCTCTCCAAGACCGGCGCGGAATTGCTGTTCGAGCTGATCTCGCAACGCTACGAGCGCGGCGCAACCCTGATCACCAGCAATCTTCCCTTTGACGAATGGACCGAAACGCTGGGATCAGAACGTCTGACGGGCGCGCTGCTCGATCGCGTCACCCACCACGTCAATATCCTCGAGATGAACGGCGAAAGCTATCGCCTCGCCCAAAGCCGTGCCCGAAAGGCCGGCTGAAACCCCTCTCAAAAATGGCCGACGCTGCAAGCGGGAAACTCTGGTCGGGCTACGCCCTCCCGACGTTCCCCGCTTGCACCGCTAAGTGGCCTACTTTTACGCCGCCCTGTGGCCTGATTTTGCTCCGCCGTTGACACAGCGCGTTGGCCGTTGGCGAGGAAGCCATAATGGCGGATGCGATGGAAGCCGTCGGGCAAGGTATGCAGGAGGAAGCGACGGATGAACTCGTCAGCATCGAGCGTCATGACCTTCGCCCTGCCGTGATGGCGATAATCCCGCCAGCGGAACGCGACACGGTCCTCGTCCATGCTGATCAGCCGGGAATTGGCGATGGCGACGCGATGGGTGTAGCGGCCGAGATAGGCCAGCACCTGCTCCGGCCCGCCGAAAGGCGGCTTGGCATAGACGACCCATTCGAGGCGACGGACTTCGGCGAGCACGCGAGCGAAAGCATCAGGCTTTGCCAGGTGGACACATTCTGTAATTGGTCAACGGGTTCTCCGTTCTGAAGTGCTCGTCGTCTGCGGGCTTCACGCTTCTGTTCGTGGTCGTCGCGATGGACGCCACACTCTGGGCTCTTCGATGGTGGGTTTGAATGCTGCAAGCTCGAAAGCGTGATCATTGGGTCACAAGGTGTCCAACGCAGTCATTCTGGCCCACACGCTCTCCGCATTCTCACGACGGGCGTGATGGGTGATCAGTTCAGCTGTTCATGGCGGCCGGCCTTTCGATGGAGAATTCGGTTTCATCGCTCCACATGCGGTGCAACACCACGGCAAGACGGCGCGCCAAGGCGACCTTGGCTTTGCGAGCTCCGCGTCGGCGTGCAATGCCGAGGGCCCAGGACTTCAGCCAGTTATCCGCCTTGCAGCGCGTCATCATGACGTTGGCGGCTTCATAGAGCATGGCGCGCACCATGGCGTCGCCGCACTTGGAGATACGTCCGACCTGCTCCTGGACCGTATCAAAGTAACTCGCCAGATCACCTTCGATGATCCAACGGCCCTTCGTTGTTGATCCATCCTGAAGCTGCACCTTCACGGTGCGGACAGCGTGATGCACGCTGCGTTCAGGCCGGAAGCCATAGGACAGGCGATGGAAGTCGCTTTCCCAGATCGGTTCCATGACCATCAGCATGGCGCGCTGGACAATGCGGTCCGTCAGGGTTGGGATACCCAGCGGTCGTAGCTTGCCATTGGCTTTCGGGATATAGATCCGCTTGACTGGCTTCGGGGCATACGTGCCCTTCAGCAAATCAATCCGTAGGTCCTCCAGGCACTCGCCCAAATTATCCTGCAGACGTCGCTTGTCCATTCCGTCAATGCCCGGTGTCCGGGCGCCGCTCGACGCCAGAACGATCCGGGCGGCCTCGGCAAGCCATTTCCGATCGGCAATGAGCCGAAGAAGACGATCGAACCGCCGGTTCGGATCGCTTTCAGCCCATGCTGCGAGCTTGTGTTGCATTTCGCTGATTATCAAAGGTCTTCACCTCGTTTGGTCAGGTAATCTGCACTCCAAGCAACTTGAACTGTTCCCCTTCGCCATGTGGCGAGTTTTCCCCACCCCGGACTACTACGGGAACTCCGCCAGCATGGTGGACATCAGGGTCAACTCCCTTGGCATTCCAACCATGCCTTCCCTCGTTCATATGCCGGACTTAAAGCGGACTGGAGAGGCTGCCGGTCGCAGTCTTTTCCCTTGCATTCCGCAAGTTGATGCTGACGCCATGGCCTGGCTGCATTCTCTCCATGGCCCAGGCGGGACATACCTTCAACTTATGTCCGCCTTCGTACGCATGAGGTTTCCTTTCTCCTCGCAATCAGCATTCTTCTACCTGTTAAGCCGTGTAGGTAGAGGCAACCTTTCAGCCCTCAGACGCGGGTGAACCGGTTCGTGTTCCTCAACCTTCCAGTCCTCAGCCTCGGAGATGGTCTTGGCGTAACGGCTTCGCCTCAATCCCCTTTTCCTGCGGGCTCCGTCAGCCTGCCAGTTGACAGCAGGTTCACCGCCGCTTGGGCTCATTCCCCTCTACAGCAAGGGGAAGGTGTTCTGATTTCCCTCCTTTCTCATTGCATTCCGAACATATGCGCCCCGGACAATCCGGGTCGAGGCGCACTGTAGGCAAGATTGACCATGCCGATTTTCATCGTGGCCCTTGCGATGCCAATGGTCCTGACAAACAGGCCCATCCTGGCCTTCTGGTGAGCGAAGACGTGTTCGATGCACGATCGGATCTTTGATCGCCGGCCATTGGCCCGCGCCATCGCCTCGCTCATCGGCCGACCATTCGGCTTCTTCTGGTGGATGTCGGAGACGAAGCCGTTCTTGTCGAGCCAGGCCTCGTTCTTCTTCGACCGATAGGCCGTGTCGGCCCACACGGTCGAGCCGGTGTTTGGCCGTTTCACCACGTTGCGGAGCTGTGCACCGTCATAGGCGGCGGCATGGGTGACGGTCGAGCCACGGATGAAGCCGTGACGCTGATCGATCGAGGCATGGCTTTTATAACCAAAGACGGGAACGGCGATGTCGCGCTTATGCTCCTTACCATCCTCATCGACCTTCGCTTTCGAGAACTTCACTGTCCATCGCGCATCGCGATCCTTCTGCCGCAGCTTCGCGGGCCTGTCCTTCCATTCGTCGGGGATCTTGCCCGCCTTGATATCCGCCTTCTCATCGTCGGTGTTTCTCTGTTTGGGTGCGGCAACCACCGTGGCGTCGACGATCTGACCGCCCATGGCCAGGTATCCAGCCCTGGCGAGGTGCTTGTCGAAACGAGCGAACAGGTTCTCTATTGCTCGGGCCTGCACGAGATGCTCCCTGAACAGCCAGATCGTCTTGGCGTCGGGAACGTGATCGCCCAGCCCAAGGCCCAGGAAGCGCATGAAGGAAAGCCGGTCCTGGATCTGGAACTCCGCCTGATCGTCCGACAGACTGTAAAGTGCTTGCAGCACCATGATTTTGAACATCAGGACCATGTCATAGGCAGGGCGGCCACCCTTGGACCCGTCCGAGCGCTTCAGCGCCTTAGCCAACGGCTTGCGGAACACCTCCCACGGCACCACGCTGTTCAGCTTCTCCAGCGGGTCGCCGGCCTCGCTCAGCCGCGCATAGCGCTCATCGATGTCCCAAAATCCCGCCTGTCCCCGCATCCACCCTCTCCGTGCAAATCAGCACGGCAATGGAATCAAATCCCGGCCCAAAACGCGAGGTTTTTCGAGCTGGAATAATTTGGGCATAGCCCTGAGGCGACGGTTCTCCCTGTTGAGCGATAGGATCGCTCTGTGATGAAACAGAGAAGGAGAACCGCCGTGAACTACTATGTCGGATTGGACGTGTCATTGGAACAGACCGCCGTGTGCGTGCTCGGTGAAGACGGCCGGGTTGTCATGGAGCGCAGTGTCGCCAGCCACCCCGATGATATCGGCGCCTGCCTCGCTGACCTCGACGGAACGATCATGCGCGTTGGCTTCGAGGCCGGCCCTCTGGCGCCATGGCTCTATAGTGGCCTGGCAGAACGCGGCCTGCCGGTGTTCTGCATCGAGGTTCGGCAGATGAAGGCGTTCGCCAAAGCCTCGCCGGTGAAGACGGATCGCCGCGATGCCCGCCTGATCGCCCAGGCGATACGCACCGGCCTGTTCAAGGCAACCCATGTGAAGACCGATTACAGCCAGCGGATCAGATTGCTGTTGCGCCATCGTCAGTCCATGGTCCGGCGCAACAAGGATCTGATCAACACCGTGCGCGGCACGCTGAAGGCATTCGGCATCCGCACCGGTGGCGGCAAGAACACGCTCTATGCGCGCCGGGTCCGCGAGGCCATCGACGATCCGGTGCTGCTGGCGATGACCGAACCGCTGCTCGTCGCCTATGAAGACGGACTTCGCACTTTGGCGGTGATCGACAAGATGGTGCTCGACATCGTGAAGAAGGACGCGACCTGCCGCCTGTTGATGACGATGCCGGGCGTTGGCCCGGTCACCGCGCTCACCTTCCGGACCGGCGTAGACGTTCCCTGGCGCTTCGACAGTTCCCGGCTTGTCGCCGCCGTCTTCGGCCTGACCCCACGGGTGCATGCATCCGGAGAAATGGAGCAGGTCGGACGTATCTCCAAGTGCGGCGACGCCATGGTGCGCGCCATGCTCTATGAAGCCGCCAACGTCATGATGACGCGCTGCAAGGCGGATAACTGGCTGAAGTCCTGGGCCCTCGGCATTGCACGCCGACGCGGAGCTCGCAAAGCCAAGGTCGCCTTGGCGCGCCGTCTTGCCGTGGTGTTGCACCGCATGTGGAGCGATGAAACCGAATTCTCCATCGAAAGGCCGGCCGCCATGAACAGCTGAACTGATCACCCATCACGCCCGTCGTGAGAATGCGGAGAGCGTGTGGGCCAGAATGACTGCGTTGGACACCTTGTGACCCAATGATCACGCTTTCGAGCTTGCAGCATTCAAACCCACCATCGAAGAGCCCAGAGTGTGGCGTCCATCGCGACGACCACGAACAGAAGCGTGAAGCCCGCAGACGACGAGCACTTCAGAACGGAGAACCCGTTGACCAATTACAGAAGCTTGCAGCATTCAAACCCACCATCGAAGAGCCCAGAGTGTGGCGTCCATCGCGACGACCACGAACAGAAGCGTGAAGCCCGCAGACGACGAGCACTTCAGAACGGAGAACCCGTTGACCAATTACAGAAGCTTGCAGCATTCAAACCCACCATCGAAGAGCCCAGAGTGTGGCGTCCATCGCGACGACCACGAACAGAAGCGTGAAGCCCGCAGACGACGAGCACTTCAGAACGGAGAACCCGTTGACCAATTACAGAAACGTGTCCAGGTGGGCAAGGTCGCCGAAGAAGCCCAGGTGACCCGCGTTATGGGCCACTCGCAGTTCCTCCAGGAAGCGGCAGCGAAACAAGCACGACAGCACCCGCACGGGCAAAAAGAGGCCCGGCCTGCACGAGATCCAGCGTGTGCCGTCGGGCGAGATGCCACCACCCGGCACGATACAATGCAGATGGGGGTGGTAGGTGAGAGTTTGACCCCAACTGTGCAGCACCGCGATGAGGCCGATCTGGGCGCCGAGATGTTTGGGATCAGCGGCGATGGTGCGCAGCGTCTCGGCGGCCGCCTTGAACAGGATCGTGTACATCACTGCCTTGTTCTGGAAAGCGATCGCGGCGATCTCGGCCGGCAGCGTGAACACCACGTGGAAGTAGGCAACCGGAAGAAGCTCGTCCTGCCGCGCGGCGAGCCAGTCCCGGCAGGCCTGCCCTGGCACTTGGAGCAATGCCGGTTGCGGCAGGAATTATAGGCCACGCGGATCGTCCCGCAGGAGCGGCAGCTATCGACATGGCCGCCGAGTTCGGCGGTCCGGCACAGTTCGATGGCGCTCATCACGCGGCGCTCGACGCGTCCGAGATGACCGTCATGAACCTGCCGATACGCCTCGCCATGGCGGCGGAAGATATCCGCCACCTCCAGTCTCGCCGACATGGGCGGAACCGATCAACTGGGCGGCACCACCTCGATGTTCAGCCGGTCGAGCGGGCTTGTCGTGCGCCGGATCAGACCGTTCGAGACTTTGGTGTAGCGCGCCGTCGAGGAAAGATTGTTGTGGCCAAGCAGCACCTGGATGATGCGGATATCGGTGCCGTTCTCCAGCAGATGGGTGGCGAAGCTGTGTCTGAGCGTGTGGACCGTCCACGCTTGTCGATGCCGGCGGCGGCGCGTGCCGAGCGGCAGGCCGAATACAAGACCTGCACATCCATGGGGCGATCGCGTCGCGGCCGGGAAACAGCCAGACCTGCGGCTTCGCCAGACGCCAATAGACCCGCAGGATCCGCAGAAGCTGCGCCGACAGCATCACCGTGCGGTCTTTGCCGCCTGAGCCTACCGTTCACCGGTTCGAAAGTGCCGTTGGAAAGGGCATGTAAAATGACTTCATAAGCTTGATCTACAAGGCTTCTTGGTGCCGTCAACGATTCCAATTCTGTCTCCATCTCGAAAATACCCAAAGCGGCAATATCAGGGCAATATGGAAGGAGCTTGACAAGCGCGAAGGGTTGTGTACTCTGCGTTCAGACTTCTGAATTCAATAAATAGCGATGAGAGGAACTGCCGGTAAAAGCACGATATCGGCGATTGCAAGATACTTTGCAACAGAGCCACACAAACCCTATTGGCAGTTGTTAAAACCATGTCTATTCGTCCTGTTTAGTCGAATAGATTGAACGTTCGTTTTGATGAAGGGCGAGACGTGAATTCGATAAACGTGAGAGATATCTCGAAGGTGTTTCCGGGCGGGCTCAACCGATCGAAGGTTATAGCCTTGCACAACATCTCCTTGTCCATAAACAGCGGCGAATTTATCTGCATCATTGGGCCCTCTGGGTGTGGGAAAACGACACTCCTTCACATGATTGCTGGATTCACTTTTCCAACAAATGGCGAAGTACTTTACAAGGGGCATCCGATTAGCGGACCTGGACCAGAGCGCATAGTAATCTTTCAAGAGTACGGTCTTTTCCCATGGTTTACGGTTCGTGAAAACATTGAATTCGGTTTGCGCGCAAAAGGACTTGCGCGTTCTGATCGTAACAGCATTGTTCGTGACTACATTTCACTCGTTGGCCTCGCGGGCTTCGAGAATCGTTATCCCAAGCACATCTCAGGCGGAATGAAGCAGCGTGTAGGAATTGCACGTGCGCTGGCTGCCGATCCGGACGTCGTGCTGATGGACGAGCCATTCGGTGCGCTTGACTCACTAACCAGAGACCAAATGCAAGAAGAAATACTGCGGATTTGGGAGCAAAGGAGAAAAACGGTCGTGCTCATCACTCACAGTATCGATGAAGCGATTTTCTTAGCGGACCGTGTTTTCGTCATGACCGCGAGGCCAGGAACTATTAAGGAAGTAGTGGACATAGAGCTTCCGCGCCCACGCGATCCGGAAATGAGATCTACTAGCCAAAAGTTCCTTGCCTACAAAGAACACCTAACCCATTCGTTGAGGAAAGAAATTGGCAGCATTCTTGGACAATAGGCACTCCGCGAGTCTCTCGTCTAACCCCTCGGTTAGCGACCGTATCATCCGACGTGTCGGCGCCGGCTTTTTAAGCATTCGTCGGTTTGCGCTCCTGCTGTTTCTGTTGGTGCTTTGGGAATTTGCAGCACGCATGAATTTGATAAACCCTCAATTTTTCCCTCCGCCAACCAAAGTGCTTGCTGGAATCAAGCAGCTAGCAGAATTTGGATCGCTGTGGGGCGACATTAGCGCAAGCATTTTGCGCGTATCGATTGGATTCGTGATAGCGACAGTAGTTGGCATCACGCTTGCGGCGCTGTTAGCGAGACTTGAAGGGCTATATTACTATGTTATGCCGATTGTTGAAGTCATCCGGCCGATTTCCGTGATTGCCTGGATTCCGATGGCTATCTTGTGGTTCGGCCTCGGCAATAAACCTGCGTGGTTCATTATCTTTCTCGGCTCGGTCTTTCCAATTTTTACGAATGCATATGCAGGATTTTGCTCGGTAGATCGCGTCCACGTTCAGGCAGCTGAGTGTTTTGGCGCGAAACGGTGGCTCTTTTTTCGCGCCGTTCTTCTTCCGTCGGCGCTTCCGCACATTCTGACAGGAATGCGAATAGGTCTCGGATTTGGATGGATGTGCGTGATCGCGGCCGAGATGATCGCAGCAACGTCTGGCCTCGGTTACATGATCCAACTCGCTCGAAATCTAATGGAGACCGACCGAATCATAGGAGGCATGGTCATTATTGGATTGGTTGGGTTCGCAATGAACCAGTCCATGCTCTATCTCGAGCAGCGGCTTACCCCATGGCATGCAAAATAGACTTACGCAAATCGCCAAGTCGTGAAGTAAAGAAAAATACAGGGAGGAGACGATGACTATAATACGGCGGGCACTTAAGAAACGTATGAATAAGCCTTTTGAGGCTCCTTGTAATAGGTCGCGCCTCACCGTCACTGGCATCACCTTGGCTCTAAGTGTCGGTGTTCTCGTGTCGACTTCGTTCAGTGGAGCGCGAGCGCAGCAGAAGACTCCTATTACTGTCGGAAGCATAACGACGTGGACACCGGGAGGTGAGATCTATGATGTTCTTTGCCGGACGAACATCTTTGAGCTTAACGGGTTTGATGCAAAATGCCGCGGATTTAGCTATGCGCCGCCGCTTGGAGAGGCACTATTGGGTGGTCTAATCGATAATGCGTTCGGGGCGGATTCTCCCGTTATTCGCATGGCGGCGCGCGTACCGGGAACGAAGATTCTGCATCGTACTACGGACTGGGTCTTTGGGATACTAGTGCGCCCCGATTTTCCAGGAAAGGATCTAGCTAGTTTGCGCGGCGCAAGGCTTTCCGGGCCATTCGTGACGGGAACGTTTATGAGCTCGATGCTCAAGCTCATTGACGCGGGGATCAAAGACCCTTTCAAAGACCTTAAGCTGATCAATCAAGATCTTTCTGATCAGCCGCTAGCTCTAGCTAGTGGGCAAGTCGACGCCGTTACAACTTGGCACCCAATGTTCAAAAAATTGGTTGACACTGGTGCAGCGAGAGTACTGTGGGCAGCCAAGCAAGGCGACGGGCTCGGGATTCAAGGCCTCTCGGGGCCTTGGCTTGCGAAGTATGGCGAAGAAGGTGCAGTTCGATTTCTAAAAGCATGGATCATGGCTGTTTGGTGGACCTCCAATAACATCGAACAAGCGAACGAATGGTTTGCCGAGACGTCAGGATTCCCAGTAGAATACGTCAAGGCTGGCCCTGAAGGGGATCGATATTTGCGAGCTCCTCACAAAAATATCAACGACATGACCTTCGAGCTACTTCCAGGTGAAATCAAGGAAATGCAACGGGTCATGGACTACTTGTATACGCGCAATCTTATCACAGAAAAAGTTGATGTTGCTGCGATGGTGGATGACAGCTTTATCTTGAGGGCACAGAGAGAGATTCGTGAGGGAAAGCATCCGTCCCTCTCCGACATCAAGCCGGTAGAAAATCTCTACATAAAATAACAACGTTGACACATTATTGTTGGACAAGAGAAAGGTCTCTGATTATGGCGAAAGCTCTGATGTTGGGTTCAGGCGCGGCATTACCAGCGAAGGGTCGATTCAACACGTCATTGGCAATCCTGGAAGGGGCGAGAACTCTCCTAATCGATTGCGCTCAGCCCGCGAGCGAACTACTCTACCACCACGGTGTAGACATTGTATCGGTAGATACGGTCGTCATCACCCATATGCACGCCGATCATGTTACGGGGGTTGGGCAATTGGCTCACCTAAAGCATATTTTATTCGACAATAAACCTCCGAGGGTGTTTTTAGACCGTAACGATGGGTTTATCAAAGATAACCTCCGACATCCACACCGGAATGAATTGAACAATGTAAATCCGTGGCTGAACATTTATGTTCCCGCGGGGGTGGAAGAAACGATGACGCAATATCTCTCGGCCCTTTATATGAGGCCAGAGGTTTTCGCAAAGTACAGTGTAAGTGTACTTCCTTATGGGGAGGGTGAATTTCACAGCGATGAAAACTTTAAACTTGTAGCATATCCGAACGCTCATATTCGTGAATTCTACCCTGAGCTTCAGAATACCGACGCAGTGCTTTCAAGTTATACGATTATGATTGAGACTCTGGGTCGCAAATGCCTATATTCGAGCGATCTCGCCAGCTTCGAAGAGATCGATCACCTTGTAGATGGCGCCGATACCATCTTCGTCGAAGGCGCACACTTTTCGCCTTCGGAGCTCATCAGATTTGCTCAAGAACACAAGCTCGAACAAGTATTCGTGCATCATATCCTGGCAACGCGGGAAGAAGAATTTGCTCGCCTAGCCAGGGAATTAGCGCAAGCCAACGTAAAACTCACCTTTGATGGGTTTGAAGTTGAGCTCTGAACGTTCGCTGACGGAGGGTCTGAGTCTTGTGGGCCGCTCGCTACGATGACGATTGATCTTGCATTTTCGTCGGCGATTGAAGTCAGCAAAGCAATTAAGATCAAGCAACTCTCGCCGGTGGAGGTTGTCGAGGCGTCGCTTCAGCGTCTGCAATTGGTCGAGCCGCGACTGAATTGCTTTGCGACGGTAACCGCAGAGAGAGCTAGATGCTCAGCGCGGCTTGCAGAACAAGCGGTTATGTCGGGAGAAAGAGTGGGCCTACTCCACGGGTTGCCCATTTCCGTCAAAGATTTGTTGCCAGTCGCTGGTGTTAAGGAGATGTTCGGTTCCCAACTGATGATGGACAACATTGCCACCGTCGATGCCCCCGTTGTCGAGCGACTGCGAGCTGCGGGGGCTTGTCTTATTGGTAAAACGACAACCAGTGAATTCGGGTGCAAAGCAGTGGGTGATTCGCCACTAACGGGGATCACTCGGAATCCTTGGAACTTGAACAAAACCCCAGGAGGATCGAGTTGCGGAGCAGCAGCTAGTGTTGCGAGCGGCGTTACTCCATTCGCGATCGGTACAGATGGTGGTGGATCGATACGTGTTCCTAGCTCATTCACAAATCTCTTTGGGATCAAGCCGCAGTTTGGCCGAGTACCGATTTACCCACCAACCGCAACGCCAAGCTTGGCCCATATTGGCCTATTAGCTCGCAGCGTACGAGATGCAGCGCTGTTATTGTCCGCGATTAGTGGATACGACGATCGAGATCCTTTTTCCGTGGCCGCCGAAGTTCCGAACTTTGTCGCGGCTTGCGACGTCCCAGTTTCTAAATTGCGGCTTGGCTGGAGTCCTACCCTTGGTTACGCAAACCCCACAAGTGACGTCTTATCTATTGTTGAAAATGCTGTACGACGATTAGAGGGGATGGGATGCGAGTTAGTATTACTGGATGCTCCGCTAGGCAATGATCCAATAGGAATTTGGGAAGCGGAGTTTTTTGCTGGCGTCGGCACGCGCCTCGCAGATGCTCTCAGAACCTCTGTTGACAAATTGGATTCTGCGGTGGCCAAAGTGTTGATCCGCGGGCTAGAGCAAGATCTAAAAACCTACTACGCAAACGTATTTGATCGATTCATCTTTTTCGATAAGATCCGCCAATTGTTCAAGACAATTGATGTACTGCTTACCCCGACGTTGCCAGTCCCGCCGTTTGACGTAGGACTGAACGTGCCGCCGGAGTACGGCGACAACAATCTCACGGGATGGGTGGCCTACACATATCCTTTCAACCTCACGGGGCAGCCCGCTGCATCGATCCCCGCAGGTTTCACGTCGGCAGGTCTTCCCGTCGGCTTGCAGGCAGTTGCAAAGCCATATTGCGAAGTCGATTTATTTCGAATAGGCGCCGCTTTGGAAAATGTGATCCAGAGAACGGCTTTGCCAATGGCTTAGTGCAATCGAAGGCGTGATGATTGCTTCTCACTTTCGAACAACAATTCGCTTACCTAGCGGCGACTTTGCCGCAGGCGGCGGCTGAAAGCTCAAATGTTAAATTATTGTATACCAGCTAGCATTAGCAGCGTAGCACAAAAAGCGAGCTCAAATATTCATGCCTGTCGGAGTGATCGTGAATTCAGAGCTGGCAGGAGTAGGTTTGTGCCAGTCCCTTGGGCCGGCGGCAGACCGCGGCCGCGAAGCTACTGTTCCGGTTCCACATTGCGAGTTACGTATGCTGACAGTGAGTATGCTGAGCTTCACTGCCCGCGGCCTGATTTTGCCATCGTAACGATATCACTTCTCACCGCTCTGGTAACCCGTCATGGCTAAAGCAAGGCGTCGAGGCCGCCCCGAGACAGCCGTACTGGCGCCGGCGGGCCGCGCATTGAAATTCCGTGCCCTTATTGGCGAATTTTTCATTGAGCAATTGCCGATGATCGTAGTGGTTACAGCCTTAGGCTTTGGCGCGGCGTGGCTTCAGTATGGCTTCATCCCTAACGGCGATCGCCCATATGCGATAGCAGGCGTATCTATCGCCATCTGGCACCTGGTCTGGATGGGAATCTGGACGGGGTACACAATGGCGTTGGTCGGGCAGGCGGCAGGCATCTTCGCGCTGCCCTACAGCACATCCGTTCTTCAGTTCAGCAATCCACACGTCAGTCCGACCATGCTTGTTCTCACATTCGTCAACCCGGCCGGTGCGCTTCTTGGCTACCGGCGCAGTGGCCAATGGAATCTTGACCTAGCGTTGGCTGTCTGCCTCGGTGGAGTAGCCGGAGCAATTGTCGGGCCGCTTTTCCGTGCTACCGTACTCATGCATGCTGACCCGTTTCGGCTAACGCTCGGGATCGCCCTGGCGGCATTCGGCCTCCAACTATGCTGGAAGGCAGCACGCGACTATTCGCGATTTGGCCGTTCCATGGGGCGTGATTTCGCCGAAGACAGTAGTCCATCAACGATGCGGTTCGAAATCACGACGACAGAAAAAAACTGGCGCTCCATTTCAATCAAGTTCGGCCGGCATCATCGTACACTACCAAACCTGCAACTGTTTGCTATCGGAGCCGGCGTCGGTGTCTTTTCCTCAGCATTGGGCGTAGGCGGTGGATTTCTGCTGGTTCCGATCTTTGCAATTGCTTATCGTCTTCCGCTTTACGTCATGGTGGCTGCCACAATTCCGTACTCCATTGTTCTGTCCTTTGTCGGAATCCTGACGTTCGTACTTGTTCTGCCTGCCATTGGCATCGAAGCTATCAGTCCTGAGTGGTCGTGGGGCTTTTTCACCGCGGCCGGCGGTCTGTTCGGCTCATGGTGCGCATCGAAAACTCAGCTTTATGTGCCAGAACACGTGCTGAACGGGCTGCTCGGCAGCCTGACAAGTGTTGTCGGAATCATCTACATCCTGAGTTTTGTGATAAAATTGCCCTTCTCGCTTTAACTGCCGAGTGGCGGTCATCAATGTAAGACCGTATGTCCGGCTCTGCTGGTGAGGTGGCTCGCCCTACACTGCGCGTCCGAGGGTTGCTCGGGCGGCCGAGCCGATCCTCATCACAGGAGGACGAGCCGTGGCAGATTATAGGGAAGCATTTGTCGGAATCGATGTCGCAAAACTGAGGAACGCCATCGCGATTGCGGGTTCCGGCCGGGAGGGAGAAGTTCGCTTCTTCGGCGAGGTCGACGCCTCGGATGCGAGCATGCGCCGTGTTATCCAGCGGATCGCCGGCAGGTTCGATCGAGTTCATTTCTGCTACGAGGCTGGCCCGACCGGCTATGGCCTCTATCGGCTGATCCGTTCGCTGGGTCACGAATGCATCGTGGTGGCCCCGTCGCTGATTCCGAGAAAGCCAGGCGACAGGGTGAAGACAAACCGCCGGGACGCTCTTTCTCTGGCCCGGCTGCTGCGCGCCGGCGAACTGACGGCGGTATGGGTTCCTGATGAAGGCCACGAAGCCATGCGAGATCTCGTCCGTGCCCGGGCGGCCGCGGTCGAGACGCTTCGGGTCCATCGGCAGCATGTGAGCGCCTTCATGCTCAAGCACGGACGCATCTATCCTCGCAAAAAGGGCTGGACGATGCGCTATCTGCGCTGGCTACAAGAGCAACCGTTCGATCATCCCGCACATCAGATTGCGCTCCAGGAACTGGTCGAAGCGGTCCGAATCTCGAAAGAGCGGGTCGAGCGACTTGAGCGTGTGATCGAGGAGTTCGTTTCGGCCTGGTCGTTGGCGCCGATCGTGCGAGCGCTGCAGACTTTGCGCGGCGTAGACCTGATCGTCGCCGTGACATTCGCCACCGAGGTTGGCGACGTGACCCGGTTCGACAGTCCGCGCCAGCTCATGGGATATCTCGGCCTCGTTCCTGGAGAACGATCGACCGGCGAGACAGTCAGACGGGGCGGCATCACCAAGGCGGGAAACGGCCGCGTTCGCCATATGCTGGTCGAGAGCGCCTGGACCTATAGGCATGCGCCGAGGGTCGGGGCGAAGAAGCTATACCGTCTGGAGCAAGCATCTCCAAGGGTGCGAGAGATCGCCTGGAAGGCGCAGACCCGACTGACGACCCGATATCGGATGTTGAGCGGCCGGGGCAAGAAGACAACGGTGGTCTGCACAGCGATCGCCCGTGAGTTGGCCGGCTTCATGTGGGCCGTTGCAAGGGAGGCGCAAGCAGCCTGATCCAGCCGCCGCAGCGACATACATCCTTCGCGCATGGGCGGAGGCGGGACCACGGCAGGGGAATGCCCGTCAGACGCTTTGTGGCCGGCAATCTGGCCGACGCCCGCAGTAAGATAGGAACAGCCCCGGACGCATAATCGGGAATGCGGTAACCAACCCGCGCATCAGAGCTTGATCACCGACGTCCTTCAGTTCCGCCTCCACCCATGCGCGATCATCAGAATGAGCAGCCGATCCCACAATCGGTTGCGCCCTCGCGTTCCAAACCTTGACAGCGGACATCAGAGCGGTGTTCTCAGGCCACGGCCTTGATCTCGGGCTCGATGATGTAGGCCCAGGGCAGGAGGTCGTCGATCTGGCTGTTGGGGTGGCCGTTGACGACCCTGGTGAGCACGTCGGCGAGATAGCCGAGCGGCTCGACAGCGTTGAGTTTGCAGGTTTCGATCAGCGACGCGACGACGGCCCAATGCTCCGCGCCGCCGTCAGAGCCTGCGAAGAGCGCGTTCTTGCGGTTGAGGGCGATCGGCCGGATGGAGCGCTCGACCACGTTGCTGTCGATCTCGATGCGGCCATCATCCAGGAACCGGGTGAGGCCTTGCCACCGCGAGAGTGCATAGCGGATCGCCTCGGCGAGCTTGGTTTTCTGGCTGATCAACACGAGCTTCTCGCGCAGCCAAGGCTCGAGTTCGGCAATGATCGGCAGGCTCTTTTCCTGGCGCAACACACGGCGTGCGTCCGCCGGCTGGCCGCGGATATCGTCCTCGATCCGATAGAGTTCAGCGATGCGCCGGAGTGCGGATTCCGACGTAATCCGGCCGGGCATTCCAACCTGAAGCCGGCCCCCGTTCCGACGTGAAGCCGGCCACCATTCCGATCAATATCCGGCCACTTTGAAGGCCTGAGCAGGAGCACCTGGGTCAGCAACTTTGGCATGACGGTCCTTTTGAACAAGGGACGCGTAATGCCGGCAAAGAGAAGGCTGACCATGAGACAACTACGACAGATGCTGCGGCTTGCCGGCGACGGAACCAGCGCCCGCGAGATCGCACAGAGGCTGGGCATCGCGCGCAGCACCGTGCAGGATAATCTGAAGCGGGCAGAAGCTTCAGGGCTGAGTTGGCCGCTACCAGGCGAACTGACCGACGACGCGCTGGAGAACCGGCTGTTCGCCCGCGCCGGGGTGAAGCAGGGTGCGCGCCGGCTGCCGGAACCGAACTGGGCAGATCTTGCTCTGGAGTTGAAGAAGCCCGGCGTCACGCTGATGCTGCTTTGGGAGGAGTACCGCGCCGTCCATGCCGGCGGCTATGGCTACAGCCGTTTCTGCGACCTGTTTCGCGGCTTCGAGAAGCGCCTGTCGCCGACGATGCGCCAAGAGCATGTCGTCGGCGACAAGGTGTTCGTGGACTATTCCGGCAAGAAGATCGCCATCATCGATCCGCTGACCGGCGAGATCCGTGAGGCGGAGATTTTCGTCGGCGTCCTGGGCGCATCCGGCTACACCTATGCGGAAGCGACCTGGACGCAGACATTGCCGGATTGGATCGGCGCGCATGTACGCATGTTCAGCTTCTTCGTCGGCGTCCCGCGCCTGATCGTGCCCGACAACCTGAAGTCCGGTGTCAATCATGCCTCCTTCTATGATCCGGAGATCAACCGCAGCTACGGCATGATGGCCTCGCACTATGGCGTCGGCGTGCTGCCGGCGCGGCCGCGTCGCCCGAAGGACAAGGCCAAGGTCGAGAACGGCGTGCGTTTTGCCCAGACCTGCATCCTCGGCCGGCTGCGGCGGCAGACATTCTTCTCGTTAGCCGAGGCCAATACCGCAATCGCCGGGGCGCTCGACCGCATCAATGACCATGTCATGCGCCGCCTTGGCGTCAGCCGTCGCCATTTGTTCGAGACGGTGGAACGGCCGGCGCTGGCGAGCCTGCCGGTGCAGGATTACGAGTTCGCCGAATGGCGCCTGGCCCGCGTCGCCACCGACTACCATGTCGAGTTCAAGACCTTCTTCTATTCCGTGCCGCACAGCCTCATTCGCCAGCAGGTCGACATCCGCGCGACCAGCAGGACGATCGAGATCTTCCATCGCGGCAAGCGCGTCGCCGTTCATCAGCGCCGCTATGGCGGACGCCGTTACGGCACCAACCCTGAGCACATGCCCAGTTCCCACCGTCGATATGCGGAGTGGACGCCGGCACGCTTCCGGCGCTGGGCCGCGTCGATCGGACCACAGACCGAGGGGCTGATCATCGCCATTCTGGCCAGCCGGCCCCATCCCGAGCAGGGGTTCCGCACCTGCCTGGGTGTTTTGCGTCTCTATCGCGATCTTCATCGTGATCGCGCCGAGGCGGTCTCGGCACGCGCCGTCGAGATCGGCGGACTGACCTGCAAGAGCATCGCCGCCCTCATCACCAACCACAAAGCCGCCCGGCCCGCCGGCAATCCCGGCGCCATCATCGACCACGCCAATCTGCGTGGTCCTGGTTACTTCCATTGAGGAGATAAAGATCATGCTGACCCATCCCACCCTCGACATGCTGCGCGACCTCGGACTGCACGGCATGGCCAAAGGCTTCCAGGATCTCGACGCGCAGCCGGAAGCGCGCGCCCTCGATCATGGCGAATGGCTCGCCATCCTGCTTGATAACGAAGCGACGCTGCGCCGTCAGAAGCGCTTCGAGGCGCGTGCCCGCGCCGCCAGGCTACGCCATGATGCGCAGGTCGAAGACGCCGACTTCCGTGCCGAACGCGGGCTCGACCGTTCCCTCTTCCTCAAGCTCGCAGGCTGCGATTGGATCCGCCAGCGTCACGGGCTCCTGATCACAGGCCCGGCCGGTGTCGGCAAGAGTTGGCTCGCCTGCGCTCTCGGCCACAAGGCCTGTCGCGAGGACTTCTCCGTCGTCTATCACCGCGCGCCACGGCTCTTCGCCTCGCTCGCTCTCGCAAGGGGAGACGGTCGCTATGCCAGGATGCTGAAGGCGCTGGCCCGCACCGACCTGCTCATCCTCGACGATTGGGGGCCTGAAAAGCTCAACGACGAACAGCGCCGCGATCTCCTCGAGATCATCGAGGACCGCTATGAGCGGCGCTCGACCATCGTCACCAGCCAGGTGCCCGTCGACCATTGGTATGAGATCATCGGAAATCCCACCATCGCCGACGCCATCCTCGACCGCCTCGTGCATAACGCCTACCGCATCGAACTGACCGGCGACAGCATGCGAAAACGGCGCGCGCCAGAAAACCCGGAACCAGCTCAGACTTGACCAGAAACGAAACTCGAACCAAACCTCAACAACGACCCAGGTGATCCACAAAGGTGGCCGGCTTCAAATCGGAATCCCGGCCGGAATGAAATTGGAATGGGTGGCCGGTAATTGATCGGAATCACTGGCCGGCTTCGTCGGAATGCGCACGCCGGAGCGCCTCGCTCGCGATCGGCGCCGGGCCGGATGCGGCCAACTCATAGAAGCGCCGGCGGACATGTGCCCAACAGAAGGCAAGCGTTGCGCCGCTCTTTTCAGCCAACGTGCGATAACCGCCATAGCCATCGACCTGCAGGATTCCGCTGAAGCCGGCGAGATGGGCGATCGGCCGCTCCGCCTTGCGGTCCGACGCATAGACATAGGCGACGCCCGGTGGATCGGCTCCGTCCCATGGCCGGTCGTCGCGAGCATAGGCCCAGAGCTGCCCGGTCTTGGTTTTGCCGCGGCCGGGATCGAGCACCGGCGCCGTGGTCTCGTCGGCGAAGAGCTTCGGTGAGGTCTTCAGCTTCTCAAGCAGCCGCTCATGCACCGGACGCAGATGCCAGGCGGCACGGCCGACCCAGTCGGCGAGCGTGGAGCGGTCAAGATGGATGCCCTGCCGGGCGTAGATCTGCGCCTGGCGATAGAGCGGCAGATGATCGGCGTATTTGGAGACCAGAACCTGGGCGACCGTCGCTTCGGTTGGCAGCCCGCCCTCCACGAGGCGCGTCGGCGCCGGCGCTTGGACAACGACGTCCTCGCAGGCGCGGCAGGCGTATTTGGGCCGGCGCACCACGATCACGCGCAGCTGCGCCGGCACGATATCGAGCCGCTCGCTCACATCTTCGCCAATCCGGTGAAGCCCGTTGCGGCAACACGGGCAGGCGTGGTTATCGATGTCGACGACCATTTCGATGCGCGGAAGATGGGGCGGCAGCGCGCCACGGTTCGCCCGGCGCTTCGCAGCCTTTGCATTGCGCTCCGCGGAGGCGACCTGTTCCTTCGCTTCCTCGCCGGCGGCCTCGATCTGCTCGGCTTCTTCCAGACCCAGCAGAAGCTGGTCTTCCGGCAGCGTTTCGGCACGACGGCCAAAACGGTGGCGCTGCAATTCCTTGATGATCTGGTAGAGACGGGCGTTCTCAACATCCCGCGCCAGGACCATCGCCTTCAGCGCATCCGGATCGTCGGGAAGCTGGTCCGCCGTCATCGCCATGACAGGACCAGACCATATTTGCCCCTGCCGGGCGACAACGGAATCCCGTCTGATTCACTTCGTCGCGGATCAGCCGGCCTGGACGGGAACGCGTGTCCGCCGCGCTTCATGGACCCGCCGCCAGTCGAGCCCTTCAAGCAGCGCCGATAGCTGCGCTGCCGTCAACCGCATCACGCCGTCCTGCACTTTCGGCCAGCGGAACTCGCCATCCTCCAGGCGCTTGGCGTAAAGGCAGACGCCGGTGCCGTCCCAAAAGATCAGCTTTATCCGGTCCGTCCGTTTGGCACGGAAGACGTAGACCGCACCGCTGAACGGTTAGGTGGCGCGCCACCTAACCGTTCTTATGCATCGGGGAAGATTATGTGGCGGAGCCGTCCGGGCACCAGCCGGGGACCGCCAAATCTGGCATCCTCCGCCACATAACGTTTCGTACCTTTCGGGTGGGCGCGGGATTTCCCTGCGCCGGTATCCCGGAGGGTGCAACATGCTCGAGTTCTATTTTTCGTATGGTAGGGTGCTCAAGCGCCTGCGTAGCGGTGCGCTCGGTGACGAGATGGATCGTCTAGCGGAGCATTTTTTCACGCTTGGTTACAAGCAAGCATCCGCCAAGATTTATCTGAGCCGGATTGCGCGTTTTAGCCAATTTGCCGCGCCGCGCTGTGGTCCGATGCCGATCCATCAAGATGTCGTTGATAGCTATTTATGCAGGTTTATTACGGATTCTCCACGCATTGGCGCAGTGTCGGCGCTGGGACACGCACGGCGAGTTGCTCCGGAGCGATTCATTGCTTCCGTTCCCAGTGTAGAAGATGATCCGGATGCTCCGCTTCTGGCCTCCTTTTCGGACTATTTGCGCAGGGTGCGAGGGCTTGAGCCGAAGTCCCGCGAAGGCGTTCTCCTGGGTGGCCGCCGCTTTCTGGATTGGTTCCGCCATCATCATTCCGGCCAAGACCTCGCTGCGCTGACGGCTGAGCACGTCCTTGCTGCTGTCGAGCATCAGCTGTCGCTATCGGCGACCTCCGGCACCCGTACGGCAGCGACTTCTCGCATCCGAACATTTCTTCGGTTTTTGCATTGGGCTGGCCACCACGACCAGGAACTTGCCCGCGTCGTCCCAGGAACGCCCCACTGGCGTTTGGCGCATTTGCCGCCGCGCCTTGCATGGGATGCCGTTCGGCACGCCATCGACGCAATCGGCGCAACGACACCCGTCGACATCCGCGATCGAGCTGTCTTGCTGCTACTCGCCACAACGGGCATTCCCAACGGCGAGCTGCGCGCCCTTCAACTTCAGGATATCGACTGGCGAACCGGCGAGATCTTTGTCCGGCGTACCAAGGGCAAGCGTGATCGGGTGGTGCCGCTCCTCGAGGAGACCGGCGCGGCACTCGCCGACTACATCCTACGCGCTCGACCGAAGGTGGACAGTCCGTATCTGTTCCTGTCCTTCACGCCGCCGGTGGGACCTTTCAAGTGCGCGTCGCCTGTTTCGAGGATCGTACGGAAGCGGTTGCAACATGGCGGAATCAAACTCGGGCGGGTCGCAGGTGCGCATCTCCTGCGCCACAGCTTGGCCACCCAGCTCGTGGGGCAGCGAAGGCCGATTAACGAGGTCGCCGATCTTCTCGGCCACCGCAGCATCAACACGACAGCGTTGTACGTGAAGGTTGCGGTCTCGCAGCTCGCCGAGGTCGCACTCCCCTTTCCGGGAGGCGTCGCATGACCGCCTTTGCCCGATTCCTCGGCGAGAAGGCCGAGCGTTACATCGAACTGCGCCACTCCCTCGGCTACGCCTTCAGCAAGCAAGCCGGGACGTTGCGGGCTTTCGTCCGCTACGTTGAGCGCGCTCAGCTCGATGGGCCCGCCACTCGAACGATGGCGCTGGACTTCGCGCTGTCGTTTGGAGGAGCCGCCAACAGCCGCGCCACTCGTCACGGAGTGCTTCGCCGATTCTACGAGTATCTCGCAGTCTATGACACCCGAACCGAGGCCTTGGAGCGCAGAGCCTTCCCGAGGTCCAGGGCCGTTCCGCCGCCGCGTATTCTCAGCGAATCCGAGTTGGAATCGCTCATCGACGCATGTGGTCTCATTTCGCCAAAGATGCCTCTCAGAGGGCGTTTGGAAATTAAGGATTGCGGTGTTCCTTGCCGTCCGTTGAACGGAGGCAAGGGATGGGCGGTAGCCAGTACGTATCGAACGTGACGGATGAACAATGGTCGATTGTTGAGCCGCTACTGCCGAAAGCGAGCCGGCGCGGCCGACGACGACGGATCAGTCTTCGTGCCGTCCTGGACGCGATCTTCTATCTGCTGCGTACCGGCTGCCAATGGCGCCAACTGCCGAGAGATTTCCCTGCCTGGAACACGGTCTACTGGTACTTTCGGTCATGGCAGCGAACCGGCATCTGGGTTTGTCTGCAACGTGAACTCTACCGGCTTACCCGACTTCGGGCCGGTCGCGCGGAATGTCCGACCGTCGTGATCATGGATGGACAGTCGGTCAAGACCACCGAGGTCGGCGGAACCCGCGGTTTTGACGCCTTCAAGCGGGTGAAGGGCAGAAAGCGTCACATTCTGGTCGACACGCTCGGCCTGCCGATCGCCAACCGCGTCGAAGCTGCCGATGTTTCGGATCGGCGCGCCGGTGCCTTGCTGACAAACGGATTGCGCGCGCTCTTTCCGGCGATCACCACCATCATCGCCGACGCGGGTCATGAGAGCAAGAAACTCTCCCGCGCGCTGGCAGAACAGCAAGGTTGGCGGCTGCAGATCGTCAAGCGTCGTCAGCGCGCCTTCAAGATCACGGGCTTGACTTGGATCGTCGAGCGCAGCTTCGCCTGGCTCGGTCGCAATCGTCGGCTTAGCAAGGACTATGAGTACCGTGTACAGACGTCAGAGACGATGATCGACATCGCAGCAGCCCGCCTCATGCTCAACCGGCTCGCTCAAGGTTAATTTCCAAACGCCCTCTAATAGATGACTACTATCACAGGGAATATTCCAATCCCGCAGAGCTGCACGATGGCGTGGAGGCCGCATCCTCGTTGCTGCGTGCCGCAGAGGCGGCATTCGTGGACCGTGGCATGAGCGCCGCCGTGGTGGTGTGTCCTGCCGCATGGACCTCGAAAATTACGGTCCTTGAGCGCGCAGGCTACAAGACGGCGATCATGTGGATGATAAAGCGATAACCGAAACCATAGTGCTCGGCGGTGTCAAAAGGTGGGTTCTCGCCATGCTCGCGGCCTGCGGCCCCTGCGCGTGGCTCCGATCCCGGCCTTGCGGCCGCTTTTGACGCAGCCTGCGCCCCTATGGAATCCTGAACCTGTCGGGACGAAGGGCGTCCCGCCCCTCGCCCCCGCTCGGGGTTCTCCACGCCTGCGGCGCGTCGAACAAAGGGCTGCACCAGGCGCAGGCGCCAGCCCCCGGCCGGCCCGCTCTCATCATCTAGGGCCGTAGGGACGGCCGGGGGCTGATGATTACATGCTGACAGGTAAGCATGTCCGCCCCGCCCTACCCTAGAAATAGTGCTTTTGCCGGCTCCTTACGCAAAGGGTTGCAGAATCGCGCCGTTTCGGCTCTTCATGTAGACATGGCGAGTCGCACCCGAGAACAAGTTAAGCTGGAAAGTGTCCGAAACCTTCGGGCGCGTTGGCGCGCGGAGGGCCGGATTCTTGTGCAGGCCGATCTGCCCGGCGATCTGGTCGCGGCGATTGACCGCCTGAAGGACGACGCGGGCTTGCGAGGGCGCGCGCCGGTCATCGAGGAAGCGTTGAGGTTCTATATCGAAGCGAAGCAAGGGACATAACGGCAAAACGCCCGACCGTTGGCGCGGTCGAGCGTTTTTGTAGGCCGTCAGACACACCGTAGAGACGGGGCCAAGAAGCTCTCCCCTTATCTACGCTAGAGCACTCCGCTCCGCAAGATTGATTCTTGCGGGAACGGGAAAGCCGTGCCTGCCGTCCACAGTCGTCATGTCCTCCGAACGGAAGGACGAGAGGCATATGTTGAGGACGCACATCGCGGCCGCGATCGGCTGCGCGCGCGGGAACGCGCTTGATGAAATCATGCGGGAAATCTGGACCAGGCACGGAGCCGGCCAGCTCAGTGACACCGAGGCCGGCCAGCTCTCCACGCTCGCCTATGAGCGCCGGGACGCCTTGCGCGGGTCGGGGCAGACCGCGCTAGGGCTGGTCTTTCCTCCCCCGGCCGAGCGATGCCCGACGCCGGTTCGCCGGCATAGCCATATCCGGGGGCGATCGGAGGGCCGCATATGGCGGCCGACGACGCGCAAGGACGTGCAGGCGATCCTGAAGGCGGCCGAAATCTACAACGAGGCCGGCTTGCACGAGAAGGGCGAGCGCAGCGGCCCGCTAGGATCGGTGGCGCTGGACGTGCTGCGGCTGTTCGTCAATCTCATCGACTTCCGCACCGGCCGGCTAGAGCCGTCAATCACAACCATCATGGACCGCCTGGGCCGGTCGCGGGATACGATCGTGCGGGCGCTGAAGAACCTGCGGGCGCATGGTTTCATCGACTGGCTGCGGCGCTACGAGCCGACCGGGAACGAAGGGCGCGGCCCCCAGGTGCAGCAGGCCAGCAATGCCTATCGCCTGTCCCTGCCGGAAAAGGCCCGGCAGTTCCTTGGACGGTTCGGCAAGGCCCCTCCCCTGCCTGCCGATCATGGACAGGACCAGCAGGCTTGGAGCGAGGCAATCGACGCCTACAGGAAGGCCCTGCCCCTCGATGAGCGGACCTTGCTCGATGTGGGCGATAGCCGGCTCGGGCAGTCTCTTGCCACGATGGCGCGGAACCTGATGAACAAACGTGAGTCCGATAAGCAGACTGAATCCCCATCTGATCTTTATCTAAGAGGACAAACATAAGCGGACGCCGCTGTTCGGGCTGCTTCCGCAGCCCTGCGGCGGTTCCGGTCCGCTTATAGGGCGGACCGGGAAGCGGAAACCTCACAGCAAAAACCGCAACGCTCACGCCTGCGGCAACCGTCGCATGGGCTTTCGAGAGGGAGTGAGAGGCGACGACGGTGCTTAATATTTGCTGTATTGCTGGCAATAAGGCAGTTATGCAAAATTTCTTGCCGTCAATGCGCTTTGCTGCTATGCCAGCAATATGAAAACAATCGCCATTGTCAGCCAAAAAGGCGGGGCCGGGAAAACCACCCTTGCCTTGCACATCGCCACGGCGGCCGAGACGGCAGGGCTTCCGGCCGTGATTATCGACCTCGACCCCCAGGCAAGCGCCGCCGGTTGGGGCGACAGCCGCCAGGGCGAGGCTCCGGTTGTCGTCGCCCTTCCGCATACTCGCCTGCCGCAAGGCTTGCAGGCTGCGACCGATGGCGGGGCCGAGCTGGTCCTGATCGACACAGCGCCGCACTCCGAAGCGGCCGCAATGGCCGCAACGCGATCGGCCGACCTGGTGTTGATCCCATGCCGCGCCGGAATCCTCGATCTTCGCGCGATCGGCAGCACCGCCGAGCTGGTGAAGCTCGCCCAAAAGCCGGCCTTTGTGGTTTTGAACGCCGTGCCGCCGCGCGCTACGCAGCTCCTAGCCGATGCGCGGGAGGCCGTTCAGGTTCACGGCTTGGAGGTTGCGCCCGTTGCCTTCCAGCAGCGAGCCGCTTTCGGACATGCGCTCACGGCCGGCAAAACCGCGCCAGAGTATGAGCCGGGCGGTAAAGCCAGCGAGGAAGTGTCCGAACTGTTGACCTGGCTAAAAGGCAGATTGCTGATTTGACGGCAATCTGTATTGCCAGCAATGAGGCATAGTGGTATTGCTGGCAAACTGGCAATGTTGACGGGATAAGGCCATGTCGAAAAGACCGAGTTTAGCCGAGAGCATGAAAGCCGTGGGTGCGCAGACGCCGCCGCCCGCCGCGCCGATCGTGGAAGCCACCCCTATGCCGGCCCCGGATCGTGCCGAGGGCAAGCGTTACCATGCCGCCACGCGGGCCGGAATGAAACGAGTGACGGTCGTGGTCGAGCCGGAAGACCATCGCCGGGTTAAACGGCTGTCAGCCGACACCGACCGCTCAATTGAAGACCTCATGCGGGAGGCGCTTGCCGACTTGCTGCAAAAGCATAATGCCTGATTGCCAGCAAGGCAGCAGCAGGCGACGGAAAGCCTTGAAGTGTGGCGCTAAGTGTTATATATGACGGAGCGACGGTGAGAGTCTTCAAGAGCAGCAGGTTTCACAGGTTTGCCCGCAAGGAGAAAATCTCCGATGCGATGCTATGTGAGGCGATCGAGCGCGCTGAACGCGGGTTGATCGACGCCGATCTTGGAGCCGGCCTCATCAAGCAGCGTGTGGCGCGGCCAGGTGCGGGAAGATCAGGCGGTTATAGAACGCTGATTTTCTTCCGGGCGGAAACGCGGGCGGTTTTCGCGTTCGGGTTTGCCAAAAGCGATTTGGCGAATCTGGAGGACGACGAGGAAGCGGCGTTCAAGAAGGCGGCTAAGTTGGTGCTTGGGTTCTCCGATGCACAGATGGATGCCGAAGTGGCGGCCGGCCGAATGTTGGAGGTGAATTGCGATGAGCAAGGCATACAAGAGTGAGGCAATGGCGGCCGTCCATGAAATGATGGAGGGCTTTTATCAGTCTGGCGCGATCGACAAGCAGACGATGCGCGAGTTCGATGATGCCTGCCTTTCGGCAGTTCGGCCGCTCATGCCGGATGAAATCCGCGCAATTCGGGAGCGCGAGCACCTGTCGCAGCCGGTCTTTGCCCGGTATCTCAATGTGAGCAAGGGCCTCGTGTCGGATTGGGAGCGGGGCGTGAAGAAGCCGGGCGGACCGGCGCTGCGGCTGCTGACAGTTATCCAGAAGAAGGGCGTTCAGGCGATTGCCTGATTGCTGGCAACATGGCAATGACGCCGACGAATCCTAGCCGCCTTGCCCGCGAGATCACGGAAATGGCGAGCGCACAGCGCCGCCTCGGGATCATGGACGAGGCGGCCTATGAGAAGATCATAGCGCAGCACCTTGGAGGGAAGGCCCCGCCGGCAGGGTAGGGCGGACATGCTTGCAGGTAAGCATGTAATCATCCACCCCCGTCCGTCCCTACGGCCCTAGATGATGAGAGCGGGCCGGCCGGGGGCTGGCGCCTGCGCCTGGTGCAGCCCTTTGTTCGACGCGCCGCAGGCGTGGAGAACCCCGAGCGGGGGCGAGGGGCGGGACGCCCTTCGTCCCGACAGGTTCAGGATTCCATAGGGGCGCAGGCTGCGTCAAAAGCGGCCGCAAGGCCGGGATCGGAGCCACGCGCAGGGGCCGCAGGCCGCGAGCATGGCGAGAACCCACCTTTTGACACCGCCGAGCACTATGGTTTCGGTTATCGTTCTATCGGATCGAACAGGCCCCGAAACTCGGGATCGGCATAGTAGGCGAGCTTGCCGGCGAGGATCGGGCGTTGCCCGGCCAGAAACAGGATTTCGACGTGTTGCGGCAGGGTGCGGACCTCATCAGGGGTGAGCAGCGGGCGGCCGGAATGGTGTTCGCCGTAGGATATGCCGGACTTATCGGAATCGAGCGCCTGGCCCATCGTCTTGAACACGGCGGTTTCCTGTCCGAGCAGATCGGAGACGAGGCGGGCGCTTTCGTGATCGTTGACGCCGAACACCTGTAGGACGCCGGCGTTCGACAGGAACATGCCGGCGCGCGCGCCGTATGTGGCGCGGAGCTGGTGAACGTCCTGCAGGATGGGCCAGAGCTGGACGCCGTAGCCGGCCATGAGGCCCATAGCGCGCTCGACGGGGGCGAGGTGGCCGAGGGCGGCGAACTCATCCAGCAGGTAGAGGACTGGCGCAGCCAGTGGGGCAGGGGACGAGCTGCCCGCCCTCGCCATGTCGGTGAGGCTTTGGGTGACGAGCAGGCGCAGCCATCTGGAATAGGTGGCGAGGCGATCGGGCGGCAGGACGAGGAACACGGTGGCGGTCCTGGCCTTGAGATCGGCAAAGCGGAAATCGGATCGGCCGAGGACCGCGACCATGCGCGGCGAGTCGAGGAAATGGGTATGGCGCTGCGCGGCCGACAGCACGCCGGCCGCCTCGCGATCGGACTTGCCCAGGTGACGATTGGCGGCGCGCGCGACCAGGCCGCCGGCGGCCGTGGACGCCTGCATGGCCTTGAGCAGCGCCGTGAAGGCGTCAGGGGCGAGCGTGAGGTTGTCGCGCAGGGTGGCGAGGGTGCGCCGATCGCGCGGCTCGTTCGCGACGACATGGAGGATGATTCCGGCGATCAGCGCCTTGGCTTCCTCGTTCCAATGCGCCTCGCCGGCCGTGCCTGGTTCGTCATAGACCAGGGCGTCGGCCAGGGTGCTTGCGTCCTCGGCCACGTCGAGGCCGTCAGGGTCGAGGGCATCGAGGGGATTGAAGGCGGCCGAGCTTTGCCCGGTGACGCCGAAGGGGTCGAGGACGTGGACCGGCCCGAACTTCTGGCGGGCGCGGCCGGCGATCCTGGCATTCTCGCCCTTGGGGTCGATGCAGATCACGGAGCGGTCGGCGGTGAGCAGATTCGGGATGATGGTTCCCACCCCTTTGCCGGTCCTGGTCGGTGCCATCGTGAGCAGGTGCGCCGGCCCGTCATAGCGCAGGAGGCGCTTTGTCTTCGGATCGCGGCCGATCAGGAGGCCGGCTTGCGAGCGGGTGAGGGGAGCGGTTTCGCGATCGGTTGCGAAGCGGGCCGAGCCGTGGGTGTCGGCGTCCATGTCCCCGAAGTGCTGTATCATCGGCCTGGACAGGAGGCGGAAGACGAGCAGGACGAGGAAGGCGGTGAAGGCGAGGTTGCCGACATACCAGAGCGCATCGCCGCGCTGGATGCCGGCCCATTGCATGAGGGCCATGAGGCCGCCGCCGACGATGAACAGGACCAAGAGGAACAGCACCCCGGCCCTGGCGATGTAGCCGGCGGCGCGGAACGGGGCGGTGACGATCGCGACGAAGGCCCATAGGGGATCACGCGCGGCCGCCCGCAGCATGTTCTTGAAGGCGGCCCAGGCCAGCCGGAAATCATTCATGGGGTTGCCTCCCTTCGGCTGGTCGCGGCCGAGTTGGCCGGCAGACTGGAAAATCCTCTTGAGGGCGGCCAGCCAGGCGGACGTGACATCGCTCATGGGTCAGGCGCTCCGGTCCCGCCGCCGGCGGCCGGCTTGAGCAGATCGTCAAAGAGTTCCTTGTCGCCGTCGCGGGTGAGGAAGCCGGGCAGCTCGCGGCGCAGCCAGTCGGGCAGGGCGCGCGACAGCTCATCCCGGCCGTGTTCGAGGCGATGGAGGACGAGCGCGCCGAGCAGCACCTTGCGGCGCGTGTCCCTGGCGCGCTCCTGCTTGTTGAGCCTGGCCTTGAGGGTGGCGCGCTGCACATCCAACTCGGCCAGCCTTTGTTCGATCGTCTTGCGCGCCATCGTGTCGCCTCCCTGCTTCCGGTCGCGGGCGAGCGTAGCAGGTTTTCGGCAGGGTAGGGGATCACGGATGGTTCCGGCCTTGAAAAGTGGAGCGTGCGGAGTCACAATCGCGGCCTTATTCGCATCGCATTGACGTTGCCACAGCGCCCCACCGGAGGCATGAGAGAGCGGAGCGAGCGAATTACGAAGGGCGCACTTACGAGTTGCTTCGCAACTCAGCGCGCCGCTGACGCAGAGAGAGCGGCGGAGCCGGTCGGCAGGAGAGGGAAGCGGCGCTTGGCGATCTACCATTTCAGCATGAAGCCGGTTTCGCGGAAGGCAGGGCGCAGCGCGGTTGCTGCGATGGCCTATCGCGCCGGCGAAAAGTTGACCAACGAGCGCGACGGGATCACGCACGACTACACGGCCAAGCAGGGCGTCGAACATGCCGAGATCGTCTTGCCCGAACCGGGTGCCGGCCCCATAGGCGTCAACGCCGATTGGGCACGGGACCGCTCGGCCTTGTGGAACGCCGCCGAGTTTGCCGAGAAGCGGAAAGACGCCCGCGTTGCCCGCGAGTTCGAGGTTGCCTTGCCGCATGAGCTGTCGGCCGAGCAGCGGCTAGAGGCCACGCGGGAAATGGCGCAGGAGCTTGCCGACCGCTACGGGGCGGCCGTGGATTTCGCCATCCATGCGCCGCACGAGGCGAGCGACGTTCGCAACCACCATGCCCACATTCTCATGACCACGCGCCAGGTGACGGAGGAAGGGCTGGGCGAGAAGACCTATCTTGAGCGCGAAAACAAATGGCTGTTGGCGCACGATCTTCCGACGACCGACATGCAGCTTCGCGACCTTCGCCAGAAATGGGAGGGGATCGCCAATGAGCGGCTGGCAATGGCCGGCCTGGATATTCGCATCGACCATCGCTCGCACATGGAGCGCGGGCTTGAGATCGCGCCGACCGAGCATATGGGGGTGCACGCCACGCAGATGGACAGGCGCGGCCTCGACGTGTCGCGGGCGCGGCTGGACAGGCAAGCGGCAGCGCGCAACGCGGACCTCATCAGGGAGAAGCCGGAGCAGGTTCTTACGATCATCACCGGCGAAAAGAGCGTGTTCGATCGGCGCGACGTGGCGCGGGCGCTGCATCGCTATATCAACGACGACCCGCAGGAGTTCCGGAACGCCTTTGCGACGGTGATGGCCTCGCCGGCGCTGGTCGAGCTTCAGCCGGAGCGCACGAACGCCGAGACAGGCGAGGTCGAGCTTGCGCGCTATTCGACCCGCGAAATGGTCGAGATCGAATCCGGCATGGTGGCGTCGGCCGAGCGGCTGCACCAGGCGCGCAATCATGGCGTCGATCGCCGGCATGTCGATCGCGCCATAGAGCGCCAGGACGCCGCCCTTCAGCGGAGCGCGGGCGATGCTTCCGCGCGGCTTTCGGACGAGCAGCGGGCGGCGATCGAGCATGTCACCGGCCGGGAACGCATCGCGGCCGTTGTCGGTTTCGCCGGCGCTGGCAAGTCCACCATGCTCGCCGCCGCGCGCGAGGCGTGGGAGGCCGAGGGCTATACGGTTCACGGTGCGGCCTTGTCGGGCAAGGCGGCCGAGGGGTTGGAGGAATCGTCCGGCATTCAGAGCCGCACGCTGGCGGGATGGGATTACGGCTGGCAGGCCGGCCGCAACCAGCTCGGCCGCGGCGACGTGTTCGTGATCGACGAGGCGGGCATGATCGGGAGCCGCCAGCTTTCCCGGTTCGTCAACGAGGCCGAAGCGCGCGGGGCGAAGATCGTGCTTGTCGGCGACCATGAACAGCTACAGGCGATCGGGGCGGGTGCTGCGTTCCGCGCCATTGCCGAGCAGATCGGCCATGCCGAGCTTTCCGAAATACGCCGGCAGCGCGTGGACTGGCAGCGGGAGGCGTCGGTTGCCTTCGCCACGCACCGGACGGCCGAGGGCCTGGCCGCCTATCGGGAGCATGGCGATATTCGATTCAGCGAGAGCGGCGAGGATGCGCGGGGCGAGATCGTGCGCGATTATCTAGCCGATCGCGATCAGCGTCCGGACGGCACCCGCGTTGCGATGGCGCATCGCCGTGCCGATGTTCGCGCCATCAACGAGGCGATCCGGAGCGAGCTACAGGAGCGGGGCAAGCTGGCACGGGCCAACGTGGCCGAGGACGGGCCAGGATCGGGCGACGTCGCCCAGGAGGCCACCCAAGAGCGGAAAGGGCCGGCCGGCGGGCTGACCTTCCAGACCAATGACGGCAAGCGTGATTTTGCGACGGGCGACCGCATCGTGTTCCTCGAAAACAATCGCGACCTTCGCGTCAAGAACGGGATGCTCGCGACGGTCGATCATGTCGAGCCAGGGCGGATCATCGCCACGCTCGACGGGCCGAAGGGCGCGGAGGGGCGCAGCGTTGCCGTGCCGATGAACGACTATCAGGCAATCGACCACGGCTATGCGACGACGATTCACAAGAACCAGGGCGCGACCGTCGATCGCAGTTTTGTGCTGGCATCGGGGACGATGGACCGGCATCTAACTTATGTCGCCATGACCCGGCATCGCGACGGCGCGCAGCTCTACGCGGCCCATGACGAGTTTGCCGACCGTCATGCCGGCCAAACGTTGGCTTCGGGCCGCTTAGTCGAGCATGGGGTCGCCCCCTATGAGCACCAGCAAGGAAATAGCCAAAGCTATTTCGTCACGCTGGAAAACGACAAGGGCCAGCGCCATACCGTTTGGGGCGTCGATCTTGAACGCGCCATGAAGGAATCCGGTGCGGAGGTCGGAGACAAGATCGGCCTTGAGCATCGCGGATCGGAGCCGGTTCGCCTTCCGGACGGGACCACGGCCGAGCGCAATTCGTGGAAGGTGCGGGACGCTGGCGAGCTGGCCTATAGCCAGCTTGAAAGCCGCCTGTCGCGGTCGGGCGTGAAGGAAACCACGCTCGATTATGCCCAGGACTTTGCCGAGCGGCGGGGCATCGCGGAGCGCATGGGCGTCCGCAGCGAGATCGAGATTCCCGACGATCGTGCCGCCGAGCTGCGTCCGGACAGGGAGCCGGCGGCCGAAAGATCGGTCCCGGCCACTTTGGGCTTAGGGGGGATAGGGGAGGGCCGGGACCAGGCTCGCGAAACCGCGAGTGCCGGCAGATTGCGTCCTGGCATCGCGAAAAACAAGGGCGAGGATCTCGCGCGGGTTTCCCGCGCCGAGGATCTCGCCCAGGATCGCGGCGATCGACAGCAGCGCCGCAGCCGGTTCGAGGGCCTGAAACTGTCACGGAGCGCGCCGGCTAATCAGCCGACCGCGCAGGACCGCGACGAACGGCCCCAGGATCGGCCAGAGAAGGCCGAGACGCGCCGGCGCGGTATGTTCGACGGGTTGCGGCTCAATGTTGGCCCGGCCGGCCGTGAGGCTTCCCAGGAGCCGGGAGAACGGCCGGAAAGGGAAGGGAGCTTGCGGCAAGCGCCGGCGCAGGACCGGCTTGCCGAACGGTTACGGCCGCAGTCGGAGTTCGAGCAGGCCGTTGATCGCTATGCCCGCGCCTATGAATCCGCCCACAGGCAGCGGCGCGAGGGCCTTCCGATCCTCGACGCGCAGCGTCAGGATTTGCGCGAGGCCGGCCTTGAGCTCGATCAGGCGCGGCCGGGCGCGCGCGATCTGATGCGGTCGGCGCTGCGCTACGATCCGGACATGCAGCGCAGCATGACCGAGCTTTCCGGCCGGCCGCGCGTCGGCCAGGTCATCGAGCGGCTGGACCACGAGCGCGCCATGCAGGCCGATCCGAATGTCAGGGCCGATCGTTTCGTTGAACGCTGGCAGGCGTTGCAGGAGCAGCGCCAGCAGCTTCGCGGCTGGCAGCACGACGAGGCGCGCGGCAAGGTGGAAGGCCAGATGAACGGCTTGACCAAGAGCCTTGAACGCGACCCCCAGGTTGAATCCATCCTGCGCAATCGCCGTCAGGAACTCGGAATCGGCCAGCATACGCGCCAGAGCGAGAGGATTTCGTGGGAGCTGCAACAGAGCCTCACGCGCGGCCGATCGCTCGGGCTTGAACGGTAGGAGACGCCATGACCGACGATGACAGGGAAGGATTCGAGCCGCAGGACGCGCCCGACGACGCCGGCGACCCGGCCGCCGCGTTCGAGGCGTTACGGCGGTCGGTCGAGAAGCTGACCCGCGACCTTGGCGGCGAAATGACCGTCATCCGGCGCGGCGTGGAAACGGCGTTCGACCAGCTTGAGAAACTACAGCAGCCGACCGACTACGGCCCCGATCTTGGCCGCATCGTCCAGCAGCTCGCCCATGTCGGTATGCGTCTTGAGGCGGTCGAGCAATCGCCGGTCCTGCGCAATGGCCCGGAACATTACGCCCGCGCGCTCGAGCGCGGCGGCGAAAGCCTGGTCAACACCGCCGCGCGGCAGCTCGAGCGCCAGGCAACTGACCTCGAGCGCTCCGCCAATAGTCTGGCCCGCCGCCTCGCCGGCGCGCGCGAACGGTATGTTCAGGATCGTTGGTTGTGGAGCGCGGGAACTGCCGGCCTGGTCGCCGGTGTGCTGTTGACGCTGTTTTTGCCGCGCGCGCTGCCATTCTCGGCTGATACCCGTACTGCCGCCCTTATCATGGGGAGCGATCGCATCAGCGCTGGCTACGCCATGATTGGCGCGGCCGACCCACTCGAAACCGGCAAGATGGAGTGGGGGCGCAGGTTCTATGATTTCAATGGCGATCCGATATCCGCCTGTTTGAAGACGGCGAAACAGACAGGGAAGGACCAGAAATGCACCATTA
>CAKNFJ010000002.1:600000-758792 GCA_930633495.1 Hyphomicrobiales bacterium | reverse complement strand
TGTAATCGGTGTTTTGATAGGTCGATCCTAGTGCGTAAAATTTATTATTTGCAGAATGATAGACCTAAGCCCTTAGAAGCAAGGTGCAGAATTTAACGAGTCGTTTCAAGAGTCTCGATTTACATTTTCGGGCCGCTCGGGACGTCTTCCGACGGAATGTCCAGGCGCCAGAACTGCGCAGCGAGCTCGTGATCTGCGGCCTCGGTGTTGAGGCTCGCTGCTTTCGCGCGCAGCGCTTTTGCTCGGGCCTCGAACGCTGCAGCTCGCCCCTCGCAGTATGCGGCATCGGTCCGGACTGCTGCTTTTAACCAGGCCGGGCACGTGGAGTGGGTCAGATTGTAATAGACCGCATTCGTGGCGCCGGCTGCCTTGATTTCCTTCGTGCCTCTCATCGCGCTCCCGACCCCATTGTAGGCTGCCAGGATCTTCTCCTCCTGGTCGTCGACCGTGGCGTAAACTTTGACAGTTCCGTCGGGATTGGTGAGCAGCGACATGCAGGATTCCTCTCGATGCCGCAGATTAACTGGGCCTGACGCAATCGACCAACGGGCCAGCTGGTGGCTTGCGAGCCCGCATCCTAAGGTCCGAGCAGCTTAGGAGGGGCCAATGGCCGAAGACCGCTTCGTGATCGCCGATGAGAACAGCAGCCTGTGGGGCCATCTGTTCGGGCCAGGCACCAACGAAACGATGACTCGTTTCGTCTTCGATCGGGAGGAGAACGCAATCGCTGCGGCGGAGCACCAAGCCGGCGGAGCGTGGCTTCCGATGACGGAAGAGATGCTGGCCAACTTCCATGACCATCTGACCAACGCGAACCCAGATGCACTGGCGGATCCCGCCGCCTGGGATCTGCGGACGTCCCCGGAGCTGCCTGACTGGGTCGAAGCGCCGACGTCCGCGCCAGCCGGACCCTGATCACTCAGCCACAATTCGGGACCTCCGGGCCGAACGCCGCCGCGAGCGGTTGCTCTCGGCCTCGAGGCGGGTCGGGATCGAGCCGGCCTGCGGTTTGGCGCAAATAGGCACCTCCCCCGCTGAGCGGGAAGACACCGGAGCGTCCGCGCCATTGCAAGGGCAATTTCAGGGGTCGGCAAGGGCCCAGTAACCATTCGCGACGAAGACTGCGTCCATGGACGATCGCGCAATGGCCGAGCTCTGGTTGACGGCATTGCTGAGCGAGCAGGCGAGTTCGCTCGGCACGATCGACACCTATACCGACGACATCGAGACGTACCTCACCTGGTTGACGAAGCAGGGACTCACGCTTTTCGACGTGCGACGAGAGCATGTGACCGACTATTTGGGGTCCCTGATCGAGCGCGGCTTCGCTGAATCCACCCTCGCGAAGAAGCGTTCTGTTGTTCGAAATCTCCACCGCTTCATGGTCGCGGAAGGCCATTCAGCGAGCGACCCAACCACGCTACTGGAGCCTATGAAGCGCCGGCGGGCGCTGCCGCTTGTCCTGTCGATGAAGGAGGTCGATCAGCTCCTCGACACTGCCCACGCGCGCGCTGCGGACACTTCAACGACGCCTTTCCAGCACGCTAGCTTCGCGCGCCGCGCCGCGCTCTTCGAGACGCTCTACGCCTCTGGGATGCGGGTCAGCGAAGCCGTGAACTTGCCGTGGAAGGCGTTTGGGAAAGACGCCCGGATGCTCTACGTCCGGGGCAAGGGCGACAAGGAGCGCCTGGTGCCGATGCATGCCCGGGCAGTCGAGGCCATCATGCGATGGAGGAAGGCTGTCGCGGCTTATGGCGTCGCCTCTGAGAAATGGGTTTTCCACTCGGTCCGGGACGCAAGCAAGCCGCTGACGCGGATCTCGGCGCTAGAGGATGTCAAGCAAGCGGCGCTCGATGCCGGTCTCCGTCGGCCTGCGCTGCTCTCACCCCACAAGCTGCGTCACGCCTTCGCGACGCATCTTCTCGCGAACGGGGCGGACCTGCGCGTCATCCAGGAGATGCTGGGGCACGCCGATTTAGGGTCGACCGAGATCTACACGCATGTCGACATCAGCCGCCGTCAGAGGATGGTTTTGGATTTGCACCCCCTCGGGGATACCGGCGACGAGCTCAGAGACTGAGCAGCGATAGATCAGAAGGAACCAGAGGACCGAACATCTCTTCGCGTGCCTTGGAGGCCAGCAGCGCGTTCCGGAGCATTGGGCCCCGATTTGAGAGGCCGAGATCGGGCTCTTCGAGGAGGGCCGCGCTGAGCGCGACGATTGCTGCTGAGATTTCCTCCTCGTCCCGGGCGGTCATCCCTGCTGCGGCGGCGGTGAGGTCGGAGGGGTGCGCACGCAACCTTGCGCGATAGTCCATGAACGCGTGCAATGCGGAATCCGTCAGAGTTCCGATGACGTCGGCCGCAAGCTGTTGAAGGCCGCGCGCTCTGGCCAACAGCCACCACCTGTCTTCGGATCCGTATGGGCCGTCGGGAAAATTCTCAATGTTGAGATGGTAGGCCGGCTGCTTGGTTTCGCGCTGGGCGAAGCGGCCGAATTCCGGCACGGCTTCGAGATGAGCTTTCAGATGAGCGATCTGATCGAATTTGCTCGGAGAAAACGCGAAGATCGGGTCGATTGCGGGGGTTCCAACCGAGAGGATGCGCCCGTAGCGTTCAGTGTCCTCCGAGGTGGGGGTGGCGAGTTTGGTGACGCCGAACTGATCGAGGTGGAGAAACGGTTCGCGCGCTGCGCGATAGACCTCGCCGGCGACGATCAGCGTGTGCGCCTGAAGATCATCTCGTACCGCGGCCCGGTCGTCCTCCGATCGCTCAAGAAACTCTCGAATTCCTCCCGTCTGGGTAGGCATCATGGTCGAGCTCCCCCCGGTTCGCGCGCGAGCCACACTGGTGCGCAGCGGCTTGGTCGAGAAGGGGCATTCAGGGGCAAAGGTGGATTGCGCCCTGAGCACGTTCGCACCCTGCAGCGAGGCGCGATTTTCGCTGAGCTCGTGAAGGATCGCGCGGCCGAAATCGGCGATCGCAACAGGCTGCCGGCGCGAGGTAACGGCACGCCAGGTGCGGTTATCCCATACTCTGAAGGTCTCAGGCTGCGACGGAGGCGCGATCGAGAGATAGATCGGAGCCTCATCCGCGCTCACAGTGATCAGCTCGACCGGGTAAAGATCGGTCGCGATCACGCTCTCGGCGTTCCGATGGCCCTTCCGGATCACCGATTGCAGGTGAGGCAGCGGCAGTCTGTGAGTTTCTTTGCGCACGACGGTCTCCTGAGCTCTGGACGCTATCCTGCGGAGACGAAACCGACCACCGTCCACCGGCTTTGCCCCCTCCGCCCTTGGCATCTTGCGTGTTTTTCAAGGATGCTTCCGGCAATCCTTGATGGAGCGACCATGGCGGCCTACGACATTCTCACGATCGGTCATTCGAACCATCCGATCGAGGTCTTCTTCGATAACATTCGCGGAGCCGGCGGCACCGAGCTCGTCGACGTGCGGACGAACCCCGTCTCTCGCTGGAACCCCCAGTTCGAGCAGAGCGCACTCACCGTCTCTGCCCCCCGAGCCGGGCTTGGGTATCGCTGGGCCGGGCGCTTCCTCGGAGGGCGCCCCTCGCGAGAAGAGCTCGTGATCGATGGCGTTGCGAGCTATCCGCTCATGGCTGAGACAGCCGAATTCGGCCGCGGCATCGAGCGCGTGACGGAGCTTGCTCAACAAGGCCGGCCTGTTCTCGTGTGCTCCGAGCGCGACCCTCTTCAATGCCACCGCTGCCTGCTCGTGTCGCGGCGCCTGGTCGCGAACGGACTCCGCGTCGGGCACATCCCCTTCACCGGTGCCATCGAGCTCCATGAGGAACTGGAAGAGCGCCTGGTCGAGGAGGTTTCGAAGGCGCGCGGGGGAAAGAAGGGGTCAGAACATGAGTTGTGCAAAATCGTACGCTAAGGTCGAACGGAGCATGAACATCATGCCGCCAGCCGGATTGGTGCTGGCAAACGAAGCGATCTGAAGCCTTCAGGCATCTGGTGTTCAGAATCCCACGTGTAGATGCCTGTGAGGTTGATATGTTCCCAACTAAGCGGCGAGACGTGTTTGAGCAGGTCATTCGGGATAGTCCGACCCGCCATGCGCAGGTGCGTGGCAGCGCGGTCAAGATAGACCGTGTTCCAATGGACGATAGCGCTGACGACGAGATTGAGGCCAGACGCGCGGAATGCCTGGCTCTCGAATGACCGGTCACGGATTTCTCCGCGCTCGTGAAAGAACACCGCGCGTTTGAGCTTGTGCGCTGCCTCGCCCTTGTTAAGGCCTGCTTGGCATCGCCGGCGCAAGGCTGGGCTCGAGTACCATTCGATCATGAACAGTGATCGCTCGATCCGTCCGAGTTCCCGCAGCGCCTTGGCCAACTGGCTTTCCCTCGGAGACGCTGCGAGCTTCTTGAGAATGGTTGAGGGGACGACGGCGCGCGTCGCGATCGATGCCGCCAGATGCAGCAGGTCATCCCAATGGTCAAGGATCAACGCGGTGTTGATCGGCGCGCCGATGTGGTTCGTCAGCGCCGGGTAGGCATCGCCTTTTTCGAATGTGTGGAACTTTCGATCCTTCAGGTTGCGCAATCGAGGTGCGAAACGTTTGCCGATCAGGGCAAACAATCCGAAGACATGATCGCTCGCGCCGCCAGTGTCAGTAAAATGCTCTTGGATATCCAGGACCGTATCCTGGTCAAACAGGCCATCGAGCACATAGGCCGCTTCGCTTTCAGTCGGGCTGATGGGCAAGATACTGAAATAGCCGTATTGGTCCGACAGGTGGCTGTAGAACTTCGATCCCGGTTCGCTGCCGTAGTGCAGATTGACGTCACCGCGTTTTGCCGCTCGGTCGCTCGCACGGAAGAACTGTCCGTCGGACGACGCAGTTGTTCCGTTGCCCCAGAGGCGGGAATGCGGGTGACCAGTATGTGCGTCGGTGATGCAGGCCTGAGCAGCGCGATAGGTTTCTGATCGAGCATGGAAGGTGCGCATCCAGCCGATCTGATGGGCGCTGATGCCCTTGGATGCGCCGGCCATCCGCTTCGGACCGAGATTGGTCGCATCCGCAAGAACGCCGGCCAGCATGGCAGAGACGTTCCGTGGCTCGTCGCCCGTGCGCACATGTGTGAAGTGATCGGCAAAGCCCGTCCAGTCATGTACGTCCCTCAGGAGATCGGGAACTTCGACCAGCGGATACATCTCGCTGATCTCTGCGTTCAGTTCTTCGGCTGCCTCAGGAACGTCGCCGGTGGTCGGTGTGACGATAAGCGTTCCGGTTTCGAGACGAACACCCTCGAGTTTGCCTGCGCGAGCGCGACAGGCCAGGCGCTTCAGATTAAGGTCCAGCATCTGCTTTATTTCGTTCAGCCAGGCGGCGCCGTCACTTCCCACACCAAGGCCAAGCCGATCATCTTCCTTCATCGTGGTGAACGTAGATCGAGGCATGAGATGCTCATCGATCGGACGGAAAGAGCGGCTGCCTTCTACCCAGATATCCGCCGAGCGAAGCCGCTCGCGCAATGCAGCGAACGTGGCTACCTCATAGAGCCGGCGATCGGGCTTATGCTGCACAAAGATCAGCTTCCGGTCGGTGGGGCTGAGATGGCTGGTCGGAACACGCTCGGGCAGTGCACGCCGTCCCTCCCAATGAAGCCTTCGGAGCATCGCAACGGCTGTGAGCAGGGAATCGTGACGGCGCGCTGAACGGAACGTAAACGTTGTCAGGAACGCCGTCGCGTATTTGAGGACGCCACTATACTGCTCGGCCGCCAGAACCAAGGGAGATGCCTCGCTGTCCTTGACCATGGCTGCAAGCTCCGGCTTCATCCGAAGCAGCCGGTGCCAACCGACCTTCTGGTCGAGCACCTCGAGTGCGTCCTGCCCAAAGTCGTTGGCCGACTGTAGCGCAGATATCGTATCGAGGAACATGCGCAGCGCCTTGGAGGTGTCTGGCCTATTATCCATGTGCCGCCGCTTCTTGCGGCTGTTGGCTTGGGAGAACAGCCGCCCGATAAGCTTGATGAACATCGTCACGGCATCATCGGTCAGCTTCTCGCCGAGCCTGATCACCTGCGCGACGATCAGGGCGTGACGACGGCTCGCATTGAAGTCGCCGGCCAGCCACGCGGGCGTGGCATTGCCCTCGCGAACGATCTGGTCCCACCGCCCGGAAGCAACGCGCACCCGCAAACCGGAATCGATCCCGAGCGTGCGCAGGAACGCAATCCGTTCGGTTAGCCCAACCAGATTTGAAGCCGCGGGCGCTTCTGGCACAGAGCGCAACCAATGGAAGCGGGTCTGACCGATCGCCGCATCAACCTCGAGCAGCTTGTCGAGCGCCTGCAGCTTCTCAGGTGGCAGCCCTTCGATCAGCGCCCCCTCCACCCGGCGCCGCGCTATGGCGCGGGCTGCCAGCCCCATTCGCTCGATGATCTCCGCCGCGGGCAAGAGGGCTCCGCGTTCTCGCAGCATGGCGACAATCGCATTCACGATCGAAGCGCCGCTGTCGGACATGGCGGCCGCCTCTATTGCCGACAACAGCGCGGCGCGACGATCCCGAGCTGTCGCGCTTCTGACGCCGAGATAGATCATCAGGCGCGCAATGTGATCGCGGCGCGTCTCTTCCCGGCGGGCATAGGTTGTGAACACAGTGGGAACGGCGCCGATCTGGTCGGCGACATATTTTAGCATCGCTCGGGGCGGAGTTTCGCCTGCCGCCAGCACCCGGCCCCGATGTCGCATCACGCAAAGCTGAACAGCGAAGCCAAGCTTATTGTGCTCGCGCCTGCGCAGCTCAATCTCGAGGCGATCAGCCGCCGACAAGGAATAGTGTCGGATCAGGCTGTCTTCATCAGCCGGAATGGCGAACAGATCCCATCGATCCTGAGCTTTGAGAATCTTGCGCCTGGCCACCGCTCAACTCCTCGCACAACAAGTGCGGCCGAGTGTTGCCGAGCAGGCTGGATGTGGAAACAGCAGCCGTCGTGCTGCTATGGTTTTCCACTGGGATCATGAATTACGACCCGCAAATCGAGAGACACATGCAAACTCTGTTCACGCTCCGTTCGACCTTAACGTACGATTTTGAACAGCTCTTGTTCTGACCCCGGCCTAGAGCACGTCCGGGCATCGATGAATCGATTATGATGTAATGCCAGATCCAGCCTCTGATTCAACATCCGCTTTGGCGGAGGTTGATAATGGCGAGAGCGTTCGGCGAGTATTTGCGGTTGCGTGTCTTTAAGGCTGCAGACGAGTAAGTCAGGCGGCAACACGTTTCGGCATCGGGTATCGAGCGCGATCGGCTGGATCGCCCGGGCGAGGATCGGAGAGTTGGCACCCCGACAACAAGGATGCCGACGCGGCTCGCGCCTTGAGCGACTGGCTTGATGGGAACGGCTGGACATTCAAAGAAAGACCGCACATGCACTGGAGCAGGAGCGTCCCGACATCCTGAAGCGCCGCCGCGATTGGTTCGCTGGTCAACTAGATCTCGATCCGGCCAAGCTGGTCTTCATCCACGAGACCGACCTGTCGACGAAGATGACCCTGTGTGGACGGTCACCGCGCGGCGCACGTGCCGGGCGGGCGGGCCGCACGGCCATTTGAAGACAACCACCTTCAGCGGCGCGTTGCCGCTGATCGGAATGACAGCGCCCTCCGTCTACGACGATGCGATGAACGGCAGCGTGTTCCACGCCTATGTCGAGCAGGTGCTGGTCCCGACCCTGTCGGAGGGCGACATCGTCGTGATGGATAAACCTGCCTGCCCACAAGGCCGCCGGGATTCGCGCCGCGATTGAAGCAGTCGGCGCAACGCTTATGTTCCTGCCAGCCTATAGTCCCGATTTTAACTCAAACGAGAACGCCTTTGCCAAGCTCAAGGCTCTGATGCGTGCAAAGGCCGAGAGCACGATCACCGCCTTATGGGACACCGTCGGTTCTTTCGTCGAACTCTTCTCGCCAGCCGAATGCGCAAACTACTTTAAGGCAGCAGGGTATGAGCCGGATTAAACCGGACATGCTCTAATCGTGCAGGCTGCTGCCTGGCTTGAACCCTATGCATGCCAAAGGTCGGAGGGAGGGCTCTGTCGGCTGCCACCGCAGTGGTCGTCGCGCCGGAGGCCGAGCAAACCATGCCGGCCGACACATTGCTCCGCGCGAAGGCAGCGTAGACAATAACCGCCGTGGTTCCCTGCCCGCCAAATAGGGCCGCTCGATTGCCCCTCTCGATGTTCAAAGAGTCTGGCGCACGAGCGGCCGTCCCGGGTTGGGCACACCGGGCTAAAGCTCGACCTCAATGGCTATTCCGCGTTCGACTGCGATCTGTGCCGCTGCCGAGGCGACTGCTAGGTCTTGGAGAGCAACCCCTGTGCCGTCAAACAAGGTGATCTCGTACGGACTTGACCGTCCCACGTGTTCTCCAAGCAACACCGAGCCGATAGGCGTGATGCGAGCCCTATCCAGAATCCCCTCGGCCACGGCATGCTGGCACTCGCCGATGGTTGCCGACTGTTCCACTTCGTCCGCGAACACCGTCGCCGACGCAACTAGGGCAGCCTCGACTTCCTGCTTGCCCTTCGTGTCCGTCCCCATGCACGCGATGTGGCTTCCGGGTCGAACCTGCGACGCTTTGAGTATCGGTCGAAACGAGGACGTGATGGTGATGATGACGTCACCTTCAGCTCCGAGCCTGTCCAGATCAACAGCCTCAAACGGCAGCCCCCGTTCGGAGGCCACGGCCTGCAGCCGATCCAACAATTCCGGCTGGATGTTCCAGCCGACCACCCGCTGAAAGTCGCGCTGCATCAATGCAGCGCGCAGCTGGAAAGTGGACTGGTGGCCGGCACCGATAATGCCCAACACCTTGGCATCTTGCCGGGCGAGATGCTTGATCGATATCGCGGATGCGGCCGCGGTTCGCAATGCGGTCAGGAGATTCCCGCCTATCATCGCATGGCATTGGCCGCTGGCTGCGTCGAAGAGGAGAACCGTTGATTGGTGATTGGTAATGCCCTGCTCGGCGTTGGCCGGCCAGAAGCCGCCAGCCTTCAGCCCGAGCGTCGAGCGCTCGTGGTCGAAGCCGGCCTTGACCCCGAAAAGCGCGCCACCGTTGCCGATCGGCTCGCGCACAACGGGAAAGTTCAGGCCAGACCCGCTCGCCATCGCGGCGAAAACCCGCTCGACGGCTTCCACACATTCCTCAAAGCCGATCAAGCTCGAAATGGCGCTCTCTGGAACGATGATCATCCGAAGCCCCCAGCCGTGTTCAGAATGCCTTGCCGCGGGCGGAGACTGGCCACAATGCCTCGACCTTGCCGTTTCGAACTCCGACATACCAGTCGTGCACGTTGCAGGTCGGGTCGCAATGCCCCGGAACCAGGCGAAGCTTCTCATTGATTTTGAGCACGCCATCGGGGTCATCGATGACACCATGCTCGTCTGAGCACTTCACGTACTTCACGTCTTCGCGGCCGAATATGAACGGAAGCCCAGAGTCGACCGACTGCGCTTTCAGTCCAGCATCGCAGATCGCCTTATTCGACTTGGCGTGGCTCATCACACTGGTCAGGATGAACAGGGCGTTTTCCCATTCGGCGCTGTCTATGCGGGCCCCGCTTTTGTTTTGGATGCGGCCATAGTCAGCGTCCATGAACGCGTAGCTGCCGCACTGCAGCTCGTTGTACACCCCGGAATTGCTCTCGAAATAGTAGCTACCGGTGCCGCCTCCGCTGACGAGTTCCGGCTTTAGCCCTTCGCCCTCAAGCGCCGAGACGACCTCCCTCACGAGCGCTATTGCGATATCCAGCTTGCCTTTGCGGTCCTCATAGCCCTCCATGTGCTGCATCGCGCCTTGGTAAGCCTGCAGCCCGGTAAACTTTAGGCCCAGAGCTGCATCGATCGCCTTGGCAATCTCCACCGCGGCGGAGGCAGTGGTGATGCCGCACCGCCCAGCACCGCAGTCCACCTCGACGAAGCATTCGATCGTTGTTCCATGCCTCACCGCTGCTGCCGAGAGGTCATGGACGTTGGCCACGTCGTCAACGCAGACGATTATCCGCGAACCCAGTTTTGGCAGGGTCGCCAAACGATTGATCTTAGCCAGATCGCGCACTTGGTTGGAAACCAGAATGTCCTTGATGCCGCTACGGGCAAACACCTCCGCCTCTGACACCTTCTGGCAGCATACGCCCACCGCCCCGCCCAGCTCCTGCTGCAGCCTCAGGACATCGACAGACTTGTGCATCTTGCCGTGCGCCCGGTGGCGCATGTTGTGCGTCTTCGCGTAGTCGCCCATTTTCCGGATGTTCCGCTCGAGCGCGTCCAGATCCAGGATCAAGCAAGGAGTCTGAATGTCCTCGTAGCTCATCCCAGGCAGCGCCGGGACATCGTATCCAACTTCAAGACCAGCGAACCGGATATCGTCGACCATTTGTGTCACTCCGTCATTGCCATGGCAGTTTGTCGAGGTTGACATTCCCGCCCGTCAGGATGACGCCCACCCGCTGTCCGGCGAAAATATCTCTGTTTTTCAGAACGGTAGCCAACGCTACGGCGCTGGAGGGCTCGGCCGTTACCTTCAGGTGTTTCCAGATCAGCCCCATCGCATCGATGATCTCCGCCTCAGACACGGTCAGCACATCCGTGACGTACCTTTGAACGAAGTGCCAGGTGAGATCCTTCAGCGGCACCTTGAGACCATCAGCGATCGTGGTCGGCGCGTCGTCGGCGATTATGTAGCCGGCTTTGAAGCTTCTATATGCATCGTCCGCCTGTTCGGGCTCGGCGGCATAGACGCGAACTTTCGGTGACAGATTGGACAGGGTGAGGCAGGTACCCGAAACCATGCCGCCGCCGCCGATCGGGGCAACCACCGCCACCAGACCATCGACCTGCTCAATCAGTTCCCGGGAGCAGGTGGCCTGGCCGGCGATCACACGTGCGTCGTTATATGGATGCACGAACTCGGCCCCAGACGCGGCTACCACCTCGGCAAAGACCGCCTCTCTTGACGAGGTGGACGGCTCGCACTCGACGACCTTCCCGCCAAACGCCCGGACCGCGTCCTTCTTTGCTTGCGGGGCGGTTCTCGGCATGACCACGGTGCAGGGCATACCTCTCCGGTTGGCTGCGTAGGAGAGGCAAGTGCCGTGGTTGCCGGATGAGTGCGTTGCGACACCATTCGCAAGCTGACTAACGGGTAAGGCGAAGACTGCATTTACAGCTCCGCGAGCTTTGAATGCGCCCGCCCGCTGAAGGGCCTCGCATTTGAAAAAAAGCTCAGCCCCTGCGAGCTTGTCCAAGAGCGGTGAAGCTAAGACCGGGGTGCGGAGAACGTAGGGATTGATGCGCTCGTGTGCCGCAAGCACATCTTCCCAACCAGGAATGGCCATGGGTAGCTCCATCTTCTTCCAGATCTTAGACAGCTGTGGGGAGGAACAAGGACCGACGTGTGACGGGGATGGCCATGGCCAAGCATTCTAGATCGCCACTACATCGCGACCCTCGAAATCCATGTCGAGGGTCGCTCTTTCGCCTTTGTTAGCCGTCACAGGTAACGCGGTTTACCAGCTTGTAATGCACGAAGGTTTCAAGCCCTTCACGCCCACCCTCGTATCCATATCCACTCTCTTTCACGCCGCAAAATGGCGTATACTCTGATAGTGTCACAGCAGTATTGATGAAAACACCGCCGGCTTCGATACTCTGCACTAACCGCTTCGATCGGACCTCATCACGCGTGAATACGTAAGCCGCCAAGCCATATGGCAACGAATTTGCGAGTTTTACAGCTTCATCTTCATGCTTGAAGCGTACCATCGGAGCCAATGGGCCAAAATATTCTTCCTGCATCACTCGAGCATCGCTTGGCAAATCTACCATCACGGTGGGGCGATAGAAATATCCCGGGCGATCTGCCTTCGCGCCACCACAGAGTATACGTGCGCCCGCCCTCCGAGCGCTGTCGACGTACTCTTCAATCGACCTCAACCCCCTTTCATTGGCGAGTGGACCGACCTGAGTTACGCAATCGATACCATTGCCAAGTTGAAGCTGCTCTGTGCGACGCAAGAACACGTCCACAAATCGATCATAGATATCTGCGTGGATCATAAAGCGGCTTGGCGATGTACAAATCTGACCCGCGTTTGCGAACTTTGCTGAAACCAACTTATCAACGGTATCTTCTATGTCCACATCGGGGAATATCAGTACGGGGCAGTGCCCGCCCAATTCGAGACTGCACGGCTTTAGGTACCGTCCTGCATTTTCAGCGATCTGCTTGCCAACGCGTATGGACCCTGTGAGACTTATCTTACGAACTTCAGGAGCACCAATCAGCCTCTCCGCAATCTCCGCAGGCCGGCCAAACAGTAAGTTTACTACGCCCTTGGGTAAGCCAGCATCATCGAGTGCCTCAACTAACGCCATTGCTGACGCTGGTGTTTCTTCGGATGCCTTCAACACCACCGAACACCCGGCAGCCAACGCCATCGCCAGTTTGCGCCCAGCCAAAACCAACGGGAAGTTCCAGGCTGTAAAGGCTGCAATCACGCCTACGGGCTCCGGCACCAACTGATGCTGTATACCGTCCGGCCGGGCAGGAAAGCTTCGCTCACAAAGCCGAGTGGCTTCCTCTGCGTAATATTCAAATATATCGCAGACCCTTGTAACCTCGAGCCTAGCCTGCGCAACTGGCTTACCCTGCTCAAGTGTAAGGCGGTAAGCTACGGTCTCCGCCTTTTCCCTCAAGATCTCCGCGGCGCGCCGTAAAACATTCCGACGTTCTGTCGCAGGGGCCCGCCTCCATTCAGCGAACGCGCGGCTGGCCGATTTGACTGCACTGTCTATTTGCTCGATGGTCGCCACAGGCAACGAGCCTATGGCCTCGCCCGTTGCGGGATTTACAACTGGGAGCAGCGAGCCTGATGTCGACACCTCCCACTCGCCGTTGATAAAAAGAGCCAGCTCTCGATAGGCGCTCATGCTAGCTCCTTGCCTTTTAGCATGGCGTGCGTGTCGTCGAGAGCCCGGTCAAAACGCGAAAACATCTCATCTACCTCGTCCTCGCTAATAATCAGGGGCGGGCAAAAAGCAACGATATCTCCGATCGACCTCAGAATCACACCGTGTTTGTGTGCAGCCCGCAAGCAATGCGCCCCTGTCCCGACTTCAACTGGGAACGGTGCCTTGGTAGCCTTATTGGATACCAGTTCGATGCCGCCGATCAAACCGACGTGCCTAACGTCGCCTACAAGCGGGTGCCCACGATAACTTTCCAGCCGGCTAGCAAAAACCTTTGCCACGGTTTTAACATGGCCAATAATATTGCGTTTTTCCATAATCTCCAGCGTTTTCAGTGCAGCTGCAGCGGCCACTGGATGTCCGGAGTAAGTGTAGCCGTGAGCGAATACAGAGTGCTTTCTACTTCCCTCAACGATCGGCTGCCACACGCTAGGGGCGATCATTGCCGCTGACATTGGGATATAAGACGCGGTTAGAGCTTTGGCCACAGTGACAATGTCAGGACGCAGGTTGTAAGTTTCGGTAGCAAACATGTTGCCGGTGCGGCCAAACCCGCAGATGACCTCGTCTGCAACAAAAAGAATTTTATTCTCCTTGAGAAGAGGCTGAAGCTTTTCAAAGTACCCCTTTGGAGGCGGGAGCACTCCTCCACCCGCTATGACCGGATCCGCAACAAACGCCGCTATTGTGTCCGCACCCTCGCGCTCAATCAGGTCGCGCACTTCGGCGACACAACGATCGCTGAACTGCTCTTCGCTTTCTCCCTCCAGACCTTCTCGGTAGAAGTCAGGGCACATGACTTTAAGGAACCTATCGATCGGAAGGTCGAAATCAGAATGATTGGCTGCCAGCCCGGTCATACTGGCGGTTGCAATGGTTACTCCATGATAACTACGATTCCTGGTGATGATTTTTTTCTTGGCCGGGTAACCAGCCACATTATTTGCATACCAAATGCACTTTATTACCGTGTCATTTATCTCAGACCCGGAGTTTGCGAAAAAGAACTTCGCGTCTGGGATGGGGGAGATCTCTGCAAGGTGGTGCGCGAGCTTTATTAGAGATGGAGTCGATTTGGAATGAAAGCCATGATAAAACGGCAATTGAACCATTTGTTCATACACAGCCTCGGCGATTTCACGTTCGCTAAAGCCGAGCGATGCGCTCCATAGACCGCCAAGCCCCTCGATATATTCCTTTCCGCCAACGTCATAGACTCGGACGCCATCCCCTCGGGATATGATGAGCGGTCCCGCTTGTTCATGCGCGACAAGATTTGAATAGGGGTGGATGAGCAGCGCGCGGTCGGTCTGATCGAGAGAGTTGCTAAGTGATGACATTTAGGTCCTCGGCCTTGAATGAAGCGGATTGCCAATTTTACACGGGGAGCGTCGCGCAGAGATGTTGATGTGGACGGGGATCAACATCAGCAGACCTAGGCGTTTCTCATGAGCATCATATCGGCGGCACCGCGCACAGCAACGCAGTTACAGCACAATATTTTTCTCATGACAACGCAGAATACTGCTTTACCTCCGCTTTGATGCACGCTGACATCATCATTAGACGGCAGTTTTTGTGTTTGCAATAGAGGCCATCAAATTACATTTTCACAGATTATTGCTTCCAACGCTTCTATAATGCCGGATTATGAAGCCAGACATCTCCCCAAAGAAACTTCGCGGTGGATGCCCTTCGGCCAGCACCCTGGGACAGGTGAGTCTGGGGTATACGCGGTGCGCTAGACGCGGGCCCGTCGGCGGTTGCCATTCCCCCCAAAATGGCATCATCGCGGTGCTTCGGTTGGATACTCTTCCGCCCCCCGCCGCCTCGGCCTATCAGAGTTGACGGCAGGGTGCGATGTCATTCGAGAGAAACCCGCGTCGTCCCAAGGCACTATCAGCGCCCGCCCTGCATCCACCCAGTCGCGGCGCAATTTGCCAGCTAGTTCTTCACCGACGGCAGCATATAATCGGTAGGGTCCCCGCAGAAGCGGGTGGAAGATGGCACAACATGCTTCGCTGCCAATGAGCCCTTACGCGTCGCAGCATAGCCGGGGCCTTGCGGCTGACTGCTCGGGAAGCTGGCGCCGCGCCGAGCACTCTGATTGAATGTCTTTTCACCTCTCTCGTCAGCCACGCCTCATCGTAGCAGCTTCTCCAGTAAGCTCGAAGATAGCGCCCTCACAGACAAACGGATCCTGCCTAATTGGTGACTTCCGAACGATCGACACCATTTCTTCTAGCGTTCGGCCAACAAGACGAACCTCCTCTTCTTCAGCAGCCTGAGCTAGAGCGTCGAGCATAAGGGCGAGTCGGACCGTCGCTGGATCGGCGGAATTAGTGTAATCATACTGGTTATGAGTTATGACACTAACGATCGGCGCGCACGGGCCACGTTCCTTTATTTGTCGAAGGATGTTTGATGCAATCGACTTCCACTCCACTCCATATTGTTCGGGCCAATCAATATCGGGGCGCAGATCAGCATACATCTTTCGACCATTGCGACCCGTTAGCAGCTTGGAGAAATCCATCGCAAGTGGAACGTTTACGAAATCTAGTTCGCCTCGGACAGACCGAAACTGGTCGTGCGCACGATGCGGGTCCGGTTCCGCACCACACCAGATAGCCCGCATCTCCGGCATCTCCCGGCCCGGCGCCGAACACGAACCCCCTTCGTAGCCCAGTTCCTGCAAGACACGAAAGATTGCGTCATTAGCCGAAAACGTGCCTGGCCGAAAATACAGCGGCTGTGATCCGATCGCTTCGGTCCAGACAGAAGACGCGTCAGAAAGCAGCTCACGTTGTTCGTTCTCGCTCAAACACCCAAAGTGAGCCAGAAACCGCTCGCCTGCGAACCTCCACAGGGAATATTTCCAAGGATGCATATGGAGCCCAAGGCACGCGCCCTTGTCACGCAGTGAGCGAAATAAGTCAGCCTGCGCCACCGCGGCCTCGGGGTGCACGAAGAATGTCACAGGGTAGCCGCGCTGCATTCCGCGGTCCCAGTATCCCCGGACCGCAAGTTCGCCGAAATCCCAATCGGCCGGCCCTGTGGCCGAGGAATGAGTGGTTGCCGTCGTCGGCTCCACGTCCATGGTCAGCAAAACTCCGACCTCAAGCATTATGCAGTCCTTTCGGGAAGTCTTGGGGTATAGGGGCCTTGCCGTCCGATATCCCAATGTTATCATTGTTAACGAGCCGGGGTTGCTAGGGAACCGGGCGACGAAATCACAATGCATCACTAGCGCGCATCGGTCAAATATCGCTTCAATATGGGATTCCCCATATATCATAACATGAGGTTATAATGATAAATGATTTTCGCCAGATTGAAGCTTTCATCGCGGTGATGTCATGCCGGACATTGTCCGAAGCTGCAGAATCATTGGGAATAAGCCAACCTGCAGTAAGTAACCTTATATTTCGCCTCGAAAAGAACGCTGGCATCGCGCTATTTACTCGGTCTGGTAATCGGTTACGCCCTACCGAGGAGGCAAGAGTTCTGCACGGAGACGCCGTCATTGCGATGAACGGACTTGCCTCTGTGAATCAAACGCTCACTGACTTGACAAGTGATAGCGCTAGTATCGTGACTGTGCATGCTCACCCCGCTGCTAGTCTGGGCTGGCTCCCACAGGCAATTGCGACCGTCAGGCAGGAGTATCCAAATACTAGGTTTCGCATATCGACCAAAGGGTCCAATTTACTCTGGGACCTCACTCATTCCCCGAACGCAGATATATTGATCGCTGAAACTCCGATCGATGTAAACCATAACTTAAATAATGTTCATCGGTTGAGATGTGCAGCTGTGCTGCCCCGCGGTCATGAACTCGAGGATAAGTCCTATCTCACTCCTGCGGACATACAGAAGTATCCGTTTATCTCACTAACTCCCTGGCAACCGACGTATTCAAAGGTCTTAAACAGAATAAGCATGGCTGGTCCCAAGCTCAACATTGTTTGCGAGTGTGAGTTTTTCGCAGGTATAATGGGATTAGTAGCCAGCGGTGCGGGCCTTTCGATCGTTGAGCCAATAGCAGCACACTCGTGTTTGTATCGCGACTTTGTAACCATTCGTGAATTTCGTCCTGCAATATACTACGAGGTAATGGTTGTTTCGACCGCTCAAAATGGCCGTAGCCTTCCAGCACGGCGCCTTCTGACCGCTGTTCTTGACCTTATGAGCCCTCATGCCTAAATCGTAGGCCACGTTGCTCAATCCTCGCGGTTGCAATTCGTGGCCACCAATGGGCAAATCACAGCCACTGGCGATTGTCGGCGATGGTGATCAACTGGGTGGTAAAAACGCTCAAGCGATAGTAGCTACGCCATCTCTTGTTCACTGCGCTGCCAGTTATATCGGGCGCGAACACCAACAGAGAGCAAGGTTCCGCGTTAAAAGCGATCTGGTCTAAAATGGGAAATGTCGATACTCGGTGCCCTTCCGGAAATCAGCGCTGAGACGATTTCCCCAGTCTTTGGTGCCGTCGTCATGCCGATATGGCCGTGACCGAAGGCGTAATAGACATTCCGGGACCTTTTAGAGCGACCTATGACTGGCATGGAATCGGGCAAGCTTGGACGAAAACCCATCCACTGTCTGATTGCGGACATGTCGAAATTCCGGCGAAGGTGCGGAAGCAGCCTCTGGGCACCCGACAAAAGCGCATCTGCCCTTCGCCAGTTTGGGCCTGCGGAAAGGCCAGCAAATTCGACCGTTCCGGCTAGGCGTAGGCCGTCCGCCATGGGGGTCACTATAAACTTACCTTCAGCGTCGGTAATAGGCAAAGTCGGGAGGGCATCGGTGTCTAACAGATAGAGATGATATCCTCGTTCGGTGTCGAGGGGTATACTATCCCCCATTGCAGCGGCGAAATGCTTCGAGAAAGCGCCAGTTGCTATCACAACGTCATCCGCGACCATGTCCCCGCCTTCACCTTTCACGGTCAAGCGGCCATCCGCCAGAAGCTCAATTCGTAATATATCTCGGCGTACTATCGTGCCGCCTCCTTGTAGGGGTCAGAACATGAGTTGTGCAAAATCGTACGCTAAGGTCGAACGGAGCATGAACATCATGCCGCCAGCCGGATTGGTGCTGGCAAACGAAGCGATCTGAAGCCTTCAGGCATCTGGTGTTCAGAATCCCACGTGTAGATGCCTGTGAGGTTGATATGTTCCCAACTAAGCGGCGAGACGTGTTTGAGCAGGTCATTCGGGATAGTCCGACCCGCCATGCGCAGGTGCGTGGCAGCGCGGTCAAGATAGACCGTGTTCCAATGGACGATAGCGCTGACGACGAGATTGAGGCCAGACGCGCGGAATGCCTGGCTCTCGAATGACCGGTCACGGATTTCTCCGCGCTCGTGAAAGAACACCGCGCGTTTGAGCTTGTGCGCTGCCTCGCCCTTGTTAAGGCCTGCTTGGCATCGCCGGCGCAAGGCTGGGCTCGAGTACCATTCGATCATGAACAGTGATCGCTCGATCCGTCCGAGTTCCCGCAGCGCCTTGGCCAACTGGCTTTCCCTCGGAGACGCTGCGAGCTTCTTGAGAATGGTTGAGGGGACGACGGCGCGCGTCGCGATCGATGCCGCCAGATGCAGCAGGTCATCCCAATGGTCAAGGATCAACGCGGTGTTGATCGGCGCGCCGATGTGGTTCGTCAGCGCCGGGTAGGCATCGCCTTTTTCGAATGTGTGGAACTTTCGATCCTTCAGGTTGCGCAATCGAGGTGCGAAACGTTTGCCGATCAGGGCAAACAATCCGAAGACATGATCGCTCGCGCCGCCAGTGTCAGTAAAATGCTCTTGGATATCCAGGACCGTATCCTGGTCAAACAGGCCATCGAGCACATAGGCCGCTTCGCTTTCAGTCGGGCTGATGGGCAAGATACTGAAATAGCCGTATTGGTCCGACAGGTGGCTGTAGAACTTCGATCCCGGTTCGCTGCCGTAGTGCAGATTGACGTCACCGCGTTTTGCCGCTCGGTCGCTCGCACGGAAGAACTGTCCGTCGGACGACGCAGTTGTTCCGTTGCCCCAGAGGCGGGAATGCGGGTGACCAGTATGTGCGTCGGTGATGCAGGCCTGAGCAGCGCGATAGGTTTCTGATCGAGCATGGAAGGTGCGCATCCAGCCGATCTGATGGGCGCTGATGCCCTTGGATGCGCCGGCCATCCGCTTCGGACCGAGATTGGTCGCATCCGCAAGAACGCCGGCCAGCATGGCAGAGACGTTCCGTGGCTCGTCGCCCGTGCGCACATGTGTGAAGTGATCGGCAAAGCCCGTCCAGTCATGTACGTCCCTCAGGAGATCGGGAACTTCGACCAGCGGATACATCTCGCTGATCTCTGCGTTCAGTTCTTCGGCTGCCTCAGGAACGTCGCCGGTGGTCGGTGTGACGATAAGCGTTCCGGTTTCGAGACGAACACCCTCGAGTTTGCCTGCGCGAGCGCGACAGGCCAGGCGCTTCAGATTAAGGTCCAGCATCTGCTTTATTTCGTTCAGCCAGGCGGCGCCGTCACTTCCCACACCAAGGCCAAGCCGATCATCTTCCTTCATCGTGGTGAACGTAGATCGAGGCATGAGATGCTCATCGATCGGACGGAAAGAGCGGCTGCCTTCTACCCAGATATCCGCCGAGCGAAGCCGCTCGCGCAATGCAGCGAACGTGGCTACCTCATAGAGCCGGCGATCGGGCTTATGCTGCACAAAGATCAGCTTCCGGTCGGTGGGGCTGAGATGGCTGGTCGGAACACGCTCGGGCAGTGCACGCCGTCCCTCCCAATGAAGCCTTCGGAGCATCGCAACGGCTGTGAGCAGGGAATCGTGACGGCGCGCTGAACGGAACGTAAACGTTGTCAGGAACGCCGTCGCGTATTTGAGGACGCCACTATACTGCTCGGCCGCCAGAACCAAGGGAGATGCCTCGCTGTCCTTGACCATGGCTGCAAGCTCCGGCTTCATCCGAAGCAGCCGGTGCCAACCGACCTTCTGGTCGAGCACCTCGAGTGCGTCCTGCCCAAAGTCGTTGGCCGACTGTAGCGCAGATATCGTATCGAGGAACATGCGCAGCGCCTTGGAGGTGTCTGGCCTATTATCCATGTGCCGCCGCTTCTTGCGGCTGTTGGCTTGGGAGAACAGCCGCCCGATAAGCTTGATGAACATCGTCACGGCATCATCGGTCAGCTTCTCGCCGAGCCTGATCACCTGCGCGACGATCAGGGCGTGACGACGGCTCGCATTGAAGTCGCCGGCCAGCCACGCGGGCGTGGCATTGCCCTCGCGAACGATCTGGTCCCACCGCCCGGAAGCAACGCGCACCCGCAAACCGGAATCGATCCCGAGCGTGCGCAGGAACGCAATCCGTTCGGTTAGCCCAACCAGATTTGAAGCCGCGGGCGCTTCTGGCACAGAGCGCAACCAATGGAAGCGGGTCTGACCGATCGCCGCATCAACCTCGAGCAGCTTGTCGAGCGCCTGCAGCTTCTCAGGTGGCAGCCCTTCGATCAGCGCCCCCTCCACCCGGCGCCGCGCTATGGCGCGGGCTGCCAGCCCCATTCGCTCGATGATCTCCGCCGCGGGCAAGAGGGCTCCGCGTTCTCGCAGCATGGCGACAATCGCATTCACGATCGAAGCGCCGCTGTCGGACATGGCGGCCGCCTCTATTGCCGACAACAGCGCGGCGCGACGATCCCGAGCTGTCGCGCTTCTGACGCCGAGATAGATCATCAGGCGCGCAATGTGATCGCGGCGCGTCTCTTCCCGGCGGGCATAGGTTGTGAACACAGTGGGAACGGCGCCGATCTGGTCGGCGACATATTTTAGCATCGCTCGGGGCGGAGTTTCGCCTGCCGCCAGCACCCGGCCCCGATGTCGCATCACGCAAAGCTGAACAGCGAAGCCAAGCTTATTGTGCTCGCGCCTGCGCAGCTCAATCTCGAGGCGATCAGCCGCCGACAAGGAATAGTGTCGGATCAGGCTGTCTTCATCAGCCGGAATGGCGAACAGATCCCATCGATCCTGAGCTTTGAGAATCTTGCGCCTGGCCACCGCTCAACTCCTCGCACAACAAGTGCGGCCGAGTGTTGCCGAGCAGGCTGGATGTGGAAACAGCAGCCGTCGTGCTGCTATGGTTTTCCACTGGGATCATGAATTACGACCCGCAAATCGAGAGACACATGCAAACTCTGTTCACGCTCCGTTCGACCTTAACGTACGATTTTGAACAGCTCTTGTTCTGACCCCAAGAAGGCTCTGGAGGCGGCCGAAGATGTCGTGGCCGCCGCTTACGCTTTCCGCTCCGGTCGGGTGGCTTGGCGAGCTAAACACGACGCCGACGGCGAGGCGCGCTGAGCCTCAGATTGAAAGGTCAGCGAGCTCCGGTGCATTGACCATCTCAAGGCGGACGCGTTCGCGTCGCAGAGCCATGCGGGCCGCGCCAAGCATCTCTGTTGTCGTCAGAGACTGAGGAGTGAAGCCCCTCGTCGACATCCCCAGCTCGATGATCGCATCGGAAATGCTCGCGATTTTCTCCGGTGGCACCGCCAGAACCTCCCGCGAGGTGGGACGCGCGGAGGTGCCCTCGATTGCCTTGCGGAGGGCTTTATACGCGTCGAGCGACGCATCCGGGAAAAAGCCAATCGTCATGCGTCCGGCGTTGACCAGGCCATGGCCGATCTCGATCAGGCCCGTCTCCATGCTGCAGCCGAAGAATCCGCGATCTTCGAAATCCCCATCGGCGCTGCGGACTGCGCCGAAATGCGGCTCCACGGGGCAGCGAAGCGCGTGGGCAAGAGCCTTGATCTGAGGCATCTCATTCGTGCGGAAAGTCAGCCACGGCTTGTAATCTGAGCGGACGCTGCCCTCCTTGATGCTGTGATACGTCGGATAATCGACGCGCAGTGCTCCTCCAGAGGTCGTTGGGTTGTACACATAGAGCGGTTCCGGTGCGCGGATATAGAGGCGTCCGTCGATGACGATCAACGATTGGCGAACCCGGGCCGCTGCGTCCTTCGCCGCGTCCAGGTTCTCCTTGGTCGTCTCACGCAGTTGGGCCTTTTCAAGCTCAATCGGCTCTCCGAACCTCCCCTTGGAGTCGATCGCGAGTGTCTCTTCGTCGAAGGGGAACTCTGGGGAGGTGCGCTTCGCATTGTAGACGTTCGTCGCGACCTCCTTGATCGAGGCCACGATGGCCGCGGCGGCGGTGTCGACGGTGAGGTGCTCGGCCTGCGAAGACAGCAGGGGGCGCCAGGCATCACCATTCCAGCGGCGATAAGGCTCGACATGTTCGTAGCGCGCGAACCTCTGGATCTCCACTACCAGCGGAGCTTCTGCTTCGCTGAGGTCAGGGAGCGCAATCGGTTTCAGGTCGACGACAGTGTGCTCGCTCGACACCCGGCAGCCGCGCCTGATGACCTCGATCTTGCTGGGAGCAGGAAGCCACACGACGGTCTTCGGGTGAGATGGGGTCTCAGAGTTCATGTGAGCATCCCCAGGGACTGCTCGGCCGCCACATCCGCCACGTAGCGATCCCAGGCTTCGAGAGAGCGATTGGCGCTCTTGCAGAATTGGCTCCACCCCTCCGTGTCGGTCACGGTGTCAACAAGAACCCGCCAGCGCGTAGCGATTTCGTGCGGGTCGGCGTTGTCACGGATCGTCGCGGAGAATGCCTGATATGTTTCGAGCTGGAGCGCCGTAATGGTGTCGATCTGCTCGCCCATCTTCCGGCGTGCGTCGGTGAACGCATATTTCGCATCGCCCAGAAAGCGCGGCGTCTCGTCGTGTCGGTAGAAAACCAGGTCGGGTCGCAGAACCTCGATCTTGCCGGAAATTGCGTCGCCGTTGTCGATGTTTCGCCGCCTCACACCAGACGCCAATAGCTGCTCGACAGCGCGGTCGTAGAAGAACGCCGGGAAAACCGATTCGGCCGACGGGGTGCCCTTCACGGCACCGATATTGGTCGCCTTGAGGAAGGCGCCGCCGTGAAACTCGACGATTTCCCAAACCGGCTCGGACGTCGGCTTGAAAATGCGGTCGCCGACGACGATCAGCTTGGAAGCCATCGCCATGACGTTGGCGATGGCAGCTTCCCGTCCCGACTCGATCACGCGCCCGGTTGCGATTTCTTCGGGCCCGACCGCCGAGTTGGGCGCCCAGTCAGTTAGCCCGGGGCGATTGATCTCCCGGCGACCCTCGATCATCTCGGCGATGACGTAGTCGGCCGTGAGCTCGGAGTCGTCTCCAGACCAGCCTTTGGTCAGCGGCCGCCAATGCGTCCTATCGACGGTGCGAATTTCCGTGACATCGGTCTTTGCCGCATGGAGGCCGTAGGCGTTGGGGCTGACCTTGAACGAAACTGGAGCAGTTTCGTCATCCAGAACCCGGATCGCGATCTGAACGCTCTCGCGGATGAACCTGCGCTGGGCATTGCGGTGCCGAGGGGGGAGGTGCTCGACTTCGTAGACGACAGGGATGTCGATGATTCGAGGGGCCAGGCTCATATCAGGCTCCGAAAGCGCGCGAGAGGTCGTCTACGGCCGAACGCGACGCGACAAAGCGATCCCAATCGTCGAGCCGCTGGAGGGACGTGGAGTTCAAGGAACGGCCGGCCTCGGTCTCCTGCATCATGGTGGCGAGGCCGCGCAGCGCTTCGACGGCTTCCTCGATTGGGCCATCGGCGACCGCCTTGAGGTTTCGGTACCCTTGAAACCATTCGAGAGGAGCGGTGTCGACGGATCGCTCCAAACTCAGCTTCATCGAGGAGACGAAGCTCGTGATGTAGCTCCGCATCCGCGGCTCCTCGTCGTGCCGATACCTCAGCAAGTCGGGCCTCATGATCACGACGGTGCCGACGATCTCGGCGCTGTCGCCATTGTTCATCAGGCGGAGCTGGTCCCGCGCGCGCTCCGCATCGAGGAGGCCGAACGTCCGGTCCGAACGAAGCTGTCCCTGAATTTGTCCGGGCAGGACGACGTCAGCGCGGAATGGCTGTCCCCGCTCGCGATGCCTGATGTGGAAGACCGGTTCCGGCATCACTTCATGCACGGTCCCAGCGATCACGGCATAGCGAGAAAGTTTCCGCCGCAGATCCGCGAGGCGCTCATCTCGATTGTCGCGAGAAACCTTGCCCTCGGGGAGCTCACCGAAGGGCTTTGAGCGTTCCAGGATGTGCGAGCCGCCCGAGGCGTAGTGGGATCCGCCACCGAGATAGGCGCAGAAGGCATCGAGCTTGCTTGGGACGCCATCATCCACACCTGCGGGACGATAATGCGCCGACTCGGTCGAGCGCATTGAGAGCATCCCGCCGTCCGGAGAGGCGGTCAGACCGTGGATGCCCTCAAACGTGACTGAGACGGGGGCTGTCTCGTCGTCGAACACGGCGAAGGCAACCGGCACCAGCTCGACGACATGGAACTCCTTCTCGGAGCGATGCCGCTTCGGAGTGAGCACGACCCCATAGGTCAGCGGGACGTCAATGACGAGCGTTTGGCCGGACATGAATAAACCTCTCGCGCCAGGATGAGCCTCGCGCTGGCATGAGACAAGCGGGCTATCCCCGCATTCTGCGCAACCCCGCCACAAGAATCGTTGTGGCAATCCTTGGTTCGTCGGATCGTTTCTGGATGGATACGGATCGCCGGGCCTCACTGTGAAGGCTGTCTCCCTCTTTGCCGGAATTGGTGGCTTCGATCTCGGCCTCGCGCGGTCTGGGATTGAGGTGGAGCTTCTCTGCGAGAAGGCAGCCGCGCCGGCGGCTGTCCTGAAGTCGAGGTTTCCGGGCATAGCGTTCCACGATGACGTCACCACCCTCCCCTCTATCCCTCGGACCGATCTCCTCTGCGCCGGTTTTCCGTGCCAGGACCTTTCAGCCCCCGGCAAGAAGGCTGGGATCCAGGGTGAGCGCTCCGGCCTAGTTTCCCACGTCTTTCGTTTGATCGATGAGGCCGGGCCGCGTGCTGTTCTGCTGGAAAACGTCGCGTTTATGCTGAAGCTGCAGCGAGGGGAAGCGATCGCGAGGCTTGCCGAAGCCTTCGAGGAAAGAGGCTATCGCTGGGCCTATAGAGTGGTCGACGCCAGGTCCTTCGTCCCTCAGAGGCGCGAAAGGGTGATCCTGTTCGCGACGCGGGAAGGGCCAGATCCCGCTGACATCCTTCTCGCTGATGAAGCGCAGGCGCCCGAGGACCTGCCCGATTTCACCGCGGCGGCGCACGGCTTCTACTGGACCGAGGGCAGGAATGGCCTTGGCCTGGTGCGCGATGCAATTCCCACGCTCAAGAGCGGATCGACGATCGGTCTCTGCTCGGCCCCGGCCGTCATCATGCCAGATGGCAATGTCGTGACCCCGGATATTCGAGACGCCGAGCGTTTCCAGGGCTTCCCTGTCGATTGGACGAAGCCTGCGGAAGCGGTTGGGGGAGAGGCCTCTCGATGGTTTGCCATCGGCAACGCAATGTGCGTGCCTGTCGCCGGCTGGGTCGGGAGCCGCATCGTAAACCCGGGCGCGCTCGATCGCTCACGTTGCCGTCCCTTTCAGGACCGATGGCCGAAAGCAGCCTACGGTAGCGCCGGCGGCCGCATGCAGGTGGATATCTCCTCATTCCCGCATTGGGTTGCGCGTCCGCCGCTCTCCCGCTTCCTGGAGCACCCTGGAAAGCCGCTATCGGCCCGCGCGACCGCCGGGTTCCTCCGGCGCGCGAGCATGTCGAAAAATCTCAATTTCCGCTCAGGCTTCCTCGATCGGCTCGAACGCCATCGCGACGCGATGGCCGTTACGCGCTGAGTCGACGCGCCAGCGGCTCGACGTCGATGAGGGGCGCGGTGATCGTCACCTCCAGCCGCCCAGCCTCGACCCATTGACCGCCGGCTTCCTTGAGCTTCACGACTACACCACCGTGCCTGACCCGTTCGAGGGGAATGTTGGTGATGACGAGCTCGCTCCAGCTGTGGCCGCTGAAGGAAAGGGAAACCTGCTTTACCGCCAGGATGTCGCCTGCAAGCGACTCGATGCGGAGCTCACTTTTCACGTCGCCTTTCTCGGTACGATCCAGCCAGATCACGGCGTCCAGGGGGAGGATTTCTCCGATGGGAGCGGAGGTCATCTCGGCGCGTCCGGGGATCACGCCCACGAGTTGGCTGCGCCCGTTGTGGAGCTTCAGGGCCTTCTCGCAGAACAGGGTGGTGATGACCTTCATCGGACCGCTTTCTTGGAATCGTCCATCCATCCTACGCGGAAGCGGGGAATGCGCCACACCGTTGAGGGAGAAATTAAAAAGGGCACAGGTCAGTGGATTGAGACAAGGATTGTGACGACGGACCTTGCCTGCCTCCCGACCTCTGACTAACCATCCTTGTGAACGCGTTCGAACCCGATCGCGACCCAGCTAACGAGTCTACGACAGCATGAACTACGCAGTCGCCTCAGAGGAGCACGACTCCGCAAAGGCACCGGGGGCTTTCCCGATGCCTTGCGGTGAGCGCGTGGCTGGCCGGATCAAGTGGTATGACCTTGTTCGCGGCTATGGCTTCGTCACGATCTCCGGCCGCAATGTCGACGCGATGCTCCATGGGAACGTCGTCCCCGACTCGATTCCGTTCGACTCGCTCCTGCCGGGGGTGACGCTCGATTGCGAGGTGATGGGGACGAATCGTGGGTTGCGGGTTGCCCGCATCCACTCGCTCGACGCCTCGACGGCCGAGCCTGAAGAGCAGCGCGCGGTGTCGCCGATGTTTCCGGCGATGCTGAAGTTCTTCAAATGGGAAAAGGGCTTCGGCTTCTTCTTCGATCCGCAGGGCGGCGACGACATCTTCATTCACTACGAGACCCTGGCCCGCTGCGGCGTCGACCATGTGCTGGAGAACCAGACCTGGTTGATCGCGACCATCAAGACCCCGAAGGGGCAGCATGTCGTCAACATCGCACAATACGGCCCGTGACAGCGCCGAGGGCGGCCCCATCGAGGCCGCCTATCTCGGACAGCTGGCGCATGCTCGTCGCTTCGGCCTCGTCGATCCCTCAGTCCCCCGGGAACTGAGGGGAGGCCCAATAGCGCCTTCCGAATGGGTGGCCGCCGAGCCCGGACGTGCGGAGCGGTTCGCTGCAGCATGCGCACGCCTTGAGCGCCGTATCCGCGACTCGTCCGCAGTTTTCGCAGCAGAATGTCGGAAGCAGCCGGCGCTTCAGCCCCCGCGACTCATCGCGCCGCTTGTCGCGGCCGCCGGCGGCGTCGCCGAGTGGATGAACGCTTCCTCCTAGGGCTTTGTCGTTTTCGGCCAGCCTGGCAATGATGAGAGATGCCTTCGACCGCCATCCTGCACACTCAGTCATCGATCTACGCGCAGAATCGCGCCCCGCGTGGCGCTGTGACCGCGCGCTGGGCGCGTCATCCGCTTGAGGTCGAGGTGCCGCGGATCGATCGCCGCGAGCTCCAGGGAGAGGTTCCCGGTGGGCCAGCGCTCATCGCCTGGAATGGGCGTTGGTATTCGCTCGCTTCGCCGACACTGGGCGGCTTCAACAGCCGGTTCGGCGATGTCGACAACAAGAAGGATCTCTTCTTCTCACCGTTCCACGAGCCCGAGCGGGGGCGCATCTACATGCAGGCCCGCTCGAAGCCCGGGATCGACCCATCGCTGCTTCGTGGCGCAGAAGACCGAATTCGCGAAATGACCAAGCGGCGATTTCTGGTCATGGGGGACGAGGTCTACTTTTCCAGGGGCACACTCGGTTGGCACGTTGGCGTCCGGGCCGGGACATGGTGCGTCCGCCGATGCTGGGTGACGCCGCGGGCGCCGGATCTCCGGACGAGCGACGAGAGCAACAACATGACCTCGGGCATGCTCGTAGACGGGCGCCTGGGCACCTTCTTCGACGTAAACCAGCTCGCCGATGCCTACGAGGCAGCACAGGCCTTCGCTACAGCCGCGGGCCAGCGGTTCGAGCCGATTGCGAGCCCCGAGGACCAAATCGAACGCTTCGGCTCGATGCCGTTCCTGGTCGATGAGATCGCGGTGACGGCCCAGATTTATGCCGACGAGTTGCGAAAGCTCGTCGGCCAAGTCGAGATGATCTCGCTCGACGACCGGTCGGCCCACGCTTGGATCGCTTTCCTCGAGGCGGACGAGGCGGAGCACCCGGAAGGCATATTCGCGACTGGAGCTGAGTTCGCGGCATCCTTGCGCGACGCCGTCGGTCGAATTCCCGGGATCGGAGAGCTGATCGAGCGAGCTGGCAGGGCGAGTGCAGTTATCGCCTTGCGCCGTGAGCTCGACGCTGCCGTGAAGCTCCAGCCCAGAGGCTTGATCTAATGGGCGCGATTTGGGTCGACTTCACCTATTCCCTGGATCTGCTTCGCAAGCGGGCAAAGCATCCGGTCCCGTTCAAGGCCTCGGACCGGATCGCACTGCGGCTCGATGAGCGCAGTGATATCTCTAGAGAACCCGCTTTCAAAGGCGGACGGTTCGAGCTCTCGCGTTACAACCTGATCGACGGACAGCTCTTCTGGTCAGGCGATGTCAACGAGGCTGGTGAATTGGTCGGAGACGACTGGGCCTACTCGCCGCTCGCCTTCACGACGTCGCCTGCAGAGGAGCGCGGCAAGCCGGAAGGCACGGTGTTGCGCTCCGATCGAGATCGCATCGCTGCGGCTTTGGAGATGACGTTTCGCGGCGCGTTCGTCGACGTGGATCGTCGAGCCGTCCTTGTACCGTGCGACCCGCCGGTACTGCTCGTCAGCCTCGGAGCGCCCGGCGAGCACAAGCACATCAGCGTCAGCCTAGACTTCAGCGCGCAGCGAGCCAGGTCGCATCGCGAGCTGGCGCCGCATCGCCAGGGGGTGAGCCTGGCCGTTCCGTTTCCGCTCGCAGCCAAGGCTGATGCGCTCGAATTCGCGCGCGAGCTCGCGCTTATGGTGGCGGAGCGCCGTCAGCGCGTTCCGCGCAATCCGTTTGAACTCCATCCCTTCAAGCCCGAGAAGACTGTCGAGATCGAAGTCTCTCCGCTGCTGCCGGAGCTGATAGGTGACCAGCCAAAGCCGAATGATGACACAATGGCGGCGCGCGTGCTTGCGATCCTCATCCTGGCGCCCTCCCCTGTTCAGGAAATCCAGAAGCTGGGCCTGCCCGGCAATGTGACCGCCACCGGTGAAGGCGGAATGACTGCGAAGGCCGCCCGCGCGCGACTCGATGCTTTGCGGGCTGCTCGCGGCTTCCTTGATGACACCGTGGCGCTTGAGGAATTCACGAGCGCGGTAACCAGATTGGAAGCCGAGATGGAGGAGCATTCCCGCGTCCACGCACAGGACGCCAGCTCAGAGCAGCTTGCGGATCATTTGGCATTGCAGATCGCGGCCACCAGGTTGGCTTATCCACACCTGTTCATCGAGCCTGCATATGACGAGGGATTGGCGACGTTGTCGCTCTAGAAGGTCCTTGTGCCTGTTTGCCCTGTGATCCATAACTTGGTAATGGAACGAGCACGCAATCCTTCATCGGTTCAGAAGATCCTCGCCGCGTTGGGAGAAACGCCCTCGCCCCGCCGCGCGAATCCATTCGTTCATCGCGTGGAACTTCCCGAAGGGACCGTTATCTTCACCGCGAAGGCACAGCGCCTGGTTCGGGTGACGAACCTCGTCGATGGTGGGCCGGCGCTTCCTCCGCTGAACGTGAACGGCATGCGTCTGCGCGTCGACTTCACAGGACGTTGGTCACGCGACCGGTTTGCATGGGTGACGGTCGACACGATCAATGCCGACGCCCGCAAGGAGGCGGTTCCGCCGACGATCGTGCAAGCCGCTCAATTGCTGCTTCGCGATGTGGTCGGGCCGAGGCGCCGTCTCTCCATCGAGGCTGAGTTCGTCGCTGTCGGCCTCAGCCGTCGCCGGATCGACGAAGAAATCGCCCAGGTCGAGCTGGAAATCTCTCGTCGGAAGGAGAAGCTGAAGCAGCTGAAAAGCCGCCGGGGAACCGAGGTCAGCTTCTTCGACGAGCAGGTCGCGGCGTTGAAATCCGAGCTTGAGGAGCTTGCAGAGCCTGAAGAGGCCCTGGCTCCGATGCCGAGCTTCTGAAGGCGCACGATGTCCGCAGCCGAAATCCAGATCAAGAGCCTTCCCTGGCAGTTGGAGGTCGAGAACGGGCAGGAAACCAGGTTCGCCGATAGCGTGATCGGTCGCTTCGTTGCGTGGGAAGAGAGAGGGAAGGCCTACGCGATCCTGCCGGCCCTGCCTCGTGCCGAGATGCAAAACCGGCGGCATGTCGGCGCCGCGATCGAGGATGCTCTCGCCTTCTGCCAGCAGCACTTCGACGCCGCCATTCGCTCGGCGCTGGCCTGATAGCACGCTGCCCGGCTGTTGCGCTCGAACCACGGACCTGACCATTCGGCAGGAAGCGGCTTGTCGGACGCAAGGATTACGCGTATTTCTCGCTCTCGTTGATCCTCAAAGGATTCTGGAAAAGTGGGCCACACATTCCACATCGGTACGTCGATGTCGGACTTCGCCAAAAGAAATTGGCGGGGACGTGAAGCCTATTGCCTTTCGCCGTCAAGCTTGGGTCTGCAGCCGCAGTCCCCAGTGGTCACCGAAGGCACCTTTTCCCGGATCATGAGTGAAACCCGATCGAGCCTATAGCCGATTGAGGACACCACGACCGGACCCCCAAGTTCCGGTCGCACCAGATCCCTGAACGTCAGCACGTTCGAGATCCTCGCCCGGGACGAATATCCCGAAGCGAGGAGCCGAGCCCATGCACGGCGCAGATTGGACCCCTGAACTCGACGCCGAGATCGTCCGCCTCCGTCGCGACGAGCGGCTCAGCACGCCCCAGATCGCGTCGCGCGTCGGACGCACCACCGGCGCCGTCTACGCGCGCTTCCGCAACATCGACGCTCTCATCATGGATCGCCGTGAATGGGCGGCCGATGAGGTGGAGAGCCTCGTTGCGCTCGTCGGGGCCGGCGAGCTGACGATCCGCGCTGTCGCAGAGGAGTTGGGGCGCACGGAGACCTCTGTCCGCTGGAAGCTGGAGCACCTCGGCATCAAGCCGAACCGTCGTCACGACTGGACGCCGGAGCAGCTTGCGCGCCTCCGCGAAGCTTTCACGCGCGATCCGAAGATCTCGAACGCCGAGCTTGCAGCTCTCCTTGGCCGCCCCGAGTCCGGGGTGGGCGCCAAGGTCGTGGAGCTCGCGCTGCGTCCGCCTCGCCATTGGAGCGAGGCGGACGTCGACAAGCTGCGCGCCGCGGCGAGCCTTGATGAGGCAGTCGAGACGACCGGTCGCGATCGCGGCTCGGTCCTTGCCAAGGTCTACGCGCTCGGGATCCGCTTCCCGGACGCCGTCGACAAGGCCTGGACCGAGGAGGCGCTCGCGCAGCTGCGGGCTCTGATCGAGGAGCGTGGTGACGGCGGGAACGCGCTTGTGTCCATCGCGGCCGAGATCGGGCGCACGGTTCGGGCAATCCAGGTGCAGGCGCGGAAGCATGCGATGATGGCTCCCAAGCGCCGTCGTCGAGCGCTCGATGCAGATGGGCGCGCGGAGATCGTCGCCGCGGCGACCGGTGGCATGTCCATCACGGTTGCCGCGAAGACGCTTGGGCGAGACGTCCGCATCCTCCGTCAGGTCGCTGACCAGGCGGGAGTTGCGTTCGCTGCCGCTGTGCGCGGGCCCGTCGCCAAGCCGAAGCCCGCCAAGCCGATGCGTGTTCCGCTCCCCGTGGCAGCTCCGCGGTTGGTTGAAGCCGTTGCGCCTGCGCCTCGTGCGCCCACTCAGCGCGAGCTCAAGGCGGAGATGGTGCGGCTCGCGGCAGCTTCGACGGTGCCCGTGCGACGCATCGAGGCGGTCGTGGTGAAGGAGCCGGCTCCCCGAGCAGCTCCTGCGAAGCCCCGCATCGTGCCGAAGGCGGCGCCGCGGCCTGTGGAGCCTCGTGTGGCTGCTCCCGCAGTCCGTGTCGCGCCTGCGCCTGTCCCGAAGCCCGTCCAGGCCCCTGTGCCCGTCCAGGCAGTGGCGCCGGCGCCGGCGAAGTTCGTCCGCAAGCCGGGCAAGAGCAACTTCGGCTGGGTCGCTCCCGCTCCGCGCGGGAAGGACACCGGACGCGACGCAGCTTTGGCGCTGAGCGCTGGCATGGCCGACCAGGTGGCGCGCTTCCTCGCGGAGCGAGGGGCGAAGCGGCCTGAGGCCGATCCGCTGGAAGCCACGATCGCGGCAATCCGTGCCCGTGGCTACTCGGTGATCCGTGAGGACGGCGTGTTCGTGATCGACGCCCGCCATCGACTCGCCGGGAGCGATGCTCTGTTCGCATTCGCCGAGGCCCGCGGCCTGCGCGTCCCGCCGGCGATGCAGGCGGCTGAGTAGTCGAGGGGAGCCGGTTGGCCGGCTCCCCTCCCCCGAGATTCCTGAGAGAGAACGACCATGGCCATCCATTTCCCGGCCCTCGTCCTCAACGCCGATGCCAGACCGCTCAGCTACCATCCGCTGTCGCTCTGGTCATGGCAGGACGCTGTGAGTGCCGTCATCGCCGATCGCGTTCAGGTGCTCGCGCACTACGACGAGGTCGCGCGCAGTCCATCCTTCGAGATGCATCTGCCGTCAGTGCTGATGCTTCGGCAGTATGTCGACCTTGACCGCCCGGCGGCCTTCTCGCGCTGGAATATCTCGGTCCGGGATCGATTCGAGTGCTGCTACTGTGGCGCCAAGGACGAACTGACCTTCGACCATGTCCAGCCGCGTTCGCGTGGCGGGCCGATGACAGCCGAGAACATTGTTCTCGCCTGCAGTCCGTGCAACTCGCGGAAGCGGAACCGGACACCTGAAGAGGCAGGGATGGTTCTGCGGCGCAAGCCGTATGCGCCGACGGTCGCCCAGATTCGGGAAATCGGAAGGAGCTACCCGGTGCCGGATCTTCATAAGACCTGGCTGGATTGGCTCTATTGGGATGTGCCGCTTGAGGCCTAGGCGCGGACTTTCGCCGCCATAAGACACTTCGCTCCGCCACATAGACGGCGCGCGCGAGGCTACCCAGCATCCCAAATGATATCGCCCGCTACCTTGGAGTAGCGGGCGATATCATGATGTAAAATCAATATGCTAGAGCCATCAGTGACCGCGGATGGTCTCGATCTGCTTCGTCAGCTCGCCGACCGTCTCGGCCGCGAGGTCATCCGGGATCGTGATGTCGAACTCTTCTTCGAGCGCCATCACGAACTCGACCTGATCGAGCGAGTCGGCACCGAGCTCTTCCTTGAAGCGAGCCTCGGGCTTCACGAGGTCGGCTTCTACGCCGAGGCTCTCGATGATGACCTTCTTGACGCGGTCAGAGACGGTCATTTCGGCAGTGGTGGACACGCTTGAATCTCCATTGGTGGCGCCGGCGGCGCCGACGTAGCAAGAACAGTGGAGACGATCCTTTGAGCTATCCTCGAAGTCAATCCGGGATTTTGCGCCGCATCAATTTTCGTTTGCTGCGCTCGTCAGGGAACCGCTGCCCTTGCGAGGAGGCATCGCGAGCAAGATGCACAGCACTGCAGCCTGAATGAGCGCGCCGGCCGCTTCGCCCTTTTCGCCCAACAGAACGAGTGGGAGAGCGGGGAGCAGCATCGCGAGGGCGATGGTCTGCAGCGCGTTCAGGCCGATATCCCGGCCTCGGCAGAATGTTGCCGCAAGCGCGCCTGTCAGGCCGGCGCAAAGCAGCGCAGCTCCGAGGAACCCCGGGATGTTCACGTTCTGGGATCCAGAAGCCTGCAGTTGGGCCATGCCGTATCCGACGGACCAGTTGCCGACGCCAATGGCCAGGAGAGCGCAGGCCATCCGGGCCGCGAATTCGCCGCGGTGGATCCTGGCTTTGAAATCGAAGAGTTGCTTGAGCATCGAGCGCCTCGGAAAGGAATGCGACATTCTCCTGCAAGGACGCCGTTGCCTCAAGGATCGGCGCTCCGGCTTCTGCCGGCCGTCCACTGTTTGCCCCGCATTTTGTGCCTTTCATCGCCGGCGGCCACGCTCAGGCCAGGAGCTTGAACATGAGCAGCAACGTCATCAATCGCTACGCGACAATCGCCCAGGCGCTCGGCTTTTGCCTCGCAGCGGGTGAGATCAAGCACGCTGGCACCCGTGTTGGGACTTTCGACATCGAGACCGCGGGCGATCGCGTTTTCACGACGCTTTGGCCGGCCTCCCATCCGGGGCAGATCCTTCTCTCCCAGTCGCTCCGGCTGGATGATCGAACTCTGATCGCTGAAGCCGCGGCCGAGTTCGAGCTTTGCCTGCGCGCGTGGCTTGTCGAGGTGGACCGGCTGCCCGAGGCAGAGGTCGTGACCGATTACGGGCTCCAGCGCTGGCTCGGCCGCGCGGCATCTGTTCCGCTGGCTCGTGAGCGCCTCAAGGCGCCGTGCTGCGGGGACGTGGCCTTTCGCCTCGGCGAGGGCGCTGGGCCTCGTTTCCGCTCGCGCTCTGCGGCTTCGACAGAGATCGTAAGAACGGCTCGGGAGCTGGTGTCGAAGTTCGATCGTACCGGCGCCATGGCGCTCATGCGGCTGGCTGGATCGCTTGCGGAGGCCACTGATCCGGCGATCGGCTATCTCGCCCGCGCCGCGCAGTCAGAGCTGCACTACCGGCCTCGGAATATGAGCCTGGCGTGGCGTGTCGGCTCGATGACGCGTGTACTCCTGCTCGGAGAAGCGAGCGCCGTAGCGCACGGGATGAACTTGGAAGGGCCGATGACGGCCCCACAGATGGCGCTGGCGGGCTGAGCTCGCTGGCGTCAGTACCAGTCCGACTCGTCCATGGACGAGCAGCGCTTGCAGATTCGGTTGCCGGCGCCGGAAGAATGGAAGGGCTTCGAGCAGGAAAGGCAGGTGCGGATCATCGAAAGCTTTCGGCGATCCGCGACAGGCTTCGCAGCGGCCGCAGGCTGAGCCGCCTTCTCCAGCAAAGCGTCGCGATCGAACGCGATCGTCTTCCTGAAATCGCGGATGTCGTGGAAGCCGTCTGCGAGTCGTGACGCGATCGCGTCGACGCTGCGCCCGAGGGATTCGGAAACCTCTACGATTCGAATCCTTCCATCCGGATCCTTGAACTGCGCAACGGCCTGTTCCAGGCGCGATTCTTCGTCGCTCGTCCACTTCTTTCTGTGGCGACCCTTTTCCTCGCTGCGGCGAGGCAGATTCAGGCGACTTGCTTCCGTCTGGATCGCCCCTTCAGGGCGATCCATTAGTAACGAAATCAAGAAGATACTCCCTACCGAATCCCAGAAACGGATCAGATCGCGCTTGTCGCTCTCGGTCCAGGGGCGGCGGGCAATTTCCTGCAGCGTCATACGCCCAACTTTCATTGACTATCGAAGGAACGTGATCGAGAACTTTTGGTGCGTCAAGGAATAAGGCCTCTTGCCTTCAACGACCAATCCGTCAGACCTTGATGACATGGAAGGACGAGCATGAACCGCGACGAATCGCATAAAGGAAAAGGGAAGTCGGGTGGTCGCAAGGCCCCGGCTCCTTTCCACGCGTCCGCCGCACGCCCGCATCACGATGAGGCGGCTGCGACTGAAATCGCGCGCAACGCGTTTTCGCGTGAGCGGTATGAGTTTCTGCTGCGCGTGCTCTTCATCACCTTCGGCGTTCTCGCGCTGTCGGTGGTCGCCAACGTGTTCTTTGGGATGCGGCCGGTTCCGGTTCGCTATTTCGCCACGGACCCGGAGGGCGGCATTCGGGAGGTCATTCCTCTGGAGCGTCCGATCCAGACGACGAACGAAGTGCTGAACTGGGCGACCGACTCGGTCGTTCGGTCCTTCACGTTGAACTTCGCGAACTACCAGTCGCAGCTGAACGAGCATCGCCTGCTGTTCACCGACTCCGGATGGAAGAGCTATCAGAACGCTCTTGAACGCTCGAAGGTGCTCGCGACCATCATCAAGGAGCAGCTGGCGAGCACCGCCGTCCCCCAGGGGGCTCCCGTTATCGTCAGCCAAGGCATCGTCGAGGGCGGCCGCTATGGCTGGCGCATCGAGCTGCCGCTCCTTCTCACCTACGAAAACGTGTCTGGGCGCAACAGCGAGCCGCGCGTCGTCGAGCTTGTTGTTGTCCGTCGTCCTGAGGTCGAGAACCCCCGCGGGCTCGGCATCGCGCAGATCTTCGCGAGGTAAGTCTCCGTGACCCGCTTCATTGCTCATTCATTCCGGGGCATGGCCCATGCGCTTGCCTTCGTGGCAGCGATCGCCCCCGGCCTCGCGCAGGGTGTCGATCAGCTCCTGCTGGCGTCGCCGCCGCCTGCGCCTGGTCAGGGTGTCGCGCCTGCGCCTGTCCAGCCCGCGCAGCCGAGCCCGCAGAACCGGCGGGATCAAGCTTTTGATCGCGCGATCCGCGAGACGCTGCCGATGTCGCCGGGTCAGATCCAGACCTATCGCAGGGGGCTGGATGACACCCGCCGGGGCATCGCGACCCCGCTCAATCCAGGGAAGCCTGTCTCCCGCGCAATCCGCCTGACGCTCCGGCCCGGTGAGGAGCCTCCTGTGCTGCGCGTGCAGCCTGGGATCGTTTCGACGATGACCTTCTCGGACATCACGGGCCAGCCCTGGCCGGTCCTGTCTGTCACGACGGGCAATCCGCAGGCCTATGCCGCGCAGTCCGCCGGTGAGGAAGGGAAGACGAACATCATTGTCGTCAACGCCATCCAGGAGTGGGTTCCAGGCAATCTCGCCGTGACCCTGGTCGGGCACCCCGTTCCGATCACCCTGGCTATCCGGCAGGGCGAGCCCGAGGTCGATTACCGACTGGACGTGCGTCTCGATGCCCGCGGCCCGAACGCCGCGCAGGACATCGTCGGCACCACCAGTCTGGCGCCGACCAACGACTCGACGATGATCAAGTTTCTCGACGGCGTCCCTCCGCAGGGATCCCGCCGGATGAAGACGACCTCGCCCGATGTCGAGGCCTGGCGCTTTGAGGACATGCTCTACGTCCGGACCCGCGGCGACATTCTCTCGCCCGCCTACACGTCGCGCAGCTCGAACGTGTCTGGCGTGAACGTGTTCACCCTCGTCGATTCACCTGTCGTGATCGTCTCGGCCGGCGGCCGGGCGGCCCACGTTCGCATCAGCCGCTAAGGAACGACTGTCATGGAGCGAGCAAGCCTCGGGCAGCGCCTCTCTTCCTCCGTCAAGGGGGGCGGCCGGTTCCTCATCGTCATCGGCGCTGTCGCGACAGTCGCGATCGTCGGGTATTTCGTGAGCTCTGGTGGGGATCTTCCGCCGGCGTCCGACATCCGCTCGCCGTCGAACACCGTTCGCAACGTGCCGGGCTCGGCTGCCCCGACCGCAGACATGCGCCGGATGATCGACGACGCCGACCGCGATCGCCAGCAGCGTGCGGCGAACGAGGGGCGCAGCGCGCTCCCGACCGTGGTCGCGCAGCCGATGGCGCCGGTGGACATGCCCAATGAGGATCGCAACCGCCAAGGGAACGGCGACGGCATCGAGCGTCCGGATCCTCCGGTCGTGCGCCCGGTGATCGCGCCGCCGGTTCTGCCGGTTGCTCCGGTCGTTGCAGCTGTCCCGGTGAACCAGGTTGACGACGGCCTCGCCGAGCTGATGAAGCGCCAGATGGAGCAGATCGCCCGCATCCAGTTTGGGCCGGCCGACGTCAAATACTACGCGAAGGAGAATGTGCTCGCTGGCGCCGGCCAGTCGGGACCGTCGCAGGCGCAGGCCGCCGCCGCCGGCGCTGCCTCGCTCGTGGATCCGCTGAGCGGGCTGAAGCTCCCGCTGGCCGGCACGATCCTTTACGCCGAGATGGTGTCGACCGCGAACTCGGATGCGCCGGGCCCCATTCTGGCCCGCATTGCCCAAGGCGAGTTTGCTGGAGCCACGCTGATCGGGTCGTTCGAGACCAAGCGTGATGCGCTCGTTCTGTCGTTCAAGACGATGACGGTGCAGAACCTTCGCGATGGCACCGAGGTGAACAAGAGCGTCACGATCAACGCGGTCGCCGTCGATACCAAGGAAATCGGCACGGCGCTGGCCACTGACATCGACCGGCACATCCTGACGAACCTCGGCTTCACCGCGGCGGCTGCGTTCGCCCAGGGCTTCGGGCAGGCGATCGGTCAGTCCGGCCAAACCACGAACATCGGGCTCGGAGGCGTTACCGTCTCCAACCCGGCGCTGAGCACCCGCCAGCAGTTGTACGTCGCCGGTGGCGTCGCAGCTGGCGCGGCTGGTCAGATCCTCAATCAGACCTACGGCAACCGCCCGACGACCGTGAAGGTCGCGTCCGGGACGCCTGTGGGCATCCTCTTCCTGCCGAACGGGAACCAGTGATCATGAGCACAGAGAAAAAGGGCGGCGGGGACGACACGTTCGGCCAGGACATCGATTTCGGCGGCTTCGGCAACGACCCCAAGTCTGGCCCGGAATTCGAGCCCGATATCGATCTTTCCATCGACGAGGCCCCCGTCCAAGGGAAGCCCTCGCGCCCGACCAGCAAGCCCGCTGCCGTGCCCGAGGATGCGTTCGGCGGCTTCGGAGGCGGCGATGACGACAAGCCCTCTTTCGAGGATGTCGGCGGCGCTACCGCTGCGCGTCCGCTGAAGGCTTCCGATTTTGGTGGCGACGAAGAGGCGGAGGTTGCGACCGCCAGCCGCGCGCCGGCTCGCCAGGAGCACGAGCGCGTCAGCTTCGGCGGTGATGACGATGAGGACGAGGGCCGCGGCGAGGATCACCGTGGCGCTGGCTCGCATTCCGACGACGAAGGCGACAATGCCGGTGACCACGAGGATGGTGATCAAGAGGACGACGGCGACGAAGAGGAAGGCGACGAGGGCGAGGAAGGGGCCGTTGACAAGAAGGCACGGCTGATCCAGCTCGCGACCTATGCCGGCATCGGCGTCGGTGGCCTCGCGCTGCTGTATTTCAGCTTCACGCAGGTCATCCAGCCGTACATCGGTCCGCTGATCGGCCTCGACAAGCCGGCAGTCGTCCAGGTTGGCGCGCCGCAGCCGGTGGGTCAGCAGTTTGGCCAGCGGCCTGTGCAGCAGCAGGGGCAGTTGCCGCCGCTTCAGGGCATGCAGCCCGCTGGTGGAGCGCCGAGCCTGCCGCCGCCGTCGCTGCCTGCCGCCAACTCTTTGCCCGCTCCCGTGCCCCAGGTCGCTCCTGTTGCTGCGAAGCCCGATGCTGCGACGATCGAGCGGATCAACCGCCTCGAGGAGCAGTTGCGCGCCGCGGCGACCGCTCGCACCGATCTGGAGCAGCGCGCCAAGGGGCTGGAAGAGCGCCTGGGGGCTCTTGAAGCCCGTGGCGTCTCCCAGATGCCCAAGCCCACGACCGAGGTGCCACTGAAGCCCGAGGTCCTCTCTGGCTGGGCGCTGCAAGGCGTCTCGCGCGGTGTGGCCTGGGTCAAGGCTCCGTCCGGGAGCACCCTGCAGGTGAAGGCTGGTGACGTGCTGCCGGACAACGGCGGTGTCGTGAAGCAGGTCTCGAAGTACGAGAAGAACTTCATCGTCATCACCGACCGTGGCGTCATCGTTCAGCGGTGAGCGGCATGAAGACGCTGCCCCTCATCATCTCGGTCAAGGCGAAGAACTGGCGCGGCACGGACCCTGAGTCCGGGGGCGCCGACGCCGAGTTCCAGATGGTCAAGCCGCAGGTTCGGGCCCGCGACAACGATAGCTGCCGCTTCTGCGGCTTCCGCTCCCCCAAGGGCGGCTATTACATGCAGGTCCACCACCGGAACGATGATCATTCGGACAACCGTCCGGACAACCTCGTGACGACCTGCATGCACTGCCATGCGGTCCACCACATCGGCTTCTGGGGGCAAGACCGCGGAGCGGGCCGGGAGGCGTCGATCATCTATTTGCCTGAGATTTCCCAGGCTCACCTTTCGCATCTGTGCCGCACGATTCTGGTCGCGCGCCGCTACTGCGAGAAGGTGGTCGCGGATCCCAAGGAAATGGAGGATCGGAAGCAATCAGCTCGATTGATCGCCGAGTCCGCAGACGTCCTTATGGATCGGTTCCGTTCCAGGGAAGCGCTCGCCGAGGCTCGCTTGGGCTCATCGGATCCGGTCGACCTTGCGAATGCGCTGCTCAAGCTCAACGACGAGCACTATGAGCGTCGCATCGAGTCCCTGTCGCCCTACAGGCTTCTTTTGCTCGGGCCGCACTGCAAGGAGCGCGGCACGGACATGATGCCTCAGATCGTCGACGATTGGCTGGGCCCTGGCGGACCTTACGGGAACATCAAGCCCGCGGTCTGGAAGAACCTGGTTCAGAATCTCCATCAGCATTGAAGGCGAAATGCAGAGCGAGGACTGCAAATTCGGTGTTGTGGTCTTCGACGAGCCACAGGACCCACGTTCGGGGTGGTACGCGGTCGCCGGTGGTGACGCGGACCGCTTCTCGGGCGCGCACGAGCTGTCGACGGACACCATCTGGTGGACGAACGTCGCCTATGAGCACTTCTTCCGCGGACAGACAGAGATCTGGCGCATCCCGAGCCTGAAGCACGACAAGTATCTCGTGGTCAGCCATGTCGACACCCTTCGCGAGTGGGGCTACGACCCGGAATCGGCCGACCCTGATTTCGTCTGCCGCTTCTGCTCGGGCGCCTTTGATCGCGTGATGCGCAATGCATGGCGCCTGATCCGCGACGTCTTTCCGAAGACCGACATTCGCTCGGCGTTCCGCGGACGCACGCTGCGCGAGGACGTCCGCTGCCTTCTTCCTGATCTGGAATACCCCAAGGGACCCGCGGCGGAGGTGTTCCAGTCCGGCAAGGCCTGGGAGGAGTTCAGCCCCACTCTGGTCAAGCCGCCACGCGGCGGGCGCCGGATCACGCTGCGTTGGCCCCGTATTTCCTACGCCAACCATCTCCTGCAGACGCCAGTCCCGCGCGCGCCGTTCGAGTGGGTTTCGCGAGGCGACATGCTTTCGAAGGCCTCAGACAAGGCTGCGTTCGTTCTGAACAGCGATCGGCCGTGTGTGGCGAACGTCGCGCTGAAGGCGATCAAGCCTGAGGTCTCGGAGATCTACGTATTCGGCAGCGCCACCCAGAAGGAACAGCGCACGCAGCGCGAGTGGGTTGCGCACCCCGAATTCAAACACCTGGCCGACATGGCCGAGGTCGATGTCCGCCAGCTTTGGATCGGACGGGAATACTGGGTGATCATGCCCAATCTGCCCGAGCCGGTGAAGGACTTCCTCAGCGATCGCCTGGCCGAATACTCCTGGTCCGTCGGCATCGTGTCGGAGTGCCTGTGGCGCGCGTCGATGCTCGGCGAGGACAAGTCGAAGGCTGGCCCGATCCGTGACGGCGAGGAGAAGGCGCAGACCTCGTGGCAGGGCTTGTGGATACGGTCGATGGACAAGGTCCTGATGTTCCAGCACGCCCACCAGCTGACCCAGAAGGGCCATGCGGTGACCGGCTATGGCATCGGGTGGGTCAAGTGCACCGTGCCCGAGGAGGATGTCTCCCAGCTCATTGCTGACGGATTGCAGCAGGGCCTTGTCCCGGTCTTCAACGATGTGCCTGAGGGCGTCTTCAACGCGCGCAATTTGCCTTGGGGCGGAGACGACAAGACCAAGGATCTGGCCGTTCTGGTGGCGACCCGGAACCAGAACATGTTGTGGAACCTCGACAAGGTGCCGCTGCTGCCCAACAAGGCGAAGGGGCCATACCTCGCTTCGCTTCGCCAGCGTTTCATGGCAGCTTGAGCCCGCGGGCCGGCGGGCTTCCCTGCCGGTGGCATAGCGGAGCCATGATGGTCCTTCTGAAACGACGCCCGCCCCTCATCATTCTCCTGGCCGGGGTCCAGCTCGTGCTGACCAGCTTCACCTTGGGGCTGCTCGTTGGCCGACTAGGCTGGTGAGGGGTCCAATCCGAAAGCCAGAAACAGAAAGGGCCGCCCTCGGGCGGCCCTTTCTCGTTGGTAGTTCGGAACTCAGTGCCGCGGGATCTCGGTTTTTCTCACCGACAGCACGCCTGAGGTCATGGTCATCGCCTTGATCGCCGCCATGTTGACGATACGATCGGTGGGGATTTCGTCGTCGACCACGGAGATATGGCGCTCGTAATTGCCGCACCTGAACTGCAGTACGAACTCGAACCGGTCCTCGCCATTGGGGTTCTCAGGGCAGTTCGAGATCACATCCTTGAGCGAGTCCAGGATGTCGTGCGTAACCGACTTCGTGAGAAGCACCGACTCGCCGAAGGTGTCCTCCTCCGGCCTCTTGGCTTCGATGGCTTCTGCGTCGAGCTGAGCCAGCTTATCGGTCACATCGGGGCTGAGCCGCGCCAGCCTCGGATCGATGATGATCTCGTACTTCGCAGGCAGTGGGTTGTCGTCGATCAGTTTGGGTGCCGAGACAAGGGCGCGCCCGTAGATCGCGGCGTCGCCGTTCTCACGCAGCACGAAGTCTGCCTTGACCGCGAACGGCGTTTTGTTGCGAGCGGCCGATTCCAGAAGCTGCTGGGCGACGAGAGTGCTCTCGATCGACTCGTGACCGGACGCGCTGGGGAATACGCTTACGCTGTAGCGGTCGTTCTTCTCCACGAGGTCGAAGCGGACATAGGTGTCCTTCCGCCGGGTCTCGAACACGCCCACGCGCTCGATAGTGCCGTAAAGCAGGACATCCTTGTACTGAGCCAGGCCCTTGGCACGGAGCGCGGCCAGCACCGCGCTGCGCCGGCGGTATTTGCGGACGCGCATCTCGGGTTCCAGGTCATCGAGCGGGTGCTTCTGGAAGTAGAAGCCGACCGCCTCGAATTCCTTGTCCAGGCGATCGCTCCAATCGTCGACGTCTTCGATGTCCTTGGGAACCGACACCGTCGCCGCGCCGGCGAACAGGTCCCCGGTCTTCTTGTCCGCCGACTTGCGGGCATTCTTGGCCAGGAACAGGAGAGAGTCGCAGATGCGCCGGCGGTTGTTCACCGATTGCAGGCAGTCGAAGGCGCCGGCATGCGCCAGGTTCGTGAGCTGGGCCGAGTTGAACATCGCGATCGCACGCTCGAAGAACGCCGGAATGTTCTCGTAGGGGCCGTTAGCCTCACGCTCGGCCAGGAAGTCGCCGATTTCGGAGACGTTGGAGATAGCCGTCAGGCCGAAGCGGATGCACCACTTACCCTCGGCATCCTGCTCGGGAACGAAGCAATCAAACGACCGGTTGATGTCTGGCGGCAGGAAGGTGACGCCGACCGCATCCATCTCCATCTTGATGAGACCACGCTTGTCGTTCTTCGCCTTGTCCACCTTCGGGGTGTGGGTAAGCAGCGCTGAGTAATACTCGACGGGGTAGTGGTGCTTCAGCCAGGCCGTCTGGTAGGCGATCAAGGCGTAGGCCGCGGCGTGCGACTTGTTGAAGCCGTAGCCAGCGAATTTCTCGATGAGATCGAAGAGCTCCTCCGCCTTCCGCTGCGGGGTGCCATTGCTGACGGCGCCCTCGACGAAGCGGCCCTTCTCCTTGGCCATCTCCTCGGGGATCTTCTTGCCCATGGCCCGGCGAAGCAGGTCGGCCTGGCCGAGGCTGTAGCCGGCGACCTCCTGCGCGACGCGCATGACCTGCTCCTGGTAGACCATGATACCGAAGGTCTCTTCGAGGAACGGCTTCGTTCGCTCGGCCGGCTCCGGATAGACAGGCTCTTCCTGGCCGAGCTTGCGCTTGCAGTAGGACGGGATCATCTCCATCGGACCCGGACGGAAGAGCGAAACCGCTGCGATCAGGTCTTCGAAGCGGCTGACGCGCATCTTCACGAGCACGTCCTTCATGCCATCGCTTTCGAACTGGAAGACGCCGTTCGTGCGACCTGTGGCAAGCATGGCATAGACGCCGGCGTCGTCGAGCGGCAGCGTGGCCAGATCGATCTTGATGCCACGCGTGTTGGCGATATGCCCGATGGCATCGTTGATCGTGGTGAGGTTCTTGAGGGCCAGGAAGTCGAACTTGACCATCCCGGCCTTCTCGACCTCCTTCATGTTGAACTGAGCGACCTGGCTGCCGGTCTTTGCGTCGAAGCCGACCGGGACGAATTCCGTCAGGGGCCGGTCGGCGATGATCACGCCCGCGGCATGCATCGACGACGTCCGATAGAGACCCTGGATCTTGACCGCGTTTCGGAAGACCGCGAGGGCGCGGCGGTCGTTGTCGACCCGCTCCTTGAAGTCGGGGGAGTTCTTGTAGACCTCGGTCAGCGGCGTGGGCTTGGTCGGATCCTCGATGATGAGCGACGAGAGCTCGTTCGACTGGTGAACCGTCAGGCCGAGCTCTTCATGATGCATGACGACGCGCGCCGCATCCTTGATCGCGGATTTCGACTTGGTCAGCGTGAAGGTCGCGATGCGGGCGACGCATTCGCGCCCGTAGCGCTCGCCGACATAAGCCATCACCTCTTCCACCCGCTGAGGGCAGAAGTCGACGTCGAAGTCCGGCATCGAGACGCGCTCGGGGTTGAGGAAGCGCTCGAACAGCAGCCCGAACTTGATGGGATCGAGGTCGGTGATTTCGAGCGACCAGGCGACGACCGAGCCGGCGCCCGAGCCGCGGCCCGGTCCGACCGGGATATCGCGTGCCTTCGCCCATCGGATGAAGTCCGACACGATCAGGAAGTAGCCCGGGAAGCCCATCTGGTTGATGATGCGGACTTCGTAATCCAGTCTCTCCCGATACCGCGGCGCGTCGTCCTCCGAGATGCCATGGGCGCGCAGTCGCCGCTCCAGCCCTTCCGCTGCCTGAAAGGCAATCTCCTCGGCCTCGGTCCGGCCGCCTTCGGTTTTGAACGGAGGAAGGATCTCCTTGCGCTTGCCTGGGGCAAAGCCACAGCGCTTCGCCAGGGCGGCGGTCTGCTCGATCGCCTCCGGCAGATCACCAAAGAGCCCGGACATCTCCTCTTCCGACCGGAGGTGAAAGCGTTCCTCGGAGTGATCGATGATCGAGCCGTCGTCGAGGGCCTTGACCTTCTCCGACGACGCGACCGCCTTGGACACGAGGAGCGCGTCATGCCGATCAGGGGTGGCGTAGAGCACCTCGCTGGTCGCGATGATGGGTAGCTGCGCCTGCAGGGCGAGATTCAGCACGCGCTTCTCGATGGCGGCCTGCTCTGCGGACGGCGGGACGTTCCTGCAGACCTCGATGTAGAGGCGCTCCGGAAAGAGGATCTTCAGGAAGCCGAGCATCTGTTGCGCTTGCAGATCGGCCTCGGCTGGCTTGGCAGCCGTGATCATGCGTCCGATGAGGCTATCGGAGCCGCACCCGGTGATCGCGATCACGCCTTCACCGAGGTTCCGCTGTCGGATGACACCCAGCAGGTCTGAGGAGAGGAGTCCCTCCGTCCGACCGGGAGCGACGGCGAGATTGTGCAGCCGGCAGAGATTGATGTAGCCGATCTCGCTTTGCGCGAAGAGCAGAACCGAGCCGGTGACGTCCTTCGACGCCGTCGGCATATAGAGCTTCACACCGACGATCGCTTGAACCTTGTTCCCGCTCGCCTTGTCCGCCAGCGCCATCGCACCGTGCAGATTGTGCTCGTCGGCAATACCCAAGGCGGGCTGGCCGAGTTTCGCCGCCTGCTTCACCAGATCCTCGACCGCCGAAGCGGTGCGTCCGAATGAAAAGACGGATTGGACTCGGAAATGAACGAACGGCTGGGTCACTAGGGCCTCGTCAGCAAGGCTGAATCACAAACTGGTTGATAGAACCAGTTCCACAATCCATGTGAAATGGACAAGGACCATTCGATCAATCCATGGTCACGGCAGTGGATAGAGAATCGGTGTGTGCGTTGGATCTTTTCTCACAGCATGAATCAGCGAAGACGGAGCCGGCCCTTTCGGAGGACCAGGCTGCTGTCGTCAATGCGACCGAGGCGAGCGTTATCGTCATGGCCGGCGCCGGCACGGGCAAGACGAGGACGCTGGTTGCGAGGGTCTCTCATCTGATCGCGAAACGAGGCGTGAAACCTGAGGCGATCACGATCGCGACCTTCACCAACAAGGCGGCGAAAGAGATCCGAGAGCGCATAGCGCATTTCCTGGATATCGGCAGCGCCTCACGCATCCAGATGGGCACGTTTCATTCGCTGGCGGCGCGGATCCTCAGGCGGCATCACAAGACAGCGGGACTGCCCAAGCACTTCACCATCATCGACGACGATGACGCCCTCCGGCTGATCAAGAGCTGTGTTGAGCGCCATTTCCCGGAAGGCACGCCCGGGCGCGCCGACAAGGTGGACCGCTATATCTCAGCGCTGCCGACGGTAATCCGTCGCTGGAAATGCTGGGGCCTGACGGTCGCTGAGATCGAAGATGCCGAGCGCCCCCGCCGATCGGAGGAAGAGGAGCGTCTGGCCCAGTTCTACGTCGCCTACCAGTTCGAGCTCGATCGCCGCGGCGTAATGGACTTTGGCGATCTCGTCGTGCGCGCCTCGGCGTTATTGCGGGACCATCCGGAAGTCGCTGATGTCGAGATCGGTGGAATTGGTCATCTACTCGTCGACGAGGCACAGGATGCCAATCAAGCCCAGGTGGAGCTTGCGAGGCTTTTGGCCTCTCGTGGCGCATGCGTCATGGTCGTTGGCGACGTCGACCAGAGCATCTATTCGTTTCAGGGTGGGTATCCCGAGGCGATGGACCACATCGCCGGAGAGAACGCGCGGGTCTATCCGCTCACGATCAATCGTCGTTGCACGGACGAGATCCTCGCCCCTGCGGTCAAGCTTGTGGGCTGGAACCGCCGCAAGTTCCCGAAAAGCCTGGCATCCGGGACGTCCGGAGAACGTGTCCAGCACGGCCTTTATGGGGGCGAGCGGGAAGAGGCCTGGGCTGTCGCCGCGCGTCTCGCCGAACTTGCGAAGGCAGGACAGAAATACGACGACATCGCCGTTCTCGTTCGATCGGCCTTCGTGATCCCGACAATCGAGGAGGGCCTCCTCAAGGCCAAGATCCCTTACGAGCTGGCGGGTGGTGCGAGCCTTGTCGACCGCGAGGAGGTTCGCGATATCGCGGCGTACATGCGCCTGGCGGTGAACCCATGGGACGACCTTGCCTTCCAGCGGATCGTCAACCGGCCGACGCGTCAGCTCGGACCTGTCGCTGAGCACGCGCTCGTTGATCAGCACCTGGCCACCGGAGAGCCTTTCCACGAGGTCTGCGCTCGCATTGCAGCAAATCCCCAGGGGCGGATCGTTCCGGAAGCCGTAGAGGCGCTCAAGCGACTCTCCAACCTTCTGGAGGCGCTCCATCGCGCCCACGCGCACGCTGAGGAAGACACGGCCACGATTTTGGAATTCGTGCTTCGCCCTGAGGGCGTCGGTTACGAGGATTTTGCTGGCAAGGCAGGGAACCGGGCTGCAAAGCGCCGGGTCGAGAACCTGAACGTCCTGCGCCGGATCGCCAACGAGGAGCCCTCCGCGCCGCTTTTCCTGGAAAGGCTGGTCCTTGGTGGAGAGATCGCCATCGAGCGCAGCAAGCGCGGTGCGGTCACGATCTCGACCATGCATGCGAGCAAGGGGCTGGAGTGGGACCATGTGCTCTGCGTTGGCGTGGACTCGGCCGTCGTGCCGAGCCCGAGAGCGCTGCGCGAGCCTGTAAGGGGCAAGGCCGGCGATCGGTGGTTCGGGCCGTCCGCGGGCGGCATGGAAGAGGAGCGCAGGCTTGTTCACGTCGCCTTCACCCGTGCGCGCAAGTCGCTCTGGGTATCGGGCGCGTCGATCCGCAATGGGCGGGCGGTGAACCCGTCGCCGTTCTTTGCCGAGAGCGGCCTCACCATCGACAGCTTCTTCGACCCCTTCGTTGACGACAAGCCGAAGGCGGGGATGCGGGGCAAAGGGTTCTCGCGCGCGAAGCCGATTGCTCCGGTTCTGTGAGGGCGTTGTGACTTTCGGATCAGGCGTCGAGCCTGGAAAGATGGGAACGCAGAGATTTCGAACCTGGGTCGGTGGCGCGCTGTTGCTGGTGGCTGCAGGCTGCGATCTCTGGATCGTCACTTCTCTGTGGCCGCATTCCTCGTTCTCGGGGCGCTCTGCCATCGAGAGCCCCGCCGGGGCAATCGTTGAACGAGAGGGCGCCGGCCTGTCGGAAGCATGCCTCACCGCTCTCCACAGCCTGGGCGACGCGATGATGCGCGAACAGTTCGCGCGCGGGCTCTTCACCCATGGGCGGTTTGCCGAAGGGCGTGAGAAGGCGGGTCAGGACTACTTCGACGAGCAATGCCCTGCCGGCGCCTTTCTCGCGGTCCGACAGTCTGTCGCCGACAAGGCCGAGGGTGACCGCTCCAGCCGCGTCGCGAGGGCAGCCAGGTGACCAGTCGCCTTTCTCTCGCAGAAGCCCGCAGGCTCGGGATCATCAAGGATGGCGAGGCCCCGCGGCGCCCCGCTCCGCGGCATCTCACCGGTGTTCCGTCCGCGCCGCGGCGCGCCCACAAGGGCGGGCGAGCCAAGCGTGGCGTGATCGGGGCGGCAGAGCCGTTCGAAATCAGGTTCGTCATCGATTGTGAACCGCGAACGAAGCAGCGCGCGAGGACACAAATGTCGAGCCGCGCGATCCTCGAGGCGTTCAGCCGGGCAAGAGGGTCGTATTCCGAGTTCGAAAGGCTTCTGAAGGCGGTGCCGAGCCGTAGCTTCACTCCGAAGGAGACGAAGGAGTACGAGGACCTGGTCGCACAGATTGCGAAGGCTGCAATGCGGAGCACAGCTCCTATCGAGCGGCCCGTCTGCGTTGAGATCGCCTTCGAGATGGAAGGCGATCCCGACACATGGCCGACCGACGTCACCGATCCGGACCTCGACAACGCCAAGAAGGCGATCCTCGATGGCTGCAACCGCATCGTCTGGAAGGATGACCGCCTTGTCTGCCGCGCCGTCGTCTCGAAAATCTGCTCGCGGACGCCCCGTACGACGGTCATTGTGACGCCTGCCTGAAAAGCGGGGACGGGCGCCGCATCTTCATTTCGGCATGCGAGTGCGGGTGATAAGGATTGCGCAATCAATCCTTAATTCGCTTCCGCGGGCCAGTGATGAACGAACGGCTGATCTTTTTTGATACCGAGACGACCGGCGTGAACAAGAATGTCGACCGCATCTGCGAGGTTGGCCTCATCGAGACCGTCGGCCTGGTCGAAACCGGGAACGTCTTCCATCGCTACATCAATCCCCAGATGAAGATGCCCGCTGAGGCCCAGGAAATTCACGGGTTGAGCGATGAGTTCCTCGCCGACAAGCCCCTTTTTAACGAGATCGCCCTGGATCTCGTCGAGTTCATCGGCGGCGCCAAGGTTGTCGCCCACAACGCCAAGTTCGACGTCGAGTTCATCCTGGCGGAGCTGCGTCGATGCGGCATCGGTGATGTGCCCTGGAGCGGGACTGTGGACACACTACTCCTCGCGCGCGAACGCTTTCCTGGCAGCCCTGCCAGCCTGAATGCACTTCTCGATCGGTTTAATATCGACCGGTCCTCCCGCACGCTTCACGGGGCCCTGCTCGACAGCCAGCTGCTTATTCCTGTCTACTTCAAGCTTCTCGGCCTCGATCAGCTTCAGCTCACGGCCGAGAAGGCTGAGCCCGAGCAGCGCAAGATCGTCGCGGCCGCCGGCGCCCTTCAATCGTGGTTTCCGCGGCGAGGCGTCATCCAGCCGTCGCCGGAGGAGATGGAGCAGCACAAGGCCTTCATCGGGAAGCTCGGCGACGAGGCAGTGTGGAAACGGTGGGCGAGCACGGTGGATCAAGGATTGAACGCTTGACCGCCGACCTTGTGATGGTTTTGAGTTTCAATCCTTGATGCTGTTCTTGATGTGGTGATCGTGCCAGTGACTGTGACGCCCAATCCCGATCCGAACCCGACAGGGGATGCCGCCGCTGCGGACACGCTTTCGCGTGTCGGTGCGCTGTGTGATCACATCCACGAGCGCCGGCAGGCGATGGTCGATGCCGTGATGGATTCAATCTCCCAGCGAGACCGGCAGATCGCCGAGCTTCAGGAGCTCGTCGCGCGGAAAGACGACCAGATCGGGCAGCTCAGCCAGAGAGTGGCCCGCGTCGAGGGAGAGCGCGACGCGGTTGCTGCGGACCTCCGACAGGTGACCTGCGACAAGAATGTCGACCATGCCAGGCTGACGGATGCCTTGCAGCAGCTTTCGGCTCAGCGTGAGGCTGACGTGAAGCGGCTTTCTGCAGAACTGCACCAGGCCGAGCAGCGTGCGCACAACATTCTCGTCCAGCTGCGCGAGACCACGCGTCTCTCGGAGGCCCTGCAGGCAGAGCTTGAGCAGACGACTGCTTCGTTGGCTGCCGCACTGCAGGCAAACGCTTTGCTGACGGCTGAGCGGGATAACGCTGTCAGCGCCCATGGCGAACTCCAGGTGGCGACGGAAACCATGCTCCGGAACTTCCGCGGTTTCCGCTCTGCCGCCGAGCCGGAGGTTGCCGCCAATCTCCCAGCCGCCCCCGGCACCAACAGCACGATCGTCGAAGTCGGCCCCGCGCCGCGGCCTGTCATGACCTCGTCCCAGACGGCGATCGTTCCGCCCGCAGAGCCGGCTGACGCTTTCGAGCCGATGCCCGACTTCTCCCTTCAGCGTGGCGGCCGAGGTGGCGAGCAAACCTCAGAACAACATCTTGCAGCCTCGCTGCGCACCCTTACGCAGCGGGTCGGCGCCCAACCGATGACCGCGACTGGAGCCTGACATGAGCGATACCGACACGAACCAGCTCCTCCATGACGCGCGCGGCCTGACCGAGGCGATCATGGAAGCGGCTGTTGAGCGCCAGCGCGGGGCGCTGTCCTCGATCCTCCAGCAGCTCGAAGCGACCATCCAGACCAAAAGTGAGCGGATCGTCGAGCTGGAGAAGGACCTGATGATGGCAAAGGTGGAAGGGCACGATGCCCGTCGCCACCTGACCACGATCCATACCCAGCACAACGAGCAAATCGCGGCTCTGACCGAGCGCCTCAATCAGCTCCACGCGGACGAGGTTCGTCGCCTCGGCAGCGCGCATAGCGACGAGCTGAAGGGCCTGCAGGAACGCTTCGCCGGCCTGATGAAGAAGGTCCGGGACGAACTCGAAGCCGAGCGCAACCGTTGCGACGCGGAAGTTCTTCGCGTCCAGCAAGAGTCGTCTGCGGCTCAGAACGCGCTGTTGGAGCGTGTGGAAGCCGACAAACGCGGCCTGATCTCGGCCTTCGAGGCGGAGCGATCCGCTCTCATCGAAGGACACGAGACGGAGAGACAGAGCCTCGTCGCGGTGACCGAACAGGTTCGCTCCGAAACGGCGGCGACCTTTAGCGATCGCATCGCCACCCTGGAGGCGGAGCTCGCCCGCGTCATCGAGACGGCCCGTGTGGACCGCGTCGCACTCGTGCAGGCACATGAGCAGCAGGTCAGTTCGCTGACTTCGGAGCTGGAAAGCACGCTGATCGGCGGACGTGATGCTCTCGCAGCAGCCGAGGTGCGCCACCAGCAGGAGCTGGAAGCCAATAACGCGGCACATGCCGAGCGCCGGCGCGACCTCGCTCTGCAGATCCAGAAGCGGTTCGACGACCAGGAGGGTCTGCTGCGCGCGAGCCAGGACGAAAACGCCGTGCTGCGTCAGAAGCTCGCGGACAGCGAGCGGAGCGTTGCACGTCTCAACGAATCCATGAACCGGCTGATCGAAGTGGCCAGAAACGATCTCGGCGCTCTTCGTCAGATCGGGCAGATGGCTTCGATGCGTCAGCTGAACTCGGGCGAGCCGGAGGACATCCCGGCGATGCCCCTGCGCAGCGCCAAGGTTATTCAGCTGCCGCTGCTCTCGGCGGCGGCGCAGTGAACTTCACCAAGTTCTGGCGCAGCACGTCGGGGCGATTGTCGATGATCCCCGAGCGCACGGGATCCTGGGCGCGCGTGCCGCCAGACTTGGTCTGAACGACCTCCAGGCTCGGCCCGTAGTGGCCGAGTGATTGATGGATGGCGGCGAGCAGATTTCCGGCCATGAGCCGGCGTGCCGCCTGTTCGCCGAGCCGGACCTCGGCCAAGCCGATAATGGTTTCGACAGCTTCCTCCACCGAGCCGCCGTGAGCGGTCGTGAGAACGAGGTGGCCACTTTGCGACGCAATGAGAGCCTGCTGCGCCGCCTCCGGTGTTCGGATCTCACCGATGAGGATGTATCGCGGCCGCGACCTGAGCGCAGCCATTACAGCCATCTGCCAAGTGTAGGTTTCCGAGATACCCATCTGGAAGCAGATGCCGGCACCGACGGGTCCCTGCAGCAGCAGCTCGGGCGGGTCCTCCAGAGTGATGGCGACGCCTCCGCGGATCTTCAGGTAGTCGTGGAGTGCGCCGAACACTGTGGTCGTCTTTCCGGCTCCGGTCGCGCCGCCGACAAGCACAAGTCCTCGCCTGGCCGCGAAGCCGCGCATCATCGTCACCGCGTCCGGGTGCAGCCCAAGCTCGTCGAGCGTCGGTGGTGACAAAGGGATACGACGAATGGCCGCCCAAACCTGATCCTCGACGGTGGGCATCCGCACGAAGCGAAGCCTCATCTCGTCGTACGTGACCGTGCCGGAGTTCGTTCCGTCGTCATTGATCGCGTTCCGGACGGCAGCGAGGTCGCTGTCATGGCCATCCGGCACGGCAGCCAGACCCGACTTGCCCTCGTTGTTGGGACCGATCCGGTAGATCGCCTGCCCGTCCTTATCGAGGCGCAGGTAGAGGTCCGAGAAGTTCAGGTCGACGAGATCAGCTTTCATTCCGCCGTCGCAGAGATTCGATCGCTTAAAGGGTTCAAGTAGACGATCCTATGGTTTTTGGGATCCAGCAAGATTTTCGATAGCGGTCCTTGTCGCTTTCATGTCCCGCCGGGAGAGTTGGGTTGAAACTGAGCACCCATGAGCCTTCTGAGCCCGCGAGACCTGGTAGACGATGACGAAGCCTTTCTCCCGGCGATCGAAAGTGCCTGGGCGAAAATCGTCGGCTTCGACGCGGCGTTTCCAGACAGCGACCTAACCGGGCATTCTCGTCGCGTTGCCAGGAGCGCCATGGCGATCGCCCGTCAGGCCGGATTTGCCCAGCGGGACGTATTAGAGCTCGGCGCGGCATGCCTGACGCACGACATTGGCAAGCTCGATGTTGGGAGTTCCATTCTCAACAAGCCCGGCATCTTGACCGACATCGAGCGTTCCGAGATGCGAAAGCACGCGCATTATGGCTTTCTGGCTCTCCGAGCGATCCCAGATCTGCCGGCCGTCTTCACGCTGGTCGCGCGCTTCCACCATGAGAGCTTCGACGGCAAGGGCTACGAGGGGCTGCAGGGCGACGCTATCCCGGCGGTAGCCCGGATCGTTCAGATCGCGGATGTTCACGATGCGCTCTGCTCCCGGCGGGTCTACAAGCCGGGCGAGCCTGAAGGGAAGATCATCTGTGCGATGATCCGACCGTCCCGCAGCGGGCTGGGGCGCGCGCAGTTCGACCCCTTCTTCCTCCGCCTGTTCTCGAAACTCCGTTTGGCGGACCCTGATTTCGCGGCAACGGCGCCCGAGCGGGCTGAGATCGAGGCTTTCGTTGCCACCGAGCCGAGGCTGGATCAGCCGAACGCCCGGCAGGATACGGTCACGCCTGATTTGCCTGAATTTGTAGCCGCTGGGCCGAGCCTGAGGCTGTAATGGGAGCTCCTTCAGAAAAGGTTCAGGCCGCGATCGACGCTGTCCTTCGCGCGCACCGCGGGCTCGCTACCCCACGAGGCGCCTTCAGCAAATGTAAGCAGGTAGCGGCTGCGTTAGGGACGCAGCTTGAGCGCGCCGGAGTCGATTTCAAGGTGCTACGCCTCACGGAGGCTGCGAAGAGCTTCCCTGATGCAGATCCTCGATGGCTGAAGCTCGGTAAACCGTCGTGGTGGATCCACTACGTCGTGGAGGTTGATGGTCAGGCCATTGACCTGACGGCCCGTCAATTCGATCCCTCCTGCCAACACCCTCTGTTGACACCGATGCGCGAGGTTCGACTGATCTGGGAGGAGATCGAGGTCGTTCCCATCGACGAAGTCTGGCCAACCCGACGAGTAAACTCCGCTCCTGGACTCTGAAGGCTGAATGAGGCGTTCGGGCCTCGACCCGTCGTGGCATTCGAGCAATCCTATTCTACCGAATCCAAACCACTTGGCCGGAGCAGATGTCAGACCAGTCCATTCGCGAGCGTCGAAAGCATCACCTCGTGATCCATGAAGGCGTGACGCCCAAGGAGGCAGAGGATTTCCTCGAAACCATGGAGCTTGCGGGCCGAACAGATGCCGAAGGGTACGCCCAGTTTCTCCTGGCGCTTGATGAGCGGGTCGATGAAGCCGCGTCGAAGGATGCGGAGTTGGCCGCGCGCAAGCGGGTGGAGGAAGTCGTGAAGGCCAGCTCTGGACGGCTGACCCAGTCGCGTGTCCGCGACATCCAGAGGTCCTTGGGCGGACATTAGTCGGTTGCATCCCGACTCGGTACGTTTCCAGGTCAGCTTCAGGAGGCATTTATGACCACGCGCTTTGCAGATCTCGTCAGGCAAGTCGCCAGTCTCAAGGATGTGATGGCACGGGGCGTCCTGCCCGGCGCCCTGGTGTGCGGGCTTGTGGTCACCGGAATGGCGGTAGCCCGCGCTGAGACGCTGGACGCCGTGCGCCCAGCCGCGGTTGCCACCACGTCGGTCGAGCGAATGGCCGAGATGCAGGTCGAGATCGATCGGGTCGCGCTGAACTATTACCAGGGCGCGATCCGCGCGATGGCAGCTGCCGATCTTTCGAAGATGCCTGCCGGGACGGCCCTGCGCACTCTTCAGCAGATGGCATCCGATACCCTGGCGAACGCGCCCTCCCGCGGCGAGCTGAACTTCGGCCCCTCGGCCGTGCCGGGCCTCGAGGCCGTCTCCGGGTTCTTCAATGGGTTCAGGCCCGGCGACGACGCGCAGAGCGTTCAGCGAAGGGCCCGGGACATGGCCAGCGAGCTCGGCGTCGATCTCTCTGCTTTCGCTTTCGGTTCGCTCGTCGAGGAGCTCGCCAAGGCGAACTCGGTCCACCGGGAGGCACTTGAGGAGATCGAAAAAGTCGCCAACGATCATCGAGGCACCAGCATCGAGGACTTGGCACTTCTCGCCGTTGAGGGCGGCTTCGATCGCCATGCGACCTCGTCTTCGCTGCTGAGGCAGATGGTGAGCTATGCCATCGCGGGTGACGACGTGATCAGCGAGCACGACCGCGATGCCGTGCTGGTAGAGTTCAATCGCAATGTCGCGCTCCGCGCCGGCCTGACCGCGATCGAGGAGAAGCTGGCTTCCGAGGGAAATTGGATTGACCGCGGCTGGGTCAGGCAGACGGCGACGAAGGCGATCGATCGAGCCGAGCACTTCGCGCCGGTCCCGGCCGGTCCTTCTCCATCTCCCTGAGGCTCAATCCGGAGAATGCAATTGGATCCAATGAGCACTGAAAACGATCGGCCGGGGGCGCTTCCTGTCGGCTATTCGCTTGAGCAGGACGGCGACGGCGATTGGGTCCTCATGGGACCCCCGGATGTCATCCTCTACAGCGAGCCTGGAGAGGGCCTGCTGATCGGGAAATGCGACGAGGCAACTGCGCTTGCCGATGCGCTCGAACATCTCGCCTCGCAGCCTTCGCAGTCGATGACGCCCTAGGCAGTCTGAGCTCGATCCAACTCGACGACTAGGTGTTCATCGAAGGCTTGGTTCGAGAAGCGAGTGCCAGCTGGATTCGATAGGAGGCGCGTGCCGCCTGGGCGCCTTCCGCCAGCGCTTCGATGGATGTGACCATAGATCCAGAGCGCAGCGCGTCCGGAGTCTGTCAGCTCAGAGAGATCCGACGCGCAGTTTCCGGCGGCCCAGGTCCCGAGCTCTGCGGGTGTCAAGCAGGCTGGATGCGGCGCGTGGTGCGTCACGACGACCTTAGGAGCGCTCTTATGTGCGTCGAGCAGGGCTGAGAGGCGCTCACGCGCCCGACGATGCAGGACCTGGACGTCGCTGATCCGGAGCGGACGCAGGACGCCGTCGACGCAGACTGTGACCGCCTCGCCGGTTGGTGCATCCAGGTTGAGGTCGCCGCCGAGCGCGTAGTCGGTCCAGAGCGTGCAACCGACAAAGCGCACGCCGCGGATTTCGATCGCATCTCCTTCAAGGAGGAAGACACGGGACGCCTTGGCCGCAAGGCGCGCCGAGGCGATCGTGCTCTCGACCTCGCCCTTGAAAAACTCGTGATTGCCGAGGACGGTGACGACGGGCTTGTCGCCTGCGAGCTTTCGCAGTGTCTCGAAGCCACGCTTCGGGTCGCCAGACCAGATATCGCCGGCCGAAACAAGCACGTCGAAATCTGGCGCCGTTGGGCGAAACGCGCCCGGGAACGGCACCGATTCAAAATGAAGGTCAGACAGGATCCAGAGCTTCAAGAAAATCAAACCAAGAGGCTCAAAGGCCGGGAAGAACCTTTGAGGCGGGAGCTTCGGCGCTCGCTTCGGCAAGGGCTTCGAGCAGGCTGGGCAGAGCCGGAGTCTGATCGATCACCCGCTCATTCAGCACCTTGAGCGTGGCGTCGCAAGCGGGAAAGCTCGCGATCTCCAGGTTGTTCGCCATCAACTCTCCGAAATCACCACTCGCCCGCAATTTTGCCTGGGTCGCATCAAGCCAAGCCCTCATCCGATCAGCGACGCCGTGCTTGTGAACGGTTCCGTTCTCGCTGTCGAAGACCAGACTAAGCATTTGCCCTTCGTCGCAGACGTGCCGGAATTCCCCGTCCTTCCCGAAGAAGATTGTTCCGTGAAGGTTGCGGTAGGTCGGCATGGGCACGGCGAAAATCCTTCCGATGCATCAGATGAGCAGTTTCGCTTCTGCCGCTGCCAGTATCAAGGATTGACGGTGGACGGCCAAGGATTGATTCCCTCTAGATCCTTGCATCGTGCTGCGCTCCTTGTGATGGGTGAGCAGTTGTTGAACAAGAGGCTGCTGAAATGCAGAGCCATAGGATTATCAAGATCGCAGCGGTTGCCGTTGAGTGGCAGGACCAGGGTGGCAGGCGCCGTTCCATGACCGCGCGCCGCAGCGACGAGCGCGAGGTGTTCGCTGAGATCCTTCGCGGGTGCCAGTCGGCGGACGAAGTGCCGGTCATCATCACGCGCCCGACAACGGTCCCCTTCGAGCTCGCCTGCCACATCGGTCGGGCAGCCTGAGATGACCGGCGCGCGCGACGTCCCAGCATTTTCGCCGAAGAGCCTCGGGTACTTCGCACTGAATGGCGTGATCTACCACCAAAGGGACGGGATGGGAGCCGTGCCGGATGTGGCCCAAATCGCCTATACCGGGTTCGTGGTTTTGATGCGGCCGTCGGTCTACCTCGACCTCTGCCCTCCCCTGAAGCTCGAATTCAACGGCATGGAAGCGAAGCTGCGCGCCGGCGATCCGATCGGGATGCCTTTCCTGGCGATCAATCAGGAGGATGAGACCATCCAGATTCGCTCTCACGAGGGCCGGCACAGGGCGCACTGTGTCCGCAGCATCACCAACGATGCCGAGATGCCGGTCGCTGTCCTGCTTTCTCGGGGCGATCGGGCCCGTCATGTCCGCATTGAAAACGTGGCGCGGATGGCCTCCGGAGCGCGGCGGCAGCGCTCCGCCCAAGAGCCTGATCCGCCCTTCATCGATGGGCCGCTCTTCGAGCGCGTGATCCTCAATGGAAAAGAGGTGGAACTAGCCTCTTTCGCCCCCGTCCTGCGTATGTAAATCTCGATTATGGCTATCAAGCTCACGCCGGATCCCGATAACGCCCCTGGCCGCGTCAGGGAGCATTGTTGCTTCTGCTTTCGTCCCACCGGGTACTGGTACGCGCCGAAGGACGTGGCGGTCTGTCTGAGCTGCTCCGAGGTCAGGGACCCTGCTGAGGTGCCCACGAAGGCGCAGTGGTGTGCCAGCGTTCGAGACCGGTTCCCCGAGTTCAGGACGAACGACTTTCCCACGCTCTAAGGAACGGACTCACAAACCTTCTCGTCTGCGGGTCCGTACGAATCCTTCAGTCGACTCAATCGAACCTTAAGAGTTTTGCGCAATGCTCCGGCCTATGATGGAGCACTCTGTATCAGACGGCGCCCGCCACGCGATCGAGCACGTTCTCGCGGCGCTCTGGTGTCCGAGCGACAGCCGCAGGAATGCGTTGGTTGAAAACGCGGAAAACGCGGCGCCCGATCATCCCGACGTTATCGCGCTTCGAGCCGTTCTCGCTGATGAGTTCAGCGACGCCGTTTATCTCGCCCGCCTCGCTGCCAGAAAGGCGACGCTTCGTGGAGAAATGATGAACACGCCGCTTCGGCTCCTTGTGGCGACGCTCGTGGATCACTGTGCTGGCCGGCCCCACAGGGCCCTGGAGAGGCTTGAGGCGTGCGTCTGGCAGGCGGATCAGGCAGCGCCTGCGCTTATCGCTTCTGCGGCGCGCCTGGGGCTCGGAGCGGGCTGGGCGGTCGGCTCGCGGCCGTCGCCTGCAATGGTCCGTCTCGCGTCTCGAAGCGCCATCGACTTCGGAGTTGAGTTAGCCTGGTCAGGCGTTCTCGAAGTCTGCGCTTCATTCCGGTCTCCAAAGCTCGCGATCCAGCAGGCAGTGTCTAAATCGCCGACCTTCGCATCGATCATCTTCGGGCGCTTGCCCGCCGCCAACCCGGTCCTGCTCTCTGCCAGTCGGGCGGAAGACCCAGTCATAGCAGGGGCGATGATGAAAGGGTTCTCCCTCGTCCCCGGTGCGCAAGCGGCGCTCCTGCCCTTCCTGCCGCTCGACAAGGCCGCCTAGCCTATCCTCTCTTGCGATCTCCGGCCCTAAGCTGTGAGCAGGAAAGGGTGCGGATATGGCCGACGTCATTCGCTGGATGGATCTGATCTACGAGGCGCGTTTTCGCGAGCGGAAGAATCGCCACATCCAGACGGGCTTCGTCACCGATACAGAGCCGGTGCGCATTGCTGTTCTCGAAACCAAGCCAGAGCCGGCTTTCACTGCGGTCTGCCACGGCGAGCGCATCGAGTTCTTCGATATCGACGGCGGTCTCAAACGTGCTCCCCTTTGCAAGGACGGCAGCCCCGGCGACGACGGACTCTCCCTGGCCGGCGCAAGCCTCTTCAACGCGGAATGGCCGCCGGATCATCTCCAGGCTCTCAAGGTTGCGGCCCGGCAGAGCCGCCGGGTTCGCACCGCAGGGACGGCGATGAGGCGGCAAGATGCCGTGCCCGGGTACCGGACACTGCAAGGGCGCGAGTTCCAGGCTTTCGTCGACGACGAGCGCGCGATTGAGGTCGCAAGCCTGCAAGCCATGGCCGGCCGCCTGCGCGAGCTGAACGGCGCGTTGCTCGTTCCCGCCCGAGAGCCGATATGGATGGTGCGCTATACCTTCGGCCCGCCACGGATCGTTGTCGAAGCCAGCATTCCGGAGCACCACTACACCGCCCAACATGCTGCGTTTCGGGCCGATGACTTGGCGGGCGCGCTCGCCTATGCGGACACATTCGCCTCGACGCACGAGTCCCTGCGAGATCTGGACATCGACAAGCTTGATGTCGAGGTCGTTGGCGAGATCGATGTGTCCCGTGAATGCGTCGATGATCCACGGTTCTCAGTCGTCAAGCACCTGTATGAATACATGGGGTCCTCGATCGCTCACCTGGCGCTGGACGACGTCCCCGTTTCGATGATCATCAGCCTCGGGCTCCTGGCCCAGTCGCTCAATCCCGACAATATCGACGTCGAGGCCGGTACGCAGGCAGCAATGCGGCTGAGAAGCTCGCTACCGGATCACGCCCGCGTCTGGCTCAGCAGGCCCTACGCTCAGCTGGAAGCGTCCACGGTCGCTATGGATGCCGGCATAGAAGCGCCGGAGCTGAGCGAGCTGAAGCTCTGACGTCAGCCGGCCGGAGCGAGCAGCGGCGTGATCCGGCGGACGAGGATACGATTGTCGTCGCGCGCTGAACGACTGCGACCCTCATCCCGAGGCACCGCATCGCCATAACCCTGAACGACGAGGTTCTCCGGCGGGACGCCCATCTGGGTCAGCGCCTCCGCGACGGCTTCCGCTCGCCGGTCGGACAGCGAGAGGTTGTCGATCTCATTACCGCTCCTCCCCGTATGGCCTTCAACGAGGAAAATCTCGTTGGGGCTTGCTCCGAGCACGCTCTGGATCGCAGAGGCGACCAGGGAGAGTGCGTTGAGATCGGTCTGGTCGAGCGCCCAGCTGCCGGTGTCGAAGCTTACACCGCCCAGCTCGACCGCGCGCATCCTTGACCGTAAGGTTGGGCTGAAGCGGACCTGATCGAGTTCGTAGAGCTGATCAAGTGGCACCACTGGACCAAGCGACCAGGTCGAGCTCAAAGTCTCGGCCTCGCGGCCATCGTTCAGGATGGTCAGCTCTCCCGGATTGAGCATCTCGATCGGCGGCAGGATCACGATGGCGGGGCGTACTCCATGGCGCGGCCGGCGCCACCCGTTGTCGACGATAATGTGTTCGCCGCCATTGGCTGGGCGGCGGATCCTGCGCAGGAGACGTCCGTCTAAATCCGTGATCGAGACGAGCTGCCCCCCGCCCGGGCGGGCCCATGTCGTCCAGATCTCCCCTCCCCGTCTCTCCTGCGAGATCGGCGCGCCGAACCTTTGGAAGCGAGCATTCTCGTCATGGCGGAGAACGGTTTGGCCGCGCTCGCGCGTGATGACGCGTCCTGGCTCGCGGATGATGGTCGTCCCGGCTTCCTCGAAGCGCTGGCGTCGCGCTCGAACATCCTCGATCCGGCGAACGCCAGCGCCGGGCATGAAGACGCTCGTTCCTCCGGCGGGAGCCGGATTCATCTGACGAGGCGCGCGTGGCGCCGTGCTCGGGGCCGGTGCGGGAGCAGTCTGCGCAGGCGGGGGCACCCATCGCTGCGCTTGGTTCGGTGCTGGATACCAGTTCAGGCCCGGAGATGGCTGCTGCTGCGGAGGCGGGGGCGCGCTGTAATCAGGCTGAGCGGAGACCCGCGGCACGACGCTTTGCGGGGAGACCCGCGGAACCGGCGTCTGCGGCGACACACGCGGTGCCTCAGGCATTGGCTGGGGCGCGACATGGATGGTAGGTGCAGGCGGCGTGACGATGACGGTCCCCTGCCCCGGCTGCCAATTGAGCCCCGGAGGCGGCTGCCGCGGCGCCGGGGATGGAGCGGTCTGGATCGGCGCCGATGGCGGGACGACCTGAGGCGCTGGTGGACGAGCGACGGGTGCGGAGGGGGGCGCTGGGGCCACAGGAGGCGGGGCCGGATCAGCCGGAGCCGGTTGCGGCTGTTCCCGACCGCGCAACGGGAGTTGCCACGCAGGAACGGATGTTTGCGCAGCGACCTGGGCAGTGCTCAATGCCAGCAGGCTTACAGCGACAATCAGAGGTCTCATTCGGACTCCGAATTGGGCCCAGAGCCTGGTCTGATCGCCCGAAGAAGGCAAGATCGGGTGATCAGGCCGCCGGAGCGGGTGCAGTCGAACGCCAACCAAGCGTCGCTCGCTTGCGAATGTCTTCACCAGGCAGCGACGAGACGCTCTCGATCTTGACGTCGACGAGCGCCATCTCCTCGAAGTTCACCTTCTCGGCACGGGAGAGGCTCGCGGCCGCCGCCCGCATGTTGATGGTGGCCTCGTCAAAGGCCAGGCGACCGGCGCGCTCGTGGGCATCATCGAGCGTGACTTCCTCCCGTTGCCCACGGCGGTTTTCGGTGAAGCCGATGGCCAGAGCGAGCTGCGCGATCTTCGGCTGGAGGGATGGATCCATCAGCGCGACCTGAACTTCGACCGTCGCTGCGCAACCGCCATCTGCCGCGTCGGCCGCGGAGGTCTTCCCGGTGATATCGGTTTCGGCCAGCCCGATTTCGCCAAGATGGTCGACGAGATGTAGGGAGAGGCGCTCGATTGCCTCTTCGCCGGCGCTGTAGGCGCTGTCGATATCGGCTGCAGCTTCACGACGCTGGAGAAGCATCGTGAAAGCGCCCGGTCGCCAGCGCGAGAGCCCCTCGCCGACCGTGATAATGCTCGGCTTGGAATCGGTAGCGACCGGCGTCTTCGTCAGCTGCGTAATCGCGCGCGCAGCCTCCTTCGCCATGCCCTGCATCGCGAACTTGGCGGACAGGATGATGACGAGAGAGCCGCCCGCCGAGACCACGAGGATGAGGGCGAGCAGCCACGGCCAGTTGTCGGCGGGGTCGGTCAGGATGTTCAAGGCATCTTGCATCGGCTCGTGGAGCTCACGCGATCTCGGAGCTGGCGAAGAACAACGGAATCTCGCGCTTCGCCGCCTCCGGCGAGTCAGAGCCGTGCACGCTGTTCTCACGATAGGAGATCGCGAACTTGTTCCGGATCGTACCGGCCGGCGCCTTGGTGTGGTCGGTGGGTCCCATCAGGGACCGCCAGCGGGTGATGGCGTCCTGGCCCTCGAAGACGATCGCCACGACTGCCCCGGAGGTCATGTAGGCGATCTGTTCGGGAAGCCACGGCTTGCCCTCGTGCTCGGCATACATGAGGGAGGCGTCCTGATCGTCGAGCCTCAGTCGTTTCATCGCACGGACATGAAGCCCCGCTGCTCCTGCCATCTCCAGGATCTGGCCGACCAGGTGCCGGCGTGTCGCGTCCGGCTTGATCATCGCGAAAGTGCGTTCAGTCGACAAAGCTCGATTCTCCGAATTTACAAGGAATGATATCTCGATTCATGGATCGCGCATGCATTTTCTTGCGCTCGCCGGCGCCAGAGTGTGGATGGGGCAAGGCGTTCGAGCGGCGACGCGGGGGTGCGATTTGCGACTTTCGGAAGCGGCGGCTTCTCTGAAGACATGAGCAAAGGTGGATGGCTGGCGTGAAGACCTTCATCAGGTACGTCTATGGTGCCGCGTATCGCGCGAAGCGGGCGCGCAACCCCCAGCATGTCGAGGTGGCAGAGGTCGAGGAGGTCGATCTCCCGAGCTTCGCCCGCTTTGATGATCCAGGCGCGCTCCATATCCAGTACGCCCAGTACCGCCGGCCGGAGTTCAGCGAGCTGATCCTGAATGGAGTGGCTGGGAAGCTGTGGGCTCAGCCCCATATCAAGCGCCACGGTCAAGTCGAGTTCGCGGACCCGGGATACATCTTGGGCTTGGAGGAGCCGGTAGCGAGCCTTTTCGGTAGCCTGAAGGCGCCTACGCTCGCTCAATTCCAAGCCGACAAGCCGGGTATCGAGTGGGTCGAGACAAATCGTGAGAGCGCGAGAGCGACGGCCCTGAAGCATGTACGGGAGAACGTCGCGATCGTCGCCGGGCAGTTGGTTTGCTCGGAGAGCGCGCCGGTTTTCAATGTGGGACGAACGTCCCTCTCGAACGTGTCGATCCACATGAACCATATGCCGCGAAATCAGGGCGATCGCGGCGGCGCCGTGATTCCGATGATGCTCACGGATCTGGGGGCTGCTCGGGCCATGGCCGAGAGCCTGAAGCCAAACGGTCGCGTCAGTGTCTCCGAGGAGCTGGAAAACCTGCGCGTGATCAACGCGAACCCGGACTACCTGAAGACCGACATGACACTCGGGCTGATCCGCTCGACCCTCAGCTGTGTCCGCTTTGTCCCGACCAGTTCCGGACTATGGCTTACCAAGCCGGCCCTTAAGACCTGGCTCGCCTATCGCGAGGTCGCGGATGCGTTCGATCCGAATGAATTCGACCCGGCCGTTCTTCGAGCTCATTTCGGAGAGATCGCAATCCATCTGCCCGAGTTCGAGCTCGCGACGCTGACCTTCAATCGGGCCTTTGATCTGAAGCTCCTCGACTTCCGTCCCCGCATCGCCGCGGCCAGCGATCCGGAGCTAGACTCGCTGTCGCTCTGAGGCGTTGTGACTTTCATCGCCGCGACGAAGGCTCCTTCCTGAAGAGGAAGGTGCCCGATGTCGAACCTGTCGCCCGCATTCGCCGAGATGGCCAAGCTCGAATTCCGAACCGTCCAGGGTGACCACGGTCCCCTGCGGGTCGCCACCGGGTTGGATGGTGCCACCTACGGCTCGGGACCGATCGACGGAAGGGATCGTCTCTGGCGACGGACGACCGATGGCGCCGTGCAGACGCTGGCGCCCCAGGCAGAGCCCTTCGTCGCCGAAGAGATCCTCGGGATCGTCCACCAGCGTGCGACCGGCATGGGCATCTTGCTGCAGGCTCGCTGGCCGGTTCATGACCACGAAGGGTCGCGGACCATCGAAACCGTCCCTGTGGCGATTTCGCGGGACCTCGACGGCATCACGATCGCTCCTCTGACTATCGGGGCCGGCCGCGTCGAGCTGCATGGCAGCGACCTCGGAGATACCTTGCTCGGCGCCCGCCGTGCCGAGATCTCGAACGGACCCTCGCCGCGGGCTCAGAAAACCTTCGATGAGCAGGTGCTCAGCCTTCTGCGCATGGTTCCCGGCCTCCTGACCCCTGGCGAGGGGCTGATGGCCGCCTATGGCCAGGCCCAGCTGCGCCAGCGGCAGTCGGGCACGCGCTTGAATGAGACGGCCGAAAAGCGGTTCGACGCCATTGTCGAGCATCTCTCTCGCGCGCTGGATGACAAGCCCGTCGAGCAGACGGCGTTCGAGCAGACCGTTCGTTCGCTGCAGGAACTGCGCCGCGGCCTGGTCGGCGGTCAGCTGCCGCCTTTTATGGCTGCGTTCATGGAGGCGGAGGTCGAGCCGGCCGTTCTGTCGGTTGCACCTCGAATGGCCGAGCCCAGGCGTGCGGTCGACCTCGAGGACGAGGCTCCCGCCTTCGCCATGCGCTAGGCGACGGCTTCCAGATTGAAGAGCGGGCCCGCTGCATGGCGGCGGGCCGCACTGGAAGCGCTCGGAGAGAGCCAAAGAACTTCCTTGCGAGGACGCGCTCCGTCGGCCAGAGCATCCATCTCGATGCGCTCCCAGTCGCCGAGCCTGCCGTCGTAGAGCGCGGAAGCGTATCCGGAGATTACGATCATCCCCTTGAGTTCGAGAATCGCGTCGAGGAGCTCCTCGTGGTCGCTCACCTCCATTTCATGGCGGTAGCGATGGTAGCCGCCGGCGCCCTTCCGAGACTTCGGTGATCGCGTCTCCGGCATGTACGGCGGATCGAGATAGTGGAGGGTCTCCTCGCTATCATGCGCGCGCAGGATCGACACTGCAGGCCTGTTCTCGATGATGACGCCCCGCAGGCGCTCCACGATCGCGGGCAGCGCTTCAGGGTAATTCGCCCAGTCATGGGCCGGCGTCGTTCCCGAGCGATTCGAATTCGCACGAAAGCCTGTCCTGGCCTCGACATTGGCGCTTTCAGAACCGAAGCCGAGATAGGAGCGCACGACCATACGCCTCACCTGCTCGATGCGGTCCTCGGCCGGCTCATAAGCGAGCTCGAATTCCTCCCGCGCGAAAGGCGTCAGGTGGAGGAGCTCAATCAGCCGCTTCGATTCCGTCTCATCTCGGAGCACGCTGAAGAGGTTGCAGACGTCGCTGTCGACGTCGTTGATCACCTCAGCATAGGATCGCGGCTTCCGCATCAGCACGCTCGCGGCGCCGCAAAACGGCTCCGTGTAGATACGGTGAGGCGGGAATTTGGCGATGATGCGCGGAGCGAGCACCCACTTGCCGCCGAGCCAGCGCATGACCGGGCGTCGGGGCCCGGCTGTCTGTGGCTCGATGTGAAGCAAATCGATCTCCTCGGGATCTTGTTGAGGGGATCATGGAAGCGCTGGGCGAAACTAAAAACAATCCTTGACGCTGCGCGGATCCACGGCCTTGCTCAAGGAATTCAGCTTTAATCCAGGAATCGACCCCCAATGCGCGCGGCACGCCTTGCATTCCTCGGCCCTCCGGGCGCTGGTAAGGGGACCCAGGCTTCGCTTCTGTCGAGGAGCCTTGGGATCTCGCACCTTTCGACGGGGGCGATGCTGAGGGCGATGGCCGCTACCGATACCGAATTGGGTCGGGAGGTTCGGGAGAGGATCGCGGGCGGCGGGTTTGTCAGCGACGAGCTCAGCGCGCGCATTGTCCGTGACTGGCTCGCCAAGCATCCGGACGAAGGCTTCATTCTTGACGGCTTTCCAAGGAATTTGGCACAGGCTCAGCTCTGCCTGGACATTCTCGACGAGGTATCTCGTCCTCTCGACGCGGTCGTTCAAATCGAGGTCGACGAGGCGGAAGTCGTCGGGCGTGTCGCCGCACGGGCGGGCGCTGCGATCGCCGCCGGGGAGGCCAGGAGGGCTGATGACGATCCAGCTGTCGTCGCCGACCGCATCCGTATCTGGCGAGAGCTGACGGAGCCCGTGGGAGCGTTCTTCGCCTCCCGCGGGCTGCTGCTCAATGTCGATGGCATGATGCCGGCGCCGGACGTCCATGATGCCATCAGCGTCGGTGTGGCGGCTCGCCTCAGGGCGTGAGGAGAGCGAGATCGGGGTCGTCTGAGCGGCCGAACGCGAGCTCCGGATAATCGATCGAGTTCGTGACAGCGTCGCGGAGGATCGGCATCCAGAATTCCAATTCGGTCCGTGCCCAAAACATGTCGTCTGAGAAGCATTTCGCGGCCTCCAGGTCGTCCATTGCGGACAACAGCAGCGGAATGCTGGAGGAGTCATCGCTCACCGCGAGGTTATGCGCCCGCCCAACGCGCGCGAGCAGCTGATAGCCATCGTCGGGGAAGTGGCCGATGAAGTTCGAAAGAAGCGTGAGCATCCGGTTCGCGGCCGCTTCGGTATTTACGAGGGCCTCAGAGGCGGGCGGCAGCAAATTCGTATTGCGGTCGACAGCGGTGACTGTGACCTGGTCGTAGATCTCGCCCTTCGCCCAAGCCTTGTAGAACCGGCGCGCCTCCTCCAGGCGCTCTGGGCGGAACTGGAAGTCGATCGCCCGGTCACCCGTATTACGCATCTCGATCCTCGTGGACGCGTAGAGCTTGCGAGAGCCGCTCTTGGTGTTTGCGAGCGTCACTGCGATCATGGGCTGGCGGCGCTGAACGTGGACGCGCTCATCGATGACCGCGACTTTCGCGAACGCCTTGCGCACAACGGCTTCGACCTCCTGTTGCCGGTCCGAGAGCACCCGGGCCGTCTCCAGCGGAAGCACATCGAATGCGTTCTGATCGTCGCCCAGCCAATGATAGACCGAGTTCGGCAGCATGTATTGCAGGATGGTGTGGGTCGTCGCGGGACGACGCAGGGAGTTGACCAAGTCGGGGCCGTGGAGACGATCCACCATGAAAGGGCTGTGATAGCAGTGCCCTTCAAACGCCCTTCTCGTCATCGAGCGCTCGCCCTTTTCATGAATGGTGAGCGCGATGGGGGCTTCCTCTTTGGAGAGCCAGGGGATTTCCATGTCGAAGGTGCTGTTGATCAGGGCCGTCTTCGCGGTCCGGCCACCCCGGGCAACGTAGGTCACTGGATAGCGATAGCCGACGGCAACCGTTCGCTTGGTCATGGGGCGAGATCCGCGAGTTCGGGCGCTTCGTCGTGAGTGACGAAGTCGACGCTGTCTGAAACTGATTTGATGAGTCGGGTGATCTTCGAACCGTCGAGTGCCGGGTTGTCCTGAAGCACCGCGGCGGCGAGTCCCATAGCTCGGGCAGGAAGCTCCTCATCGGCATCGGAGGAAACTGCCGTCTGAAGCATGCACTCGATCGCTCTGGTTTCGGCGAAGTGCTCCAGTCCCAGGACGTAGTCCGCGGTGTATCTACCGAAGACGCCTTTCAGCTCGTAGAGAAGGTTTCTCGCGTTGACGATCGCCTCAGGGAATATAGGCCAGCACGGATCGGTCTGAAGCTCCACCCGCGGCATCTGATCGTTGACGTGTTCCCCATTGGCGCGAGCCATTTCTCGAACTACCTCAAGGCAGGCCTCGGCGCGCTGGCTGCTGAAGTGAACTCCCACGGAGGCATTCCGCCGCTGAACCGGCGCGGCGGTGTCTGCCGACCAGGTGCCCAGGAAGCTTCTGATGACGAATGCCGGTTCCAGGGCTGGCCTGTAGGCGAATCCATCGACGATCAAGATGCGAGAGAGCGCTGCTGTGGCCGAGCGCAGGGGATCGCCTCCATCGTCGATGACGCGTCTCAGCTTGGCTGGCAGCGTGGAATGGCTTTCCTTGTGTTCCCATTGGAGGAAGCGAGTAACCCAGGCTGGATCAGCCAGGCGCGCCTTCAGATCGACCGCGCTGAGTGGCGGGACTCCAGCCTTCGCGGAGATCGGGGCAAACAGTGAGCTGCCACGGACGCGACGAATGTACTTCAGACCAGGTCGCCGATGGTGCTCCATTGTGACCGCGATCGGTACCTCCTCGGACGAGAACTCACGCAGCATCAGGGGCGCCGATGCCAGGGTGGAGATCGTCTGAGGGTTTCTCGCTCGGTGCGGGACGTAGGTCACGCTGAGCGGGATGGTGGCGTGAACGAGCACATCTCACCTCAGCATGGCGAGATCGTCGACAGCTCGCTCGTAGTCGGGATCCAGCTCGGCGTCCTCGGGCACCATCGCCGGCGGCTCGCATGAATCGATAGCGAGCAGGCTGACAGAGGACCATCGCCGCAGATGGGCGCGGGTTGCAGTATGATGCTTTGCGACGCCGAACTCCTGGTCGTGAAGCTCGGAAATCAGATCGCGTGCACGATCGACACCCGACAATGCTTTTGCGCGATCGGGCGCTGCGATCTCAGCCTTGCAAGCGGCAAGTTCCCCAAGCTTGACGAAGGTCGCAGGCGGCAAAACAGTGAGCGAGGTCTTGGCTGAATCGAGCGCCAAGTTTACGGCACAGCGCGTGTTGACGAGCAGTTCGGGGAGACGCGCAGTTTCAATCCGAGAGAAATCGAGCACCTGCCATTCGGACGTCGCATCGACAGTCGGGACCTTCGCACCAGGCGTGATTTCGGCGATCTTCGTTGCCAGTTCCACTGCGTGATCGAACTGGTCGACATTCAGATTGATGCCCCGATAGGCGGACTGCCAGTTCGGCGATGATGCGCTGGCACGCGCCAGGCTCAGCTCGATCTTGTTTCCGACGGTGATCTTATAGCTCGGCAGTGGTTCGACGCGATGAAGGACTCCATCGATAAAGGCGAAGCGATCCAGCGCTTTCTGAATCCGCCGGAAATGGTCATCCTCGCCGTCGTACAGAACCTTGTCGACGTCAAAGGGCATCGTCTCGAAAACGACCTTTGGGGCGCGCTCTCGATCGGAGATATCCCCGAGAAGTCTCAGACCATCGGGGTCTCCGACCTGGAGCCCGCGCAGGTGATGCTCGTCAGGGTGACGGCCGTCCAGTCTTGCGACGGGCAGGCCATTCCAAGCCCTCATCGTGATTGACGGGTTCGACCATGAGCCAGGCTCCACGACCCGATGCAAGGCGAGGGGAGCCTCATCGCCATCCAGGTCAGCGACAGGAATCGAGAAATCGCGATGAAGACCGATGGTCTGACGTGCGCGTGAGCGCTTCTTCTGGATCGTAAGCGGGAAGACCGATCGCACGGTGACATTGCGCGTCTTCATGGTCAGGCCTTCAGCGCCGCCGGCGACAGCCCGAGCTCAGCCTTGGCCGCAGCGAAGGCCTCCTCGATCGAATCCGCACGCTCGACGACGACCAGGTCAGGCACCATGTCTGCGTCCACCATGCATAGCGGATCATGGAAGCGCTCCGCCTTGAAACCGCCTGCTTCCGGGCGGATAAGGACGAACGTCGAGCGGTCCGCATCGCTAATGACCAGCTGATCGCCGCCTTGAGCGATCGCCCAGGGAAACTCCCCGACGCATTCCGAGTTGACGAAATCCAGAACAGCCTCGCTGTCCTTGAAGAATGCCGCCAACGCGGCTGCTGCAGTGCTCTGGGGCTTTTCGGTCATTGATCCACTCTCCTTCCAGGCACAGTGGCGCTCTCGGACGCAACTCACAAAGCCCCCCTCATCCACCGAAGCCTTCGAGCGATCCTTCTAACTTTCGGATCAATCCTTCATGATGTGAAGGAATAGAGGCCATTTTCTCGAATCGTAACGACAGACAGTAGGTCCGTTTGACTTCCAATCCAATTTCACAGGCGCTCCCCATCCTGGAGCGGGCGCCTATCCCCTCCGATAGCGCGATCACGATTCTTCCGCTGGGCGGAACGAACCGCGTCGGAATGAACTGTTACGCCGTCGGCACCAAGGGTCGATGGGTTCTGATCGACCTGGGTGCGACCTTTCCCGGTGCGGATGACGATTTCGCCGCTGAATTCGCGGAGCGCCATGAGGCCCGGGTCGAGTCAATCTTCCCCGACCCCCGCAGCTTCGGCGACATCATTAATCGCCTGGACGCCATCATCCTCACTCATGCCCACGAGGATCACGTAGGCGGTATCGCACCTCTCCTGGCCTTCAGTGAGGCCTGGCCTCGGCTCTCTCGTGTGCCGATCTGGGGGACGAAGTACACCATCGACACGGTGCAGAACCGACTTCGCGAATACGGTCGATCGCACCCGATGCGGGAGCTTCATCCGAAGCGCACCACCCGGATCGGGCAATTCGACATCACTCCGATCCGGGTGACGCACTCTGCGCCGCAGACCATGGCGATCCTGCTCGCTTGCAAGGCCGGACGCATTATCCACGCGAGCGACGTGAAGGTCGACAGCCGGCCCGTCATCGGCGCCCCGACTGACTTCGGCAGCCTGGAACGTGTCGGGCGCGCCGGTGTGCTGGCCTTCTTGGCCGACAGCACCAACGCCCACCGTGCCGGCCGCTCGCGCTCGGAGGGCGAGGTGATGGATGGCCTGACCGATGTCATGCGCTCCGCCACCGGCAGGGTTTACGTTTCCACCTTCGCCTCGAACGTCGCCCGCATCGAAGGCATTCGCGGCGCGGCCCGTCGCAGCGGACGCTCTCTCGCTTCCTCGGGTTTCTCGATTCAGCGCAATTTCGAGACGGCCTGCGCCACCGGCGTCCTGCAGCCTAATACCCCTCCCCTGATCGACGCTCGCCGCCTCCATCACGGGATGCCGAAGCGCAAGATGGCCGTGGTTTGCACGGGCACGCAGGCGGAGGAGCGTTCCGCTCTTCGGCGGCTGACGACTGAACTGGAGCTTGGAGCGTTCTCCAATTCCGGTCCGTTCCGCATCGAGGCGGGCGACACCGTGGTCCACTCTGCCCGTGCGATCCCCGGCAACGAGGCGACCGTCCGAATGATGCTGGATACGCTCCGCGCCAAGGGTGTGAACGTCCTGGATGCCAACAGCGGGCTGCCGATCCACGCGTCCGGCCATGGGCATCGCGATGAGTTGATGGACCTCTATCGGGCAATTCGCCCGCGCTTTGCCATGCCCGTTCACGGAAATGAGGATCTCATCGAGGCTCACCTCGATCTCGCCCGCTCGGCTCCTTCGGTGCGCGACGCACAGTCCCCGCGAGAGGGAGAAGCATTCCGCGTTTCGGAGGCGGGCATCGAGCGCATCGGCACGATGTCGGTGGACCTCGTTGCCTACCTGAAGGGCGTGGGCTCCGCGTTGGGCACCGAGAAGCTGGTGGCGTGGCCGCAAGGCGAGGCGCCGGAGCTGAAGCGGGAAGCCAACGAGCGCCGTCGCAGCATGACGACCAGGAGGCCTCCCGCCCCTGAGCGGTCGCGCAGCGAGCAAGGCCTCCGCGCGACCGCCTAATATGGCCCTAGAGCCCGACGGCCCGAGAAACCTGGTCGCAGAGGCTGAGATCGAAGGCATCGTCGGTGTTGCGCACACGGCTCTCCATGTCGATCCAGTACGGGCCGGTCGCGTCGAGGCCGGCGACGACCTGGGCAGCATTCGACGGGCCGAGACCGCCGGCATAGCCGACCAGCCGCTTCTCATGATGACGCGGCCACGAGGTCGGCACGATGCCGGCGCCGCCGGAAGCGTCGAAGAGCCATGAAATCCTGTTCTCGGTAGGGAACGCTCTTCCGTCCCTGCTCTGCAGGATGACATCGACCCCGAGCCTCGAAGCGAAGCTGGCGAGAGGACCTAGATCCTGAGGGGTGCGGCCAACGTTGACCTGAACCCGCTGGAACCCACCGATGAGCGCCTCGACCTCGGCCTGTTCACCCCGCTCCGCCAAGGCCGCGGCCCAGCTGCCGCAGACGTGAGCGGCGAGGTGAAGGCTCCTCGGGACATCGCGGATCCAGGAAAGCGTAGGGTAGCGCGACGAGCCAGCGCGGGAGGCAGAGAGGAGGATGCCGAATTCCGTCTTCGGATGACGATCAGCGAAGGCCAGGAGCTCCTCCGTCCTGGTGCCATCGTCGGCGCCGGTGAAGGTGATGAAGTCGGGCTTTATGGCGGTCACTGAGATACCTCGCGCTGGTGTCATCATTGGATAAAAGGGCCAATCCTTCTTCCGATCAAGGAGTGTCGATGGCTATCCACGGAAGTCTGCATGGATTGATGATTCGCGCTCGACACTTTCAAGGACCGTTCGTAGGACTGAATCGTCATTCCATGGCCGCGGGCGCGGTCGGTATCAGTCAGGAGCGGGTTTATGAGCTGGACGCAAGCGATGATCGACGATCTACACACGCTGTGGGTCACCGATCGCAAGTCCACAACGGCCTGCGCCGAGATCCTCAATCTGCGGCACGGATCGTCACTCACCAAGAATTCCATCATCGGCAAGGTCAATCGGCTCAATCTGGCCTACAAGGGCGGCGCCCGTATCCCCAGCACGGTCAAAACGAAAGAGGAGCGCGCGGCGACCGCCGGCCAGCCGAAGCCTGTGCGGCCGAAGCGCGAGAAGGCGGAAAGGGCAGCAAGGCCGGCTTCGATCAACGTCCTCTACCAGAAGGCGTCAAAAGCCTCCGACGGAACGACCGTCGCGCTTCCTGCTCCTCCGCCGCGCCCGGTCATCGCGCGGGCCGAACTGCCGCCCGTCAAGATCGTGATGCCGGACACCGAGTGGTTCGGCGCCGAAGCCATCAACTCACTCTCCGGTCGCTCCGCCGATGGCAAGCCCTGCAAGTGGCCTGTCGGCGATCCAATGAGCCCCACCTTCCGCTTCTGCAACATGCTCCACGAGAACACCGGCTCGTACTGCGAAGGCCACCGCCGCCTCGCCTACAAGCCCGGCAGCCAGCGTCCGGTCGCCATGCAGCGTGAGCGCGCCGACGACGACCGGCTCTCCGCCTGATTGCCAGGGGAGGGCGTCGGGTCGGAAACCCGCCAAACCGCGCCCCTACGCTCTAATCACTGCAGATGCGCGGCGGCGAAACTGCCGCGCTCCTCGACCTTCTCGAAGACGCCTTCACCTGAACGAGCCAAGGAAGCCCGATATTTCAGGGTCGGACGGCACGGCGCGACGATGCGCCCACCCGATTTTGGCTTTCGTCGCCGCGGGCTAGATAAGCACTCACCGGAAGTGGGAGCGTCTGATGCGACTCAATGTCGATGGTGTTGGTGAAACCCTGGAGGCTGCGGGCACGGTCCGCGCGCGGCGCGTGGGTGTGGTCCTCCTCCGGGGGGAAGGCCTGCCGAACAAGATCGGCGTGGGCGCTCACAACCTCGAAGACGAGGCTTGGCTCGATATCGAGAACCGCTTTCTAACAGGCTCCCGCTACACCTCCATCGAACACGTCCTCCTGGGCGGCGTCTCTCTGGCAAAAAGCCCGATGGGCAAGCACGACCAGGCGATGAGCTTCGACGGCACGGTCTTCGCGACCGGCGCGATCGAGGGCACCGCTCCTCCGGGCAAGGTCATTTCGGCGGCGGACTTCGAGGCCGATCCTGATCTGCTGAGCGAGGTCGCCGCGTGGTTCGTCACGATGGCCGACGGGTCGAAGGGGTTGTTCGTCGGCCCGCTCTCGCTGGACAGCGACGATGTGTGCGGGAGCCTCGCCAAGAGCATCAAGGGGGAGTTCTCGATCCACTCCGTTTCGGCCGGAACGTACATCGCAGGCGACGAGGTCGCGATGCGCGGCTGGTCGGTCGTGATCGGCGAGCAGCCTGCACCGTCTCCCAGGCCGCGCTGAGCCGATGAAGGTCTTCTGGCCGCAGATTGGTTACGAGGTCACGCATGTGCCTCCCAAGGGCCGCGCAGAGCGTACTGTGCGCGTCCGCCGCGGCATGCCGGTCAAGGTCGAGGAGATGTCGCTTAGCGAAGCGCCCTTGGCCATTCGGATCGAGACGATCATGGATACGGTGATCGAATATCGCGAGGTCGGGGACCGGCTCTTTGAGCGCGTCGTTGGCGAGAACGGCGAGCACGTCGATTTCGAGCGTTTTCTTGAGCTCGTCGGCCCGCAGGGTGTCACCTTCTCAAGCAATCCCTTCGAGGAGGCGTCGTACCGGGGCTGCCATGTCCAGTACTGGCCAGAATCGAACTATTCCGCGATCGACTACCTCCAGCTGAAATCGGCGCGCGTAATCAGCAGCACGGAGGGTGAAGCGGTTGCCCGCGCGAAGCTTCAGGCGGAGAACCTGGTGCTGCTCGACGGCATGCCCTGGCGGCTTGCGCGAGAGCCGGTGGTCACCGTCGATTTTCGGGTTCCAGGCGTCTGGCCTTCGACCGCCCCTGCGTGCGCTGAGAGGTCGTCTCATACCTACGCGTTTCGCCTCAGCAATATGGAAGCAGCCGAGGAGCTTGCGGGAAAATACCTGCGTGGCGATCGGATGAGCCAAGTCGGGAAGGTCGAGATTTTCTCTGATCGATGCCTCGCCTTCGATGAGGTTTCGGATTTCCAGGAGTCCGTGTGCCGCGGGCTCGTCGGGGACGTGATGTTGGCCGACTTGCCAGGTTTCGAGAAACTGCCCTTCGAGGTCATCAGCGGTTGGGCTGAAATCCGCCGGCTCGGTCAGGAGCCCAACAGCAACGATAAGGCGCTTTTCCTCGCGCATGTGCTCGATCGCATGGAGGCCTTCATGCCGCCAGCTGACCCGACCATCATTCAGCGTCGCATGGATCGCACAATGGCAGCTCATGCTGGCTTTGCCGCGCGCCGGGCCGCCCAAATCGTTCAGGTGCTCGCGCCCGAACCTCCTAACGACCTCGATATGCTGCAGATATGACCACAATCCTCAACTTCGATGTACCCTATTCCGCTCGGGTGAAACTCCCTCGGAAGCGCGACCAGCAGGACGTTGAGTACCGCGAAGTCGTGCCAATCGCGATCCGCACGATTGACGATGCGCCCGTTGCTATCAGCATGCGGGGCCGGACGCTGCCGCCCCATGATTGCGACTGGCGCGTTGTCGATGGCCGGCTTTACCGGCCAATGTTCGATGGAGACGACCAGCCGATCCGGGCCAGCGAGTTCCAGCTCGCGAAGGAAAGGGCCGACAACCGGCAAGCGCGCGGATCCTGGATCGACTACCCGCTGAAGGGGAGAACCGGGCGCCTGATCACCTTTCTCGACGCGGGAGTCCCACCGGGAGCGACTGTCTTAGAATCGAACCGCGAGCATGAGATTGCGGGGGCGGTTCGCGAGATGATGGACGCGGTCCTCGTGATTGGGGGCGTCGTGCATATGCGCGCGCCGGCGCCAGTCTGGTGCTTGAATCCGCGCTCGAACATCCTGTCCAATGCCATCGGTTCGGTCGAGCTTGCGATGCCGGATCGCGACAGCCCCAGTTTCGGATATTTCCGCGGGGATCAGCCGGAAACAGCCGTCGCCTTCGCGGAAAGCCTGCTTGAGAGCAAGGATCGGTTCCCCGCTCACACATTTTGGCCGAACACAGACGTTCGGCTGGGGGAAGGCAGCGTCACCATCCATGACGAGAGTGCCCTTGACGATCCAGTCGCGGCCAGTATCCATCGGGCGATGGTCGATATCGAATACGCTATCGCCCCGAGCGAGCTGGGCAAAACCCCCTTCGAGCTCCTGATCGCGTATACCGAGCTGAAAAGAGCGTGCCAGGAGGTCGATAGCCTATCGCCGGCGGCCGAAGCCGTGGTCCGGGCTGCTGCCTGCTTCGAGGCTTATCGAGCCGCCTACGCTCAATTCGGCGACCAGGATTGGCCGCGCGGCGCCAGCTCACAGGAATTCGCGATCGTCGTCGCCGAGCGGATCGCGCGCGCGCTGGATCTGAACCTGGTCCCGGATCTTGCCAGCGATCCGCTCGCGACCCTTTCGGCCTGACCAGAAAACAGAAGGGCCGGTACGCCCCGATCTCAAATTGGGGTGTACCGGCCCTTACGAGCGCAGGTGGTTGCGGATCAGAAGCGCGGGCCGTACCCGCCGGCGCCATAGCGGTAGCTGTCTTCCTGGGCCTTGAGCGCCTTGGCGCGGTTCCAGACCTGCCGCATCACCATGTCGTCGGCGCTGTAGATCCCATTCTCCTCGCGCGCGACGACGCGTCCGAGAGGGGCGGCAACGAAGCGGCCGCGAGCGAAGTCCATGGTCACGCTGCCGGTGCGCACGACGCAGTTTCCGCCATAGCCCAGCTGGCTCATGCAGCTCATGCCCTGGCGGATAGCTTGGTCGATCATCGCGTCGGCTTGAGCGATGCTGTTCACCTCGGCCGCGATGACCGCCTTGGCGGCGATCGTCATCTCGTCCGACATGGGGATGGGGCGAGCGGCGTAGGAGTTGGGCTGGTAGTACGGGCGACGCTCGCGGTAGTCGCGGCGCGGATGGTCATAGACCGGAGCTGGGCGATAATCCTGATACCCGTAGCCAGGGCTGCGGTAGTTCGGCTGAAAGCCGCCGTACCCCTGATTCTGGTAGTTCGGCTGCATCCCATAGCCATTGTTGTTCCGAAGCCGCTGGTAGACCTGCGGAGCGGCGGCGCCGGCTGCCATGCCACCGATGATCGCCAGCATGCGGCGGGACCTTTCTCCGGCGACAACCTCGTTGGGGATGAGCGTGACGCTGAAGCTGCTGATCACGCCCAAAGCGACGAGGCCGCGAACGAGAGACATCTGAGCGGGCGCAGAGCCTCGAGGACCGCCGAACGTGATCACCTTGGCCCCGTTGGTGACGAACTTGGCCAGCGGCGCGAGCTTTTCCCGGCGCGCGCGGATCGAGGCAATCATCCCTGCCACGGCGGCGCGCGCGGCGCGCGAAGCCTGGCTGTCGATATGCCGGACGAGGCCGGCGATGCTGCGGTCGGAGGTCGCGGCGATCGGTTCCTTGGCCAGGGCCGCGATCAGGGACTTCGGCGGAACGGGGACAGGCGACGCCAGCGCGGCGTCGGCGATCGCTGTGGAGGCCGAATTCACCAGGCGCTCGGTAATGAGGGCCGCGCGCTGCTGCAGGGCGCCATCGGTGCCGGGGCCGCCATGGAACTTCACCAGCGTCGCGGCGGTCGGTGAGATCGTTGAAACGATGCGCGCGACCGAGCGCCGCAGCAGCCCATCCGGCGAGATCTGATCGTGATGCCCCGCTTCGATTTCACCGCGGGCTTCGCGATTGCGTTCCGTGAGGTCGGTCTTCAGGTCCATAGGTGAATTCCCCAGAAGGATTTCACCAACCATTCCATCAGCGTCTGAAAGTGACTAATCTCGGCCCTGAAGGACCGAGCTTCTCGCCTTCGCAGGCATGATTTCCTGTTTCCGGCCGCCAGCGCGGCTCGATTCACAGGCCATCCCCGGATGTCCTCCGGTTGAGCCGAGCCCGCGCGCCAGGATGGACTTGGCTGCGTTGACGTCGGCATTCTCGATGAGACCGCAATTCGTGCAGACGAACTGCGAGCGGCTGATGCGGCTTTTCGCATCGACCGTGCGGCAGGAAGAACACTCCTGCGATGTGTAGGCCGGATCGACGGCGATCAGCGCCGATCCGTACCAGGGCGCCTTGTAGGCGAGCATCGAGCGGATCATGCCCGGCGCGATATCGAGGAGGGACCGGTTCAGCCCGGCCTTCTGACGGACCTTCGATCCAGGACCATCGGCCGTGCCTCGCGCGGAAGCCGTCATGTTCCTAACCTTCAGGTCCTCCATGACGATCGTGCCGTGGTTCTTGGCGATGATCGTCGTGGCCTTGTGAGCTGCATCCCTCCTTCGTCTGGCGAACCTCGCCTGCAGGCGCGCGACGCGCCTCAGCGCCTTGGCGCGGTTCCTGGAGCCCTTCCGCCGGCGGGCGACACTCTTCTGAGCTGCTGCGAGCCGCCGGCGCTCGTGCGGCGAGACGCGCGGCAGCTGGAAGACAGTCCCGTTCGAGAGCGTGATCGGCTGATCCACCCCCAGATCGATGCCTATGGCCGGGCCAAGGTTTGGGGCGGCCTCTTGTATCTCCTGCTCCACCTGGATCGAGACGAACCAGTCGCCGGCGACCATCGAAACCGTGACGTTCTTGATCGCTCCCTCGACCCGGCGGTGCTGAACGAGTTCCACCCAGCCGGCCTTTGGCAGGAAGATACGCCGCTCTTCGAGCTTGATTTGTTTCGGATCGGGATAGCGGAAGGACTCGTTTTCGCCTTTGCGCCTGAAGGTTGGGTAGCGGGCCCGTCCCTCAAAGAAGTTCGTGAAGGCGCGATGGAGATCCCGGATCGCCTGCTGCAACGGGTGATGAGGTACATCCCTCAGCCACTCTGCCTCTCGCTTCAGCTCGGTCAGTCCATCGCACTGATCCGCGTAACTCAACCGCCGCGGCGCGCTGCGATGAGACTCCAGGGTCTTTTGGTCCAGGCACAGGTTGTAGACCAGCCGGCAGCATCCGACCGTCCGTCGGAAAAGGCCCGCCTGATCCGGGCTTGGATAAATTCGGAAGCGATAGGCCTGCTGGCGCAGCATGGGAAAGAAACTACGTTCGATTCCTTGGTTGGGCAAGCTCAGCGGATCGCCTTACCCGGCCCTGAAGGACCGGGTAAGGCGATCATGTGGTCAGAAGCGGCTGCGTTCCGACCGACCTGACAACGGCTTTGAGCACCGGCGCATAGTCCATCGCATAGAGGCCGACGCGGTCCAGCGGGTTGGTCTCGATCAGGCAGATACTGCCGTCGTCAGCGTTCACCGCAAAATCCATGGTGCAGTTGCGGAAGCGCTCGCCGCCTTCCTCTGCGCCGAGCTCGCGGCAGAGCCGTTGCGCCGTCGCGACATACCGGGCAACGAGATCGAGATCTCGCACCAGGTTCCGATCTCCGCGTCGGTGTTCGAGCTGCGGGTCGAACGGACCGTCCGCGGGGTCATGCCAACAGGGGCTGAGCCACTCCACCGTGCCGGCGCCGGCGACCGGCTCGCCGTCGACGATCATGACGCGGTACTCGTGGATGAGAGGAAGCTCCTCCTGGATCAGGAAGGCCTCGCGCCGGGCTTCGCAGTCGAGCATGCAATATTCGAATGCACTGATGTATGCGCTGCGGATCTCGTCATCCGACACCTCCCTGCCTTCAGGGAGCGGAAGACGGGTCGGGGGCATGTACTTCGCCTGGAAGATAATCTTGGCGATCAACGGGCGTTCGGTGCCGGCCTGAACACGCCTCGTGGCGCCGGTATAACCGTCCGGGCCATCAGCATCGCCTGTCGAAATCTGATTTTGGCGGTTCAAGGCGGACCGAAGTACGGCGCTTGCCCAATATCGTTCACCGCCGCCGAGCTTGCCGTTTCGTGGCCAGATAATGTTCAGCGCCGGCGCTTGTTCAAGAAGTGGATTCGGAAAGATGCTGTCGTGCTTCAGGGGCGCGCCGAGGAAAATGGTAGGGGCGTCGGGGTCGAAGGCTTCAGGTCCGAAGCTCCTGACCACTTGAAGCGGGTCATGGAGACGGTTTGGCGTCAGGATGTGCACACTGAGCCCGGCGTCGAGCGCCGCCAGCAGCACCACGGCGTTTTCCACCAGTCCTCCGGGTCTGCGATGGTCTGAAGCTCACAGGCCGGGACGTCGAGCGCTGTTGCCCATCTGGCGAGGAGGTCCTCGTGCCGCGCGCGAACAGCGGCGCTCGCTCCTTCAGGGCAGCGCCCAACAAAGGTCAGATCCTCGAATAGCGCGCGAAATACGACCTGAGCCCGGCTCAACCGAAGACGAACTCCGGTTGGGAAAGCGCCTCGTGTTCGACGCGCGAACGGATGAGCTCGACGAATTCGGGGAGCTTCTCAGCCGTGATGGCCCTCCTCCCCGCCTTCAGGGCGGTAACAGCCGTTGTGCCCGAACCGCCGAACGGGTCCAGCACGAGGTCGCCTGGGTTCGAGGAGGTCTCGATCAGCATGCGCACGAGATCGTCCGGCTTCTGCGTCGGATGCTTGGCCATGTTGTGCATTGAGCGGAACTGCAGAACGCTGCGGGCGCGCCGCGGACCTCCATCGACGCTCTCGTAGGTCGATTCCTTGAACTCCCCCATGTGGGTGGGGCCCTTCTTGCGCTTCACCTTCCGGGCGACCGCATCGAAAGTCAGCGGATTGTTGGCGGTCACCTTCTCGGCCGGCGTGCCGTCAAGACGGAACTGGACAACGAGTTCGTGGACGCGATTGAAGCGACCGGGCTGAGGTGGCCCGGAACCGTTGTGCTTCTCCCAAACGACCTCCTGCATGAGGGTGAGGCCTTTGAATTCGCTGCCGCGCAGCATGAAGAACTTGAGGGAGCCGAAACACCAGAGCGACGCCGTCGGCGACATCAGGGGGATGATTGCCTTGATCCAGCCTTTGACGTCGCGGTCCCATTCGAGCTTGGTGATGCCGTAGGGCGGATCGGCAATGACCAGATCGACGGACCCGGGCTCCACGCCGGCAAGAGCGGTGCGGCAGTCGCCATAAATGATCGAGACATCGGACGGCGCAACCGGCCTGAAGTTGGTCGGTGGGGGAAGGATGCGGACATCCGGCTGCTGAATGAGGTGTTCCACGGTTCTTGAATCCACGCGACGGGCCGCAGGAGGGTTCTGCTATCGGTGGCAGTTCGGTGGATAGTATCAAGGATTGAATTCTCTATCCTTGATTTGCCCGTGGATGGCCTCCATCGTCGTTCCAACAAGCGCGGAGATTTGCACAGGCATCCCGCCCGCTAGGAGTACGAGATGTCGGCCGCGATTTGGGCTTCGCAGAGAATTTCGTCAGCGATTGCCGAGGGGGTGATCTCCTTGGACTTGCCGCTGGACCACGACCAGATCCAGCCCGCAAGCCTTGATTTGAGGCTCGGTACCCGGGCCTACCGGCTGCCGGCGAGCTTCCTTCCGGGCCCTGGTAATACCGTTGCGGATCGCGTCGCGCGCCTCGCCACCCACGAGGTCGATCTGACGAAGCCGACGGTGCTGGAGCGCAACTGCGTTCACATCATTCCACTGATGGAGCGGTTGGCTCTGCCAAAGGGTGTGAGCGCTCGCGCCAATCCCAAGAGCTCCTCAGGGCGCCTTGATATCTTCGTGCGCGTCATCACCGACAATGGCGAAACCTTCGACGATGTGCCTGAGGCCTACTGCGGCCCACTCTATGCAGAGGTGGTACCTCGGTCTTTCGCCGTCCTCGCCCAGGCCGGTGCTCGCCTTGCGCAGATTCGCTTCCGGGAGGCCGGTGCATCCCCTTTCGCGCCGGTCCGGATTGTCCCTGTGACGATTGATCTTGAGCCTGCCGACAAGGCTGGTGGCATCATCGGCTATCGCGCGCGCCGTCATGCGGGTCTGGTCGATCTCGCGAAAATCGGCGGGCATTCGATCTCCGAATTCTGGGAGCCGATCACCGCGATCGCTGGACGGCGGGAGCTCGTTCTCGATCCGGACGAGTTCTACATCCTCATGTCTGCCGAGGCAGTTGTGGTTGGGGCGGATGAGGCAGCTGAGATGGTTGCCTATGATCCAGCCGTTGGCGAACTGAGGTCGCACTACGCCGGCTATCTCGACTGCGGATTTGGCCTCGCCGACGCCGGCGGCGCCGGATCTCGGGTGGTTCTCGAAGTTCGATCGCACGATGTGCCCTTCTTGGTCGAGCATGGACAACGCGTTGCGACGCTCGTCTATGAGCCCATGGCACAGCGTCCGGATCGGCTTTACGGGCAGGATCTCGGCTCCAACTATCAAGGCCAGGGGCTGAAGCTTTCGAAGCACTTCGCCTGACGCCCAGGCACGCCCGGGTCCGTTGCCCCGGCGTCTCCTCTCATTGTCCCATTCAAAGCTCTGCCGTCATCTCGACGGGAGCGAAGTTCAGGAGTTCACATGCGCGCGTCGCTTCTTGGTCTGATGGCCGCAACCGTTCTGGGTACGTTGGCGCTTTCACCCGCGGCCCACGCCGGCCCCTTCGAAGGGCCCGAGTTCGACAAGGCGATGACGCGCTGGATCGAGAACAACCCGGAGATCGTGCTCAAGGCGATCAACAGCTACGTCGAGCGGCAGAAAGATGCGGAGGCCAAGCAGGCCGACGATGTCGTGCTCAAGCTGGCGAGCGAGCTTTCGGATCCCGGCAAATGGACCCCGGTCCTCGGTTCGAAGTCGGGCAAGATCGTGCTGATCGAGGTGATCGACGCGAACTGCGTGTTCTGTCGCCGCATGGAGCCCGACATGCACAAGGTCATCGCGGACAATCCGGACCTCAGGGTGATCCGTCGCTACGTCCCCTTCCTTTCGCCGAGCTCGGAATATGCAGCGCGGATGGCATCCCTCGTCTGGCGGCGGCATGAAGGGCGCTACGCCGACTTCGATAAGGCGCTGATGGCCGAGAAGACCAACTTGTCCACCGACAGCGTCGACCGGATCGTTGGCACGGTGCTCGGATCGGAGGCGGTGATGGTTCTGAAGTCCGAGCTCGCCAGCGGGATGGTGCGTCAGGAGCTCGACGAGCACATTTCGACCGCACTGGAACTGACGCATCGCGCCAAGATCAACGGCACCCCGTTCACGATGATCGTCGGGGCCGGCCGTGATGGTCTCTTCCGCGGCGCGGTGCCGGCGCCTCGTCTGCAGGCCGCCATCGACAAGGCCCGGGCAGCAAGCGCCAGCAAATGAGCGACGATCTCGCGGTCCAGGGAGCTCCAACGGAAGGGGAACCGACGGCTATGCCGTCGGCCGAAACCCCGCGCGTGTCGCCCACGCAGCGGCGGCCGCTAAAGTTCGAGGGGCTCCGGATCGACGGCTTCAAAAGCTTCGCCGACCGCGTGGATCTGCCGATCGAAACAGGCATCACCGGCGTCGTTGGTCCCAACGGGTGCGGAAAGTCCAATTTGCTCGAAGCGCTCCGCTGGGCGCTCGGCGAGCGCTCAGCCCGAAACATGCGCGGCGATGGCATGGATGACGTCATCTTCGCTGGCAGCGAGCGCCGCAGTGCGCGTTCCGTCGCTGAGGTGGTGCTGAGCCTCGACAATACCGGCCGCACGGCAACACCTGAGTTCAACGAAACCGACAGGCTGGAGGTTTCCCGCCGTATCGACCGTGGCCAGGGCACGAGCTATCGCGTCAATGGAAAGCCAGCGCGCCAGAAGGACGTGCAGATCCTGTTCGCGGACAACGCCGCCGGCGCGACTTCGCCGGCGATCGTCAGCCAGGGCCGGGTCAACAAGCTGATCCAGGACAAGCCCTCCGACCGCCGCATCGTTCTCGAAGAGGCTGCCGGCGTCTCTGGCTTGTCGTCACGTCGCCATGAGGCGGATCTGCGTCTCAATCAGACGGAAGCGAACCTCGCCCGCGCAGACGACGCGCTGGTACAATCAAACGAGCTCGTTGCGTCCCTCCGTCGCCAGGCGCGCCAGGTTCAGCGCCGACGGGAGATCGATGGGCTTGTTCGCGATGCTGCAGCCCATCTGATGCATCTCCGCGTGATGGACGCTGAGCGGGCCGAGACCCAGGCCCGGGCAAACCACGCGGAAGCCGACCAGCGCGTCGAGGGGGCTATCCTTGCCGTGCGGGCCAGCGAGCGCGGGCGCGACGATGCTCTGTCGAAGGTAAGCCCGGCGCGCGACGCGCGCGCGCTCGCCGAGACCGCCTTTGCGCGCTCCGCTGCTCGGCTTGAAGGCATCGAGAACGAAGCTGCGCGCCTCGTTCAGGAGCTGCAGGACGCTCGGCGCCGGGTGATGGAGATCGCAGTCGATCGCAAGCGCGTCGACGACCAGATGGCGGAAGCTTCGCGGACCGTTGATGTCCTGTCCTCCGAGCGCGAAGAATTGGCTGTCGAGTCCGCGGAGGCACCGGAAGCGATCGAGCAAGCCTCGAACGCGACGGAGGCCGCGCAGGACTTTGCCCGCTTGGTCGAGACCGAGGTATCCGACCTTGCGGCCGAGGCCGCGACCCGGCAGGCGACCCGAGCCGCTGCTATTCGGCAGCGTGATGAGGCGGCGCGCCGGCTCGAAGCGGTCGAGCGTCGGCTTTCGGAAGCGGAGCTGAAGCTCCAGGCCGCGCGTGGAGACCTGTCCGAAGACGCCGAGGACGCAGCAATTGCTGCGGCCGTTGAGTCGGCGGAGCTTGCAGCCCGGGAGGCCGAGGCGGCGCTCGTCGATTGCGAGGCGGCGCTGGCCCAGGCCAAGGACCATGAGGCCGAAGCGGATGCGCGCCTGCGCGCCCTGAACGGCACGGCGACGACGGTGGCGGCCGAGATCAAGGGGCTGGAGGCGGTAGGCAGTACCTCCCCATCTGAAGACCCTGTGTCTGGCCGATTGACCGTTCCTGCCGGCATGGAAATGGCGATTGCCTCGGCACTTGGCGACGGCCTTGATGCAGGAACAGACCCCAGTGAGCAGACCTGGTGGGAGGATGTCGCCGGCGATCGCACAGGTGGGCTGGCTGATCGGGCGAGCGGTGTGGCCGAACTGCGGACAGCGCTGGCACATGTCGAGCTTTGCGAGAGCGACGACGACGTGTTTGCGCGGGCGCACATGCTGACCACAGGAGAGATCCTGGTCTCACCCAGTGGAGCCTTCGCGCGGTGGGATGGACTGCGCGGCCGTGGGCGAGCCAGTGCTGGGTCGGAAAGCCTCAAGCGCGCGAACCGGCTGCGCGAGCTGCGCGCGCAGGCTGATGCGCTTGCGTCAGACCTCGACGCTGCCCGCGCCGAGAAGAAGGCCGCCAGCGAGCAGCTGGAGCGTTCGCGCGCCCTTGCTGATCAGGCGCGGAGAATGTCGCGCCAACTGTTCGACGAGCTGGTCCGCTTGCGGGAGACCCTCGCTGTGCGTGCCAAGCTCGCCGAGCAGCGCAAGAGCCGTGTCGTGATTATCGAAAGCGAGGTCGGACGCGCGCGCCAGGAGCGCGCAGAGGCCTCGGAGCAGCTCCTCGCCTCCAATCAGGCGGTTGCTGAGATCCCCGCTGATGACGAGGCGTCGCGCCGCCTTGAGGAAGCCCGCCGGAAACTCGATGCCGCCCGGCGCGAGGAGCAAGCTACGCGGGCGCAATTTGAAAAGCTCCGCGCGGCGCATGCGTTCCGCGAGCAGCGCTTCCGCGCCATTATCTCGCAGGAAGCGGATTGGCGCCGGCGTCTCGGCGAAGCAACCGAGAACCGTGCCCAGTTGACTGCGCGCGCCGAGGAAGCCGAACGCATTCTTGAGGATGCGGCGCAGCGTCCTGAAAGCCCCGCCGAGGTAGTCGAGACTGCCAGGGCCGATGTTGCCGCGCGCCGTGAGGAGCTGAACCAGGCCATTGCCAGACAGGACGAGGCAGAGAGGCTTCGTGAGCAGGCGGACAACGAGCTCAGGGCCTCCGAGGGCCAGCTCGCCCAGCTGCGCGAGGCGCGCGCTCGTGACCTTGCAGCGATCGAGCAGGCCCTGGCCACCTGTCGCGTGGTCGCTGATCAAGTGAAGGAGCGCTTCGAGATCGAGGTCGCCGCGCTCGAAACGATTGCCCCTCGGCCCGAATGGCCGCTGGATATGTCGGCGGCGAAGACGGCGGCGGAGCAGGCGTTCGCACGGCGCGAACGCGAGCGTGACTCGCTTGGCGCGGTGAATTTCCTTGCCGAACAAGAGCTGGCGGATCAGGAGAAGCGCCTAGGCGACATGGAGCGCGCGCGTTCGGAGCTGCGAGATACGATCGTCAAGCTGCGCGAGCAGATCACCGAGATCGACAACGAAGCGCGGATTCGGCTTCAGGCGGCATTTCAATTGATCGATCGCCATTTCGGCGAGCTCTTCGTTCGCCTGTTCGGCGGCGGCGAGGCGCAGCTCAAGCTGGTTGGTTCGGAAGACATCCTCACGGCTGGCCTTGAGATCCTCGCTTCTCCTCCTGGCAAGCGTCTGCAGGTCCTATCGTTGCTCTCCGGTGGCGAACAAGCTCTGACGGCAATGGCGCTGGTTTTCGCGGCGTTCCTGTCGAACCCGGCACCAATCTGCGTCCTCGATGAGGTCGATGCCCCGCTCGATGACGCTAACACGGATCGGCTCTGCCGCCTCATCGAACAGATGGCGCAGAACGACGCAACACGCTTCCTCGTTGTCACGCACCGGCCGCTTACGATGGCGCGAATGAACCGCCTCTACGGGGTGACGATGGCAGAACGGGGCGTATCGAGCGTGACTCGCGTCGACCTCGATCGCGCAGTCGAATTTGCGAAGGAATGAAGGAATGAACATTCAATCCATGGGCGTGCTCGAATCATTCCTTGATCGCGCCCTGCTTTTGGTCGCATCCGTGCCGGAGATTGTGCTCGGCGTTCCGGCGATCGGGCTACTTGTGACGGGCGTGCTCGCATCGGGAATTGCGGGCGCTACCGCCGCAAGCCTGGAAAATGCGACGCTTCTGGGCAAGATCGCGGCCTATTTCCTGATTGGACTGCCAATCTTCGCCCTCGGGATCGGCTTTTGCTATCTCGCGCCGGCGATGGTGTCCTTCGACACGCTGATGAGGTCCTCGGCCCCGCTTGCGCGATAAGGAATAATCGCGTTCTACCAAGGACTGATGTGACTTATCCGCAACGATCCTTCTGGCGTTAAGGATTAAATGCGCGATCCTGTTGACGCCAAAGGACCGGCATGGTTTGGTGCTTTCACGGTCAACGTTTTGGTGGTTCGTCATGTTGGTTCAGTCTTCGGTTCAGTGCTCCACTCCTGCTGCCACGCAGGTCCCCATGGATGTTGCGTGGCGCCTGGCCACGAAGGCGATCGAACAGCGCGCTGGCGCTCAGATCTACGCCCACTTCCTCCGCCAGCTCTCCTTCGAATCGTTCAACGGCGGCATCGTCGCCCTTTCGACATCGACCAAGTTCCTCGCCCATCACGTCCTGACGAATTACATCGGCATCATCACCGATTGCCTGCGCGAGCAGCGTGAAGATGTGGTCTCCGTCGGCGTTGTCGTTCGCGGCGGGATGAACCAGCCTCCCAAGGCTCCGATCGTCGATCTCAGCGCCACCGCCAAGCGCCCCATTTCGGTCTTTGCCGAGGTCCAGAAGCCGGACTACGTTCCCCCGCCGGCCCCGGAAGGCCCGCAGCCCCGGACCGTCGCCGTTCTCCAGTCGATCGTCGGACGTCACTACGGCGTTTCGCGAACCGAGATCATCTCCGAGAGCCGCGCGCTCAAGCTGATCATGCCGCGCCAGGTCGCGATGTACCTCTCGCGCTCCCTCCTCGAAAAGTCGACCGGCGAGATCGGCCGTCGCTTCGGAGGTCGTGATCACACCACCGCCATCCATGCGATCCGCAAGATCAAGACCCTTCTCGAAGGTGATGCCGACCTGCGTGCCGCGGTCGACAAGATCACCCAGGAATTCGCCACCTCGACTGTCACGCCGACGGCTGCCGGCGTTGAGTCGGACGCTTCCGACGCCGTCGAACTCCAGGCCTGACCGGTCCTTCCCACCAAAATACGTAGACCGAGAGCGGGGAGCCAGGCTTCCCGCTCTTTTTCGTTGGGATCCGGCTCATCCACCGTTCTGGCCTCGCGCTGATTGACCCTCCGCGCGAATGGCCCGATCTATCGCTGGTGACTAGCGATCGGCCTACCCCATGACCAACGTCTTCGATTCCATCATTGTCCTCGATGAGGACGGCCTTCTGACGGCTCGCGGAGTGCGCGGGCGGTTCAGGCTCGCCCTCGTGACGGGTGAGCGGACGGCGTGGCATGTGACAGGCCCGGTGGGTCCTGCCGGCGACGCGCCTCTGGCAGCAATGGCCGCGGGCCTCGAGGATGCTCTCGTCCTGCTCGGGCGAGCCGCCTTCGGGCCGGCGCCTGTCAGGCTCATCGTGAAGTTGCCTTGCGGCAACGAGTTCTCCAGGCCGGGCCGCGTGCCGGTCGAATCGATACTGGCCGCGCTTGGATACGAGGTGATCTCCAGGCTCTCGGGCTTCGCTGGCTACTTGGCGACGACCGGAACGCCGGCGGACGACGTTGCCGGCGTCCTCCACCAGGTCGCGGCCGCCTCGGGCATGACTGCCGGCACACCTTCACTCGTGGAGAGCGATGCTGCCGGCGACCACTGGGCCGTCGATGTGACCTATCCCTTCACTGGTGTGATCCGTCGCTCGACGGCCGCTGCAGTGCTTGCAGTGGCGATCGAGGAGGCTGGGCTGGATGTGATCGACGAGATGGAGTGCGAGGCGACTGGGGATCACCCGGCCAATGTCGCTTCGGTCGTCGATCTACGAAGCTTCACCAACGCGGCCTGACTATGGCACGGCTGACCACTGAGGTTCTGCTCGACGACGCCTTTGCGGCCGTCTTCGGGACTTCGGTGGATGCTGCTCGTCAGCGCGCTGCCATTGGTGATGCGGTGGAGGACGTCGTCCAGCACATCCCCAGGGAGCTGCATGGCCTCGTGCGCGATCGAGGCCCAATCTACGTCATGGTCGACGGCGTCTCGGTCCGCTGCTCGGTGCCTTCGCGTTCGACCCTGGATTTGCAGCTGTCCTGGGAAGGAAACAGTCTCCAGGTCAAGGTTGCGCCCTGGAGAGGACGATCCATGGGAACCGTCGTGTCCTGTGACGTCGACAACCTGACGAACGCCGTCGCGATGATCAGCGTGCTCGGACGCGCTTGGCGACGGATTGTCTCCGTCGCGGATCCTGACAGATAGCGTTCAGGCGCTGCAGAAGCCGAAGCCGCTGCCCATCATCGTGTTCATGATGATGCAGGTCGAGACTTTGCTGTTGGCCAGAAGCACGCCCGCGACGAGGAACGTGATCCCGTGGCCGAGAGTCGAATTCGAACGTCCTTCGGCGGCAGACTTCATGAGGAACAGCCCACGCACGAAGGCGATCGCTCCGAAAAGCGTCAGGATCGTAAAGATATGGCCTATGACGCTCTCATATTGCGTGAACAGGCCGCCCACGTTTGAGTAGCGCAGGATCGAGGATCCTTCCATCAGTCCGCTTCCACCGATTGCCCCGGTCTGTCCGGTGATCGACTGGGTCGCGGCGCGCAGCAGGAAGGGGCCATTCATCATCAGGACGGCGGTGAAGACCTTCATCCACCAGCCTGGGGGAATCGATCCGCGATTCTGTTCGTGGCGAGCAAGCTCCCCAATCGCGCCGGCGAGCTGGACCAGGCCGGCCAGGAAGACAAAGGCGAAGACGGCCAGAACGCCGACAGGAACGACGTTGTTGGCGACGTTCTTGGCAAGGCAAGGGACCGGGTCAGCGGAGGTGATGCAGTTATCCACCCCCTTGATCTGGACCATGCTCAGAATACGTTGGCTCAGCTGGCTCGCAGCGCCGCCACCATCGGAGGTCGCATCGAGGATGCGAGCCGCGCGGAGATCTCCCGATCCGAAAATCCCGTTCGCACCAAGCAGTGAGGTCATGCCCATACCGGCCGCCTCAGGCAGAGCGATCAGCAGTGTCCCTGCGATCAGGCTCGTTGCCGCTGCGCCGTAGCTCCCGTCGCGGGAGTTGGCGGCTTCCTTCAGCTTCAGAATGCCCTTCCCGACCAGATAGAGGCCGGCGAGAAAGGCTGTGAAGGAGATCGCGATCATGATCGGGCCGATCAGATCGCGCAGAGCGTCGAAAGTGCTCTGTCCGAGGGTATTTGCTGTTCCGCCAGCCTGTGCCCAGGCCGGGGACGAGATCAGAAGCGCCAGGAGGGCGACGAATGCGGGCTCGTGAACTTGACGATGCTGCATCGCCGACCTCCCGGGGACGCTTGAGACAGCTCGGGCTCAGAAGCCCGAGGCGTTCGTGATCGAGACGCCGCCGAGACCGGTGGAGTTCGAGGTCATGTTGACGACCGCGGGCAGCGCGGCGAGGCCGGCGCCGACGGCGATGCGCCACAGGCCGTCCGAATATTTGGTCTGGCCACGGCCCTGCTCGGCGGCGGCTTCCTTGAGCTTCATCAGCCCAACACCGGCAAAGCCGATGCCGACAAGGAAGCAACCGGCGACCAGGAACTTGCCGACGTTGGTCAGCTGGCGGGTCCAGGTCTGCGCCGCATCGCCGATCGTGGTCGACTGCTGAGCGAGGGCCGGAGCCGCGCTCATCATGTGAACCGTGACGACGGCCAGCGCGAGATAGGGCAAAGCCCGAATCTTCTCGAAGGTCTTCATCTGCGTCCCTTTCGATCCTCATGGATCAGGATGGATTCGCCACATAGCACTGCGGCGGGAGCAGTGTAAGGCTGATCCTTGGGACTCACAAGGATCGCTGTTTATCAATCCTTCGAAATTCCATTGATTGCGCTTCTTCACTTTCAATGGGAAGCTACCGGCGTCGATCGGAGTCGTCATGGACGCAGAGAAAATCGTCGCCACAATCCTTTTGCGCGACAACTACCGCCGCACGCGAATCCAGTACCTCCTGCGCATGATCGTTGTCATGGTCGCGCTTACGGGGCTGTCGCTGCTCGGGACCTGGTCCATTCTCACGCGCGAGGACGAGTACCGCTATCTGATGACGGAGCCGTCCGGGAAGCTGCTCCCGGTCATCCCACTCGATCAGCGACACGCGAGCGACGAGGATGTTCTGAAATGGACGATGGATGCGGTGACGCGCGTCTACACGTTCGACTTCGCGAACTATCGGCGTCAGTTCCAGTCTGCCCAGCGGCTCATGACCCCGATCGGCTGGGACGGTTATCAGCGAGCACTCCGGGAATCGGGGAATTTCGTCGCTGTCGTCGAGAACAAGTATGTGACTACCGCCGCGCCGAGTGGTCCTGCCAGAATTTTGTCTCAGGGGCTTCTCAACGATGCGTTTGGTAATGTCAGGTGGTCATGGACCATCGAGGTGCCAATTCTCGTAACATACCAGAGCTCTAAGCAAAGAACATCACAAGATTTGATCGCCACTGTGACGCTAATTCGCGTCCCGTCCTACGTTAATTACTATGGCGCTCAGATTAGACAGATCATCGCGCGTTGATTTGCTTGCGATAAGCAACCATAGTTCGTCGTTTTACTCGCGTCAATACGCTGACTCGATGATCGCTATCCCACGTGATCAGCGGGTCAGCGCGGACGCTGTCGCCTCGGCGTCGAGGTCATCGGTATCCTCGACCTCGGATAGCTGGCGTGAGAGCGCGCGCGCGTGGCCTTCGATCGCCGAACGAACGGCAGGCAGCAAGGGGTGGCCGCCGGCGGGCATCGCCTCCACGATGCTTTCGGCCTCGGACGCCTTTGCCAGGACGGCCTCGCAGAGCGACTCGACGCGCTTCACCACCTGAGCAGGGTTCAGGCCGCATTCCTTCGCAAATCGCTGCCAGTGCCGGCCGCGCAGATGTTCGCCACGGTTCTTTCCCGCGATCTTCTGCGAGAGGTTCTTGCTGACATTTTCCCATACGTCCGCATTCATCAGGTCGTAGGCGGGGGCGAGGCGCGCGCCGCTTGCCGAGAGAGTCAGTGAGAAATTCTTGGCGTGCGCATCCGTGTTGCCGGCGATCACGTTGAAGACGACGGCATCGAGAAGCTGGAGCACGTCGGCGATCGGCATGTGTTCCCGGGTGAGCGCGAACATTTCGGTGGCACTCGGACCTTTCACGCCGGTCTCATTGCTCTCGTATTTCGCGCCTGGAAGCCGGCCGAGGGCCTGGCAGTAGTCCTCCTGGTGACGCCGACGCCAGCGCCCCTCGCCGCCCTTCATCCGGTCGTAGCGCTCGACGAGCAGGTAACTACGGCTGCCGGCGCGCCCGGTGGTCACCTTCGCCGTCGGCAGACCAACGAGCCTCGCCAGTGTCAGGCAGTACGCCTCGTTCTGCACACTGCCCCACATATGCTTCAGGGCGTCGGGCTTCAGGATGTGCGTGGACGGAGAGCCATCGGCAGGGATGCAGATGCGCCCGGCGGCGTCGATCGAGACGCCAAGCTTGGTCTGGGCGCCGGCGAGCGACATCGACACGCCGTCCTCGCTGAGCAGGAAGGGCTTGTTCGGCAGCTCGTTGATGATGCGTTCGAGAGCTTCGGCGCTCTCGACCGGGCGCCAGCCGGCCGTGCTGGTGTTGCCAGGCGTGCCGAAGGACAGTGCGCCTGCGGTATCGCGGCCGATGCGGGAGAGAATCCCCATGACGTCGGTGGGAGCCATACCGAGGAAGTGACCGACGGACAGCAGCTGCTCGCTTTCAGGAAGCAGGTTGGCAGCCCAGGGCAGGAAGATGCGCGGCGCGACCCTCGCTTCCGAAAGTGGCATCAGCACCGAGATCGGAAAGGCGCCCTGCAGGCTGAGCCAGCTTGGGTCGTACGAAAAACCCGGTCCTTCAGCGGATATCTCGATCGTGCCTACGAGGCGTCGCTCAAAGTGGACGGGGAGTCGGTCCATCTTCGTCCTCTTCGAGTGGGAGTTCGTCGTCCGGTGCGGGAAGATCGGGGCCAGTGGCGGCTGCCTGCGAGGGGCCCTCAAGCAGGGCATCAAGCCTCATGCCGAGCGTCTCCGCGACAAGCAGTGCCTTGCCGAGCTGCGTCGTGCTCTTGCCGCTCTCCAGTTCGCTCAGAAAGCGCCGGCCTACGCCGGTGGCAAGAGCAAGTTGCTCCTGATGGAGCCCTTGAGCTCGTCGCCGGGCCTTGATCATCGCTCCGAACGTCTTTGACCATTCGGCTGCGCGCCGCTCGACGCTGTTATCGTCCATCATAGAGTTCCATGTTCCCGATCGGTAACATAGGCTAGGTTTCGGCGTGTTTCAAGTCCATATGTTACCGATCGGGAGCATGGCGAAAGCAGCGGGCGTCCTAAACTGTGTTCCCGATCGGTAACATGGAGCCGCCTAAGGGCAAAGGTTCGTCCTCATGTTACCGATCGGGAACATGAAGGCGACGTAACGACTGTCCTTCGCCGACGCGTGCAGTGGGCAGCATCATCGCTCGGAATAGTCACAGCGAGTTCGTTGCGGCGACTACGTCGGGCCGAGCGGTGTGGGCGATGAGTGTGTGCCCTCTTCGCCTGGCAGAGGGCCATGTACGCGATCGAGTGATGCTTCGGCCGCACTTCCATGCTCCCGCTCGGGAGCAAGAAGGCGGATTCCGAGGCGTTGGGGCTCAAATGCTCCCGACCGGGAGCATGTCGATCGCGATACCTGAGGGGTTTGGTCGATTGAAACGGTGGATCGGGGAAAGCCGCGGATTGAGGAATTCGTGCTCTGAAAGGATCATGATCGAATTCCTTAACGAGCGCGACCATGTTGAACCGAATCGATCGCTTTCTGCCCCGTGCGTTTCGTCGTAGCTCGCCTGTCGTTGCGCCTGCAGCGACGGCCATGCCGACGGCATTGAATGGCCGCCCGCGGCTCCGAGGCGAGGCGATTGGCGTCGCCCATTCGAGCCCGCTGCCGCCACGGATTGACCTCGTCGCGGTCGAAGAAGGAGGAGCGCGCCTGGTGCTTGAGGCGGGATCGCTCCGGCCGATCTCACATTCAGTTGTTCGCCTCGCTGTCATCAATGGCGGTTGGGAGATCGGCAGCTGGATGGGGTTCTCCATCGTGGAGGACGAACTTCGCGGGCGCTATGCTCTGTTCCGCGCCTATGGGGCGTGCAAGCCGGTTGCAGTGCTTTCAGAGATTGCCGCGGGTTGGGACCTGGCCGGCCGCGCCGCGATATACCTCCCAGAGGAAGTTTTCTCTCGTCTGATCGAATATCTGCGAGGCTTCAGCGGCAGCGCTATCGAGCAAAAATCGGTGCGCCTCAACATCGCGGCCTCCTTCGATCCGGGCGTTTCTCGGTCGGAGCATGACACTGGAATCTGGCGCTGGCACGCCGGCTCGCGCCCAAACAAGGTCTTCGCCCTCATCGCCTGAGCGGCGCAACAGGTCGGTGGATGGCGGGTCCTTGAGCGTGGACAAGGACCGCGCCTTCATTCCATGAAGATCGGACTGCTGCACTGACGGCAAATGGATTGGAGAGCGTGTCAATGAACGTGATGGCCCAGGCTGGAGCGGTTAGCGAGTATGTCGAGCTGGCAGCTAGCATTCCGACGCTCCGCCATTTCGAGGCCTCTCACCTCGACCGAATCCAAGCTGTGGTAGAGGCGGCACGGATCTTCGCCGATGCGCTGGCGGCCAAGTTCAAGATTTCCCTTGAGGCTGTTGAGGGCTTGACGGCCGCCGCGCGAAGGCTCGCAACCGACCTCAGCGACAAGAACGGCAACCTCTCGCTTCTGGCCGAGGACGACTTCCTGAGTGCCCTCGAAGAGGAGCACGGCTCGATGTCGGCCGCATTGTTCGGGATCGCGACCTTGATCGAGCATGCCAGCGGCATCGAGCGCGACGTCGACGCTGTGCCGGAGGCGGACGAGAATTGGCGTCACCGCCTGGTGCGGGTCTCCCGCGCCGATTATCAGGCGGTGCTCAAGGGGTTCGTGCCGCTGCTCGGCGTGATCGAAGGCGCGATAACCTCGGAGGACACTCCGGAGCTCTACCTCCGTGAGATCTGGTCGGTCTTGGTGATGAGCAATGTGACGATCACCCATCTGTCGGATGCGGCCGGCATCGATCCCAAGGCCACGGCCTCGGCGCTGTCGGCCGCGGCCAAGGCGCTCGCCAACGCCTACAATTTCGCGATGAACGCCCAGATCAGCCGAAGCATCGATTTGATCACCGGTCTGATGTCCGTCCTCGATCAGGCCCAGCAGGTGATCGAGCGCGCGGTCGCAGCGCAGAGCAAGGACATCGTCATCATCGCGCTTCGGCAGCTGAGCCGCGGGCGCCTCGACCTCGACGAGAAGGTGGTCGTCGAGCTGGTCCAGGCCAACAAGGCCGCCAATATCTCCGTCCCTCGTGCGCTGAAAGCCGCCGAAGCGCTCCGCGCCGAGTGGGGCTCCGAACACGCCGCATGACCATCGAGCCGCTCTTCGCAACGCTCGATCAGCGGATCGAGGCCGCGCTCTTCGCCGCCTCGCGACCCCTGAAGCCAGAACGTCTCTCAGAGATGCTGCCGGCCGGCGCTGATGTCGCAGGCGCGATCCAACGTATCTGCGCCTTCTGGAAGGGGCGTGGTATCGAAGTTGTCCAGGAGGGCGGCGGCTATCTGATGCGCGCGCGCGCCGAGCTGCTACCTGCTGAGGCGCGACTGGGCTCGGGCCGCAAGCTCTCCGAGCAAGCGGTGGCTACCTTGGCGGTGATCGCCATGCACCAGCCTGTGACACTGAAGCAGATCGAGACCGTTCGCGGTGTGAAGCTGGGCCGCGTTGTGCTCGATGCACTTGTCGACGCCGGCCTCATCGAAGTCGTTGGCCGGCGCCGCGGCACAGGTACGGCCGCTGCCTATGCCACAACGGCGAAGTTCCTGGATCGCACCGGCCTTTCCTCGCTGTCGGATCTTCCGACCCCCGAGGAAGCCTTCTCGCTCGATCTCTCGGACCGGTAGCGGTCCCTCCGGGCGCGCCCGCGTAGATCTGCCCGCCATCACCTTTTATGATCAGCTTGGTCGAATCGAGGTGAACCCATGTGGCATCAAAACCCCGTTACGAAGGTCCCTCGCGCACTGCGGTTTGATACACCCCAGCGTTCCTATCGGTTTGCCTGGTTGAACGCATCGGTGGATCTTGTCGCCCGCCCCGGGGAGGATATTGAGGCAACGACTTTCCCTACCTCGATATCGGAGTGGCGGCTGACCAAAGTGGGCAGCAATTTCTGGCCACTCCAGGATAATGACCCCAAAGTTCGGCGGATCATCCTCAGCTGGGCAGCGGAGGTTGGGCTCGCGCCAGGCGTCTCACCGAAGCGACCAACGAGCCAAGTTGCTGCATGGGAGGCCAATCTCACAGACGACATGGTGAAGGCATGGGCGCGAGCATCCGGATACGACGGGTATGTCAGCAAGGTGGATGATGAGGACGAGGTCGTGGCCTGCACGATCTTCGCGGAGAGGCTGCCGGAGTGGACGCGATCTCGTCTGCCTGCGGTTCGAGCGACATCAATTTCAGGCTTTGAAACCACACAGGATGCCGCGGAGGCCATTGGGGATCTCACGCGCGTGTCATTGAAAGAATTTCTGACTGCACTCGTAGCCAAATTGAATTACGAGGCATGGATCTCGCACAAGAGACAGCTGGATGGATCTTGTGCCCATCTTGAAGAGGCGGCTGATCTGATCGGGGCCGCCGCGAAGGAAGTGGGATATGCTTCTGCCGCGGAAAGACGATAAGTAAAGGGATCTGGCTATCCGGGAACCGCGGTTGGCCTGAAGTTGGCGCGCAAGCGTGAGCGCCGTCGAGATGTTCGGCGCCCGTGCCATCCCGTTTCTGAGGGACGGCCCCTACGGCGTAGCCTGCTTTGCGCCGTACTGGTAGACCAGCTGCTCTCGAACCTGCTTCAGCCAGTCAGCCAGGTTGGTCGCGTAGGTGCCCTTGCTGTTACGCCGCTCACGCCAGAGAACCTCGATGGTCTGCGTGCCGGCCGCCCGTTGCAGATCTCCGGTGGCTAGAGCCAATACCTCGCGGACCCCATCATCAGCATTCACCTCTCCTTCGCCGTAGGGCGCAGAGAAACGCTGCATCGTGTTGGAGCCGACATAGGAGCGGTTATCTTCGACGAGTTGCCCGAGAACGGTCGCAGCCGCCCTGGAGAGGCCACCTCCAGAGGCTTCGAGCTTCACCGAGTCCACGATCCATGCCGTGTCCAGCGAGACAACGTCCGGGAGCTTGTCGCAGCTCGGGATGCGCTTCGGGCATCCCGACACGCCATCGGGGCCAAGAACGCGCGACTTGTAGCCCTGCACCTGGAAGCGCTCTGCCGAGCCGGTCAGGCCCATCAGGAAGCGCGCTGCGCTCGGACGGAAGGTGATGAGGAGCGTGAACTCGGCGTCCGCGATCTTGAGAGGTCGCACCCGAAGCACGACAGGCTCCCAGAGTGCAATGACGTCAGAGCCCGGGAGAGCCTTGGGTACACCGATGCCCTGGCCATCAGGAGCTTCTGGCGCTTGCGCCTGCACACTGGTGCCGAGAACCGCGGGGAAGGCCATTCCCTGCTCATCGGTCATCTTGCCGTCCTTCGTCGGGAGGAGACTCCGGATGAAGTTGGCGAGCTCGTCTTTCGGACGAGAGCGAGATCCGTCGAAGGAAGCCTCGAACGAGCGATGCGCCTTGTGAGCAGGGAAGAGGACGTTGACGCGATAATTTCCGGGCACCGCCTGAATGCGGCACCAGACGTCGAGAATGCCATCTGAAGGCTGGATGCCGAGCAGGAAGCGGATGCCCTGCCCATCCGGCTCGGCCGGCGGCGTGCAGTTTGCAGCCATCGCACCGGCGGATCCGAGTGTCATGCCGCTGGCGATGAGGAATGCAGAAAGGACCTTATGCACGATTCACTCCATGGGGTGCCTTGATTCTTCATCCATGTTCTTCAAACCTTCAAGCTTCGAATGATTCCTTGTTGATTGAGTGGTTGATGAGCGACGTTGGCAAAGAGGCCCCTGCACCGCGCGCTCCGCGTGTCGCGGCCACGAAGACAGTCGATCGAGTGCGCGAGGCATCCGCGATCGGCGATCTCGGCTCTTGGGCGAAGCCCTGGTATTTCGACGCGCCGCGCGTGCTTTTGACCTGTTTCCAGGTGACGCTAGCTCCCTTGGGGCTTGCGATACGCGCTGCTGAGGCCGCCGTGTCGCTGGCGGTGCTTGCCGTGATCGGCGTCGGGGCCGGCTGGTACATGGGGATGATCACTGATCAGGACGTCATCCAGCATCTGCGCCCTGTCGGGCAGCGAATCCTTGCGATGGTGCAGCAGGCCGGCGGTTTGCCGTGAGAGCGCGGCTGCTCGGGTTTGCGGTCTGGGGAGAGCGCTTCCTGGAGATCGCCGTCGCCGTCATGGTCGTGCCACCGCTCGTCGGTGGCCTTATGGGATTCGCGCTACTCCACGCGGCGGGCGTGGACAACGGAGAAGCCGTGTCTCTGCTGATGGATGTCGCGCGGCGTGCGCCAGCGCTCGTGCCAATCTGCATGACCCTGCCGGCCCTCGCAGCAATTTTTCTACGGAACCAGCTGCTGTCTGTGGTCCTCGCCGCGATGTTTATAGGTGCGGCTGCGGGAACCGGGGCAACGCTTAGCGTTCCGACCGCCCTGCCCCAGGACCACATGATTGCGGGCTCGATCGGCGCATTCATCGCCGCGCTGTCGTGCCTGTCTGCCGCGATCTATGCCCGCCGCGCTCGGCGGCGGGTCGACGAGATGTCTGCCCGCCTGAAGGCCGCTCAATAGCCGAAGAAGCGCCGCCCGACGCCGCCGTCCTGGTAGTAGACGACATAATCGCCGCGGTGGTAATCCGCCGGCACGGCGACGGCAAAGCAGACGGGATTTCCGTACCAGTCATACCCCCGGCGGACGCATTTCACGCCGGGTCGAGGGTCGGTCGCGTCTGCAACGATGGCGCCGCCCACAGCACCGATCGCGGCACCTGCTGCTGCGCCGCCGACATTGCCCGTGGCTACGCCCCCGACGACGGCACCGGCGCCGCCGCCGATCAGGGCGCCGCCCACGACGCGATCGTTGGCGCAGCCGCCCAAGGCGAGAGCGGCGATGGTGAAGATTGCGAATCGAAGCATGATGTAACCTCAAGGATAGTTCGCCCGATTCTCACATGGCGCCTACCGCGGCGCCAGCGCTGACTGACGCTTGCGGCTTTCGCGTTCGGAGCAGAACATGGCGTCACGCCCAAGGCCTGAGAATGTGAACGGTAGACATGCCCGAGAACGACAAGAAGCCGCTCCCGACCGAGGACCTTGTTGCCGACAAGGTCGAGCTCGACATCGAGATCGCCGTCTCGAAGGGGGAAGTTGCGGCTACGCAGCAGCCTGAGAGGGACGTTCAGATTGATCCGCCGGCGCCACAAGGCGCGCAGGCGCCTGGCGAAGACGCGACGGCGGAAGAAACCGCCCGGGCGCTGGGGCAGGTCGATTTCGATCCGGAGGCTATCGTGAGGGCGGCCGCGCTTCTCAATCAGCTTCCCCCAATTCAAGACGAGATTTCCGACGCCGATGCAGCTCGGATGGCTGCAATGCCGCGCGGCAACCTCGGCCGCGCCCCAGCCGGAAACGCTCGCCAGGTTGAGTTCCGGCGAGGTGGGCCCGGTGTCGAAGAGCCGCCTCCGCCACGCCCGCGACCGCCGGAGAACCTGCCGGCAGTTCAGCAGCAGAACGTGTTCGCACGCGACCCGAATTGGCAGGCGCCGCCTGCCCAGCCGCGATGGCATCGGGTGTACGACCTCCCGCGCTACTACCAAAACCAGATCCGAGGCCTCGGCCGCGGCGTCTTTCGGCGGTTCCCATGCTTTGCCGAGCATGAGGCCGTCATGACACAGATGGGGCACGATCCCCTCGGCTCGATCCAGGTGATGGCGAACCTGAACGGTCAGGGCTACCCGTCCGAGGCCTGGGAGCTCAATGCGATCGCCGAGTGGGTGCTCGGTGCCGGCGGCGGCCGCGTCGTGGACGCTCGCGAGCTGACCTTCGCCACCGTGATGCCGGACTATACCCCCCGCGTGATCGTTGCCTGCACGGAAACGGAATCCTTCCTTCTCGTGCAGGAACTGGTGGAGATGGGCGCGCCGGCCGACTCGACTTACATTTATCGCTGGCACGGCGGGCTGCGGTATTACCGAGACCATCCTCAGGAGTTGGCTGGGATGCAGCGTCGACAGATCGCGGCCGCCCGCCCGCAGCTCGAACATGATGCCGGGCCTGCAGTGGTCCCGCCGCGACTTGCCCGGCCTCGGAACGCCGCCAACGTCCCGGCTGTCGCTCGGGCCAGGCCCGCGACCTATACGCTGGTCCAACAGAGAACCAGCCAGGAACGCTCCGAGATCCTCAAGGCATTGCCGGTGGGGTCGTCGACGGTCGTGAAGAGCCCCGTGGTCGACCTGCTGAAGGTTGACGGCTTCAAGCAGTTCGGATCTTCGAGCGGTCCGTGCCTTCGCAAGCAGGTCGGCGCCGGCCAGTATGCCTATGTCTTCGGGGAAGCTGGAAAGTCGCTCGCGACCTCGTCGACGTTCCGTGTTGAGCTCGACGACGAAGGGACGCGTACCGTCCTCGCAAGCGACGCGTCGGACTTCGAAGAGATCAAGGCCATCATCTCCCCGTCGCCGGGGATGACTCCCTAAAACCCGGGGTCGCTCACGCCACCGAGATCCTGCCTTGATGGTGACTGAGCTGGGCCGCCTGGCAGGTCACGCAGTGCCATAGGCCCGCCCGGAAGGGGCGCTGACGGTGTCATGGATGGCCTCCGAGCAGGCGAGCCGACGCCTCCGGCCGGCGGCGGCACTAACTGCTGCTGAGCCGCAGGTTCCTGGTTCGGCGCGCGCGACGGGCTGGTGAAGCGCCGAACAGCCTTTTCGGCATCGCTCTGACGTTTGGTGCCTTGTTCCTGGGCCTCTCGACGAGCACGGCCGCCCGAAACCTCGTCATCCCACCAGGTTGAGACCCGTTCAGCGAGATCGTTTTGCCAGGGCCCGCCGACGAGGAATTCGACCTGCCCAGCCTCGGAGTGGAGGATGGGGAATGGGGGTTGCCCTTCGATCAGGACGAAGGCGCGCATCCGGCCATATTCGGCGACGAAGCGATACGGACCGATATCAAGGCAAGGGTAGTAGCCTCCGCGGGAGACGGGCTCAGCGGAGAGGGAGCACGACTGCCCGTGCCCTCGTTCGAGTGCCGAGCGAACGGTTGCGATGGCCTCCTGGTCGCCATTGGCCTGCGCAGGTGCGGCACCGAGGACTGCTGCTCCGAATGCAAGGATCACGAATCGCATCGATTGAAGACCTTGTTGTTGGCGATCCACCGTTGTTCCTTACTGGTAAATCAAGAACCGTTGACCGACACCTTCAAGCTGGTGATCATCCACGGGAAATCGAGGACAATCCATGGTCGAAGCAGGAATGAGCGGAGAAGATCTCGACGGTGTGGTGGAGGCGCCCGCCTCCGTCGTTGCGGTCGTTTCGCCGCCGACCATCTTCGTCAAGGATAACGAGCGGGCGACGGTCTATCGAGCGCTCGGCGCGATGCGGCTTGTGGGCATGCAGTGGCACAAAGGCCTCGAGGCTCTTATCAAAGGCCACGAAGAGGCCCTGCGCGACCGGGACGCAAAGGCTCCCCGAGGTGTGCTGCTCCTGCTGAAGGCGCTCCACAAGTCTTCGCGCGATGGTGGAACACAGACGATTTCAGAGGTCGTTGCCAGCTGCGCCGCGATCGAAGACACCGAGCATTTGATGGGCCAGGTGAAACCGCACGAGCTCAGCGATCTCAGCCGGACTGACGTCTACACGTACTTCGAGGCTCTCGCCGCGGCCGCGGAACGCCGGAGCTGATATCGATGCGACAGATCGAGGTCTATCGTTCGGCGGAGGCGCTGCTCGATCATCTGTCGCGCGAGCCGGTCGGCGCGGTCGGCATCATCGAGCGCGAGACCGGATATCTCGTGGTCAGCCTCACCGCCTTCGGACCCTCCGTGCGCAGTGGGAACCCCCGTTTTACGGCGCGGCAGATTGCTATGCAGACGTTGAACGGAGACGCCCCGTCCGTCGCCTTCGTCCCCGGCGACTGGAGTTCGTTTCGGACAGTTTCGTCGACGGACCTGGGAGAGTTCGTCATTCGCTGTGAGGGCCCCTCCAGCGGAAAGCCTGTCGGCCAGGTCATCGACGCCTTCGAGTCCGCCGCGAAGGCAAAGGTGATCGAGAGGAACACGGCGGGAGCAGCCACAAGCCGGGTCATCGCCCGCGCACCGGTCGTGAAATCGCCCATTCAGCTCGGGGAGATCCTGATCCCCGCCATTTCAACGACCAAAAGCGGAAAGGCGATCGACTGGCGCGCCGGAGCCGAGACAATCGCGACGCATCTGCTGCTCTCGCGCGATCCCAGTCCGGAAGAGATACGCTTGGTCGAAGCGAGCAAGGGCATTGTGCGCGACTTCGTTCACTTCACCGCGGACCCGAGCCAGAGCAACTCCCGGTTTCAGGTTCTGTCGATCGAAGTGCCGAGCGCCTTCGCGGTCGCTTTTCCGGATGGCAAGGTGCCGGCAGAGGCCTTCCGAGGGGCGTCCACCGCCTGACTTCAGGGACGCGGCGCGGAAGGCACGAGAGTGCAGACCGAGCGAGGGTCGCTGGTCAGCTCGATGCCGACATCTGTTTGGCCGTGCTCGTGGCGGTCGCCCAGCTTCCGCGCGAGCATCAGGAAGCCGCGCTGGGGCCCCTGGTACTGGTAATCCGAGACGGCGGCGGTCTGCTCGCGCCGAACTGTCTCGATGAACCCGGTGCGCGAGTAGACATTCAAAGGCTCGTCGGAATCGAAATAGGCGCCGCCGAACGCGTCGACCGATTTGAAGGTGCCCTCGCCGCCGGCGGTGTTGATGTAGTGGGTCGGGATGCGAAAGCGGATCCTCGCGCCCGGCCAGAGCGGAGCGCCCTTGGCATCAGCGACGGGATATTTGCCAGCGTTTGCGGAGACGCGGGGCGAGAAGGTCGTCTGGACATCGAATGCATAGACGTCCAGGCCATCAGGAGCCTCGTCGCCCCGCCCGACGACTTTGCAGGCTCCGCCCTCCGTCTCCTCCCAGACGAGCACAGTATGGCCCTCGGGGGCATTCTCGATGATGGTGGCAAAGCGCTGCATGTGCGGTCTCCTGCCTGGACGATGGCATGCGGCGGTGAAACCCACGAGACCCCCAGGGGTCTAGCGCTCGCGCTCTCTCCTGTGCGGAATCTCATCGGCACCGCGGCAACCGGCAATGGTCGCGTCTGCAGGATCGACGCCATTGGCGATCGCCATGGAGCGATAGCCAGCATAGAGCTCGATCCCGTCGTCCGTCACATCGGCGGGATCAAAGCGCCCTTCGCGCATGGCCATCCGGATCGCCAGGTTGTGGTCCGCTCCACGCAGCAGGAAACCGGCGCAGGTGCTGACCTTTTCCGCCCCGGACATATGGCAGCTGAATTGCGATTGGGACATGTCATGAGCGGTGTCGGCGGAATGGCGATATGCCTCGGCCGGGAACGCGCCCCGAGGAGCGTCCTTTCGCCACGGGCATTCCTCGCAGGGACGCCGGCGATGGCGAAGCCGATCCGATGTGGGAGTGACGACGGTAACGACCTGATGGTCAGAATCGGCCCGGCGGATCCGGGATATGCGACCGCGGGCATGGCCCCGCCTGTTTTCGTCCATCTAGCACCACCACAGAACCGAAGGGCGCCTACTCTACGAGGTCGCTCTTGCCGTTCAAGATGGGCGGACGCGCGCGCGGTGGATGAAGGACTCGCAGGATTGGCCATTGTCAGGTTCTGGATAGTCCGGTTAACCTTTCCTTAACGATCAGGAGAGACCGGTTATGAGCCACGCCTTTGAAGGAATGAACGATCGCGGTCCTTTCATCGGGACGCGGAAGCCGTCTCTCGTTTCTGTGGCTTCCGGCCGCAAAGCCACCGTTCTTTTCGACGAAGAGGCTGGCGCGCTCATCATCGCCAAGGGCTTCGCCGGTTTCGACGACGATGACTGCCTCGCCGCGCTCGACGCGATGGAGCAGGCTGAAGGCTGGGTGTGGGACGGTCGGCTGCGCTACATCGTTTTCGACCTGGCACATGAGCGAGCCAAGGAACCGGCGCGGCCGAGCCATTTCGACCAGCTGCTCTACGCCTACGCGAACCTGATCCTGCGCGCGCCGGTAATCTCGCTTGCTGTCGCGCGAGGAGATTTGTCCGGGTCGGATCTGGAAATCGCGCTGGCGAGCAACGCGATCATCGCCTCGGCCACGGCTCGCTTCACCCTGCCGCGGAGCCTCGATGGCGTCGCTGGCCGGCTCCTGGCGGGGAAGATGCGTGAGGATCGGGCCTTGGCGCTCATAGAGCGCGGCCCTTCGTACGCTGCGTCTGATCTAGTTTCCGAGCGCCTCGTAGCGGAGGTTCACGCGCCGGGAGATACGCTGGCCAAGGCGCGGCACTGGATGCACATGACAGGCCGCAAGCATAACGCGGCCTATCTGATCTATCGGGCGCAGCGGGTGGTGAACCCGGTGCGCTGGAGTGCGCTGACGCAGTGAACGTCAGGCAGCTTGGCCGAGCTTGATCACCCGAGGCTCGGCCAACTTCTCATGGAGGTCGGCGATTGGGACGGGCTTCGAGAAGAAGTAGCCCTGCAGCTCGGTGACATGGAGCTTCTGCAGGATATCCATCTGAACCCGGGTCTCGACACCCTCGGCCACGACGGTCTTTCCGAGCTCCCTGGCTAGCGAAACGATCGCCTTCACGATCGCCATCGACTCCGGAGTCTGGCCAAGCTTGTCGACGAAGGACTTGTCGATCTTGAGCTTGTGGAAAGGGATGCCGTGGAGCCGCGAGAGCGAGCTGTGGCCGGTCCCGAAATCGTCGAGAGCCAGGCGCACGCCCATCGCGCATAGGCTGGAAATAGCTTCGCGGGTCGCCGGCGTATCGCTCATCATCAGAGACTCGGTGATCTCGCACTCAAGACGCTCGGGCGGTAGGCCAGAAGTCCGCAGCGCGCTGAGGACAGCGCCGACCACATCGCCGCGCTTGAACTGGATTGGTGAGAGGTTGACGGCCACTCGTGTGCCCTGAGGCCAGCTCATCGCATCCTTGCAGGCTTTGGCCAGCACCCATTCGCCGATAGCGACGATCAGGCCGGTATCCTCGGCGATCGGGATGAACTGAGCCGGAGATATCAGGCCCTTGTCCGGATGCCGCCAGCGCAGAAGCGCCTCGCAGGCGAGGATACGCCCGCTGGAGGCATCCACGAGGGGTTGGTAGTGCAGCTCGAAGGCTCCAGACGCGACGGCGACCCGCAGGTCCATCTCGATCTCTCGGCGGCGCTGGGCATCGGCATCCATTTGCGGCTCGAAACGAGCATACTGGCCGCGTCCGGCGTTCTTGGCATGGTACAGCGCCATGTCCGAGCTGCGGATCAGATCGTCAGCCGTTTCGCCGTCTCCAGGCCAGGACGCGATGCCGATGCTGGCGCCGACGACAAGGTGATGACCGTCGATCGCATAGGACTCGCTGATGGCGTCGATCAGGCGCTTCGCCAGCTGCTCCGGCGAGCTTCCGCTCTTGGTCTTCAGCACGACGAACTCGTCACCGCCGAAGCGCGCCACCATGTCGCCATGTGCAGCTTCGTGCAGGCGCTTCGCTACCTCGATCAGCAGCTTGTCGCCCATCGGATGACCGAGGCTGTCGTTGATCTCCTTGAAGCCGTCCAGGTCGACATAGAGCACGGCCACGTCCCCGCCGAGACCCTTGCTCGCGTTCGAGAGAACCCGCTGGATCTCGTCGCGGAAGCGGAAGCGGTTGGGAAGGCCTGTCAGCGAGCAGTAGTGGGCGAGGTGCTTGATCTCCCGCTCGGCCGCGCGCCGCTCGGAAATGTCGTCCACCACGACCACAGCACCGCCTTCGGCGCGCAGAGAGACGCGGAACTCGAAGATGCTGCCATCTGCAGTCAGAAGCTCGACCGGCGTCTGGCGGCCGCCTTCGAGGCGATCGCGTAGCTCCAGGCCGAAGCGACGGAGATCTTCGGTGCTTGCCTGCGTCGCCCCGCCGATGGCCTCCACAAAGCCGCCGATGGTCGCTCCGCTGGCAAGGTTCATCGTTGGGAAATAGCAGCGCAGGCCGGCATTGATGACGACGACGCGGCCCGAGACGTCGAACATGCACAGGCCGCCCTTCATGGTGTTCAATGCATCGTCGAAGCGCGTCTTCTCGCGCTTGTGGAGCGCTGCGAGCTTCTGAACAGCCTGCGTCTGAACGAGGGCCCTGCGGAGGCCTGCATAGAGGGTCTTCGTGGTCGACGAGACTGCAGCGAAGAAGAGGAGGATCATGCCGGACACGCCGAGCAAATAGGGCTCGCCGCTGCTCAGCAATGAAATTGCCAGCGGGCCGCAGCAGAGCAGCACCTGTCCGCTCACGATCAAGGGACGCGCGCTGTTGCGGCCGGCGATGGCGCCGGCGCAGCCGACGGCCACCACACTGCCGTAGAGGAGCGTGATCAGGTCGTTCCCTTCGTAGACGCCGAGGGCGCTCGTGACACCGAGCGCAAGCATGAACGTCCACGCGCCGGCCGCGTAGCGCAGTTCCCAGGCCGCGATCTCGCGGAGGCGCATATCATCGCCACGCGGTTGCGACCGGTACCAGAACAGGATGACCGTCCGGAACGCGCAGGTCCCGAAGATCGCGGCGGTTGCCCAAAGAAAGATCGGGTCGCCGGAGCGGAGCCAGGACACCAGGCCGACGGCGCTGCCGCAGACCATCCCGGCGACGAAGCTCGCATAGGTGCCGTACAGCGCATCGATGAGCTGGGCATAGACCGCCTGCGGGAGCTTCTCTCGACGGGCGGCCCGGACAAACAGGTTCAAACTGAAAGCCGACATAGGACCTCACATGTAGAAGTCCTTCGTCGCACAAATTCCTTCAAAAGGGTAAAGGATCGAGTTTCAAATTCTAAGGATCGACGGCGAGTTTCCTGACCTGCGTGGAAACAATCCTTCGCATGTGGCGCACATCGACATCCCTCGCGCCGAAGCATCCTTCAGCCCAGATATCGACGACGCGGCGCAGCTCGTCATAGGTGATCTGCCACCGCTCCTGACGATCGTCGCGGTCTTTCAAAAGCGTCCGATAGATCGCGGTTGATGTCTCAGAATTACCGAGAATTTCGAGAAGCTTAGCGGTGCCCGCACCCCTCTCGGCGAGGTAGTCGACGACACCGCGTTCGAACATCTCCTCGGCCGTGTACGGGCGGCCGTGGAAGAGGATTTCTTCGGCCTCTGAGGAGCCCAATCGACGGCTCAAAAATGTCGTGCCTCCCATGCCCGGGAACAGGTTGAAGGTGATCTCCGGCAGACCGAGACGCACCCCTTTCTCGGCCAGAAGAAAGTTGTGGGCGAGCGCTGCTTCGAAGCCACCGCCGAGCGCGTCGCCCTCCACCAGAGCGAAGGTAATGACCGGATGACCGAATCCGGCCCAGACATCGTGGATGATCTTGATCGCCCATCGGGCATAATCGAACAGGACCTTGCGGTCCTGGCTGGCGATGGCGTCGGAGAAATAGCCGAGATCCCCGCCCATGTTGAACATGCCGGGGATGGACGAGCCAATTGCGACGTATCGGAGTTGGTCGCCGAGGCCGGCTGCATAGAGCGCGCGCACGGAATCCCCCAGGCAGAGGAGGTCGTTCATGATCCCGGGCGTGAAGCTCGGGACGCTGTCCGCCCGCCAGCGGACGATCAGCGCCTTGGACTCCGGGATAAACTCGGAGGTCATGAGCTTGAAGGACCAGTTCGGAAAGTCTTCCGCCCGGTTGGTCTCATAGTCGACGCGGAATTCCACGAATCTCTCCTCGAAGAAGGCCTTCGAGGAGTAACACGCGGGCGCAAACCATCAAGAATTGACAGCCAAGTCCTTTCGTGGACCGGCCTAGGCAGTCACTTTCCGAATCTTCGGAGGCAAGCTCATGTCGGCCGGCAGCGAACCCATTCTTACATGCGGAGACCACCAGAAAATGCCGCTACGGCGGACCTTGAAATGGCCCGTAACGTACGCGGCGGTCATTTCCCGAACAGATCCGCCTGGCCTAGAGGCCATCCGCTGTCGCGCAGCATTCAGTTTGATCCGGATTTCGTTGTAGCCGGAGAGCGGCGGTTTGTTCTTCTTGGCGCGCTGCTTGTTCAGCTTCTCGGGTGCGTCGACACGATTCACTTCGACGGCGTTGCGGCAGTTCAGGAGGATGAGCGTGGGCAGAATGGCGAGGTTGAAGAGCCGTCGAGCCTCCGCAGCCTGGCGTTCCCGGATCGCCTCGACCTGATCGGAGCCCATCATCCTCTTCTGGCTCAAGCTCATCCGCGCGAGATCGGGGTGAGGCCGCCATCGGAAGCGCACCTGCAGATTATGGTAGCACCGCCCTTCCAGCGGGCTCTTTGCGATCAATGACAGGTGTTCCTGCATTTTGCCGCTGATCGCCTCGGGGCGCTCGGACGAAAAGGGATTGGGCGCGCTGCCGTCCGGGAGCTCGACGTCGGCAAGGTCGAAGACGCCTTGCGCCGGCGAGAGCTCGACCACCGTCTTCTCCTCGTATTGCTGCGCCATGATGTAGTCGACGAGCAGGTGGTCGCCGAGGTCCTCAATCAGGAAGCCGCTTCGAATGAGCCTCGTAGCGGTGTGAGGCGGACGGATGTTGGTCGAGCCTAGGCCCGCCATCGAGCGCTTCAGATCCTCGTTCGAGAATTCGATGAAGACCCGCGGAAACGGGAGTTTGGCGAAGGGGAGCGCAGACAGGAGCGACGAAGGCTTGCTGAGCGCGACATTCGCGGCGAGCGCCATTGCATTGCTGTCGAGAACGTAGACGAAGGCCTTTTCCAGGCGGGCCTTGACCGGTTCGAAAGCCTCCTGGGCCCGGTAGCCATCCTCATAGGTGAAATCCAGCTGCTGCTCACGCAGCATGTCGACGAGCATTGACCACCTCACTAACCGCCGGGGTTTTAGCGCAGGCCGACCAGGTCAGTAAACCGGTAGCCAGTTCTGGGTTGCGTCGAGCGTGGATAGCCTGTGCGGGAAGGAGATCGGGATGCTGTCACGTCATCATACGCACTGGGCCGTCGCCGATGAACGGCTCGAAATGCTCGATTTCGAGCGGCTGCACGTCATGGTGGAGCTCTCGGAGCCCATCAGCCGCGCCGAGGGAACAAGGCTGGTCACGCTGGCGCAGGCATCTGGATGGGCTGAGATGGACGGTCTGATCGCCGACGAAGGCGTCGACGTAGCGCAGGAGATGGAGGCTGCGCCCGGCCCCTCCGCTTATCTGGAGCGGGTCTCGCAGAGCCTCGAGGTCTATCGGGAGGCCTTCAGGCTGCGATCCGACACACGCCTGTTCGTGCTGGAGGAAATCTGCGGCCGCATCGAGAAGGCTTACAAGGCCGGGCGGGAGGAGAGGTTGGGTGAAGCGCTCGCTCGCCGGCCTGGAGGTCCTTGATGCGACGGCGGTCGCCTTCGTCTGCTCCGCAGGCAGGCCCGGCCATTGGCCGATGGCCGGGCCTTCAACTCAGGCGGCCGCAGCCGGCTGGAAGCCAGCGTCGAGGGCGGCCGGCCGGCCGAGATAGTACCCTTGCGCTTCGTCGCAGCCCTCGGCCTCCAAAAGCTGTAGCTGACGATGGGTCTCGACACCTTCGGCCAGGACCGGGATATCGAGGCTCTTCCCGAGTGCGAGCACAGCTCTGACGATTGCCTTCGCCTGTGCGCTTCCCTCGACCTCGCTCATGAAGGATCGGTCGAGCTTGATCTTGTCGAAAGGGAAGGTGCGCAGAGTGTCGAGCGACGAATATCCCGTACCAAAGTCGTCGATCGCGACCGTGACACCGAGTTTCCTGATCTGGCGTAGCAGATGGAGGGCTCGCTCCTTGTCGGCGATGATCGTCGATTCCGTGATTTCCAGCTCCAGCCGTCGCGGGTCCAGACCGCTTTCTTCCAGTACCTTGGACACGAGCTTAGAGAGGTCGCAGTGCGCGAACTGGACCGGGCTGAGATTGACCGCCACCCTGTAAGGGTGGTCCCATGAAACAGCGTCGCGGCAAGCGGTGCGGAGCACCCATTCACCGATCGAGAGAATGAGACCGGTTTCCTCCGCGATCGGTATGAATGTAGCAGGAGAAATCAAGCCCTTTTCGGGATGACGCCAGCGCAATAGCGCCTCATACCCGCCGGTTTCGCCGGTCGCGACCGACTTCTGGACCTGATAGTGCAGTTCGAGCTGGTCGAGCTGGATGGCTCGCGAGAGATCCTGGGAGATCGCCTGGCGTTCGCGGGCCGCCTGATCCATGCGCGGTTCATAGAAGCAGGCGGCGCGCGTCAGGTCCGCCTTCGCGCGATACATGGCAAGATCTGCATTGACGATCAGTTCGTCCTGGCTGGTGCCGTCCGAAGGATAGGTCGCGATACCCAAGCTCGCTCCGGCGATGGACTCGAAGTCGTCGATCCGTAGCGGCTCAAACAGCGACTTCTCCAGGCGGTCGACGAAATCGAGAAGCTGCACCTGTTCGGCATAGCCCTTGATTGCCAGAAACTCGTCCCCGCCGAGCCGGGCGACAAACTCGTTGTCCGAGGTGCAGGCACTCAGGCGCGCGCCGATGATGCGAAGGGCTTCGTCGCCTGCTTTGTGGCCGCGAAGATCATTGATCTCCTTGAAGCGGTTCAGATCGATCCCGATCACCGCCACGCGAGTGCCGGAGATCTTCGCGCGCTTGAGTTCCGCGTCCAGATGCTCGCGGCCCGCGACACGGTTCGGCAGCCCGGTGAGCGGATCGTTGAGGGCGAGATGCCGAAGTTTGGTGAACGCCTCGCGCGTCGTCTGCGTATCGATGAGATAGCTGACGACACCGGCGGCGACGATCAGCATACCGACGCCTGCAACCGCAATCGCCATGGCCTCAAGGACTTCTTGTGAAGACTCTGCGCTGAGCCCTAGCGGCGTCACCGAAACAGCGGTCATGCCGGTGAAGTGCAGCGAGACGACGGCGAGAACAAAGAGGCCGCAGGCGAGATACGGGGAGGACTTCGACCGGCGCCGTACCGCCTGGTTGAAAGCCGCTGCGGAGATGACCACAGCCAGAGTGATCGAGCCGAAAACGTAGTTGTGGTTCCAGGTTACGATGCCATCGACGTGGTAGGCCGCCATCCCTGTGTAGTGCATCGCAGCGATCGAGAAGCCAGCGGCGCAGCCACCGAGCTCCGCGGCGAACGGCATGCGGCGGAATAGCGAAACCCAGATTCCATAGGCCATGCCGGCGATCACCACGAGCAGGGAGACCATGGTGAGGATGGGGTCGAACGTGACCGGTGCGCCGACGTCATAGGCCAGCATCGCGACGAAATGCGTGCACCATACCGATGACCCACCCGCCATCGCGGCCAGGAAAGTCCACCCGGCGCGCTGAAGACCTTGCCGCTCCAGGGCCTGGGCGAAGAGCCTGAACGTCACAGTCGCGCCAGAGACGCAGACCAGTGCTGCCAGCACGACCAGCCATGGATTGTGTTCGCCGACGATGCACAGGATCACGCTCACGACATAACTCCAAGGAACGCAAAAACAGTTCTTCAATCGGCTATTCGAGAATCGCACGCTCTCTGGCAATCGCGGCTTCGGGCTTTCCCTGAGCGTGCCCGTGGATGAGGATGGCTTTCGACGGCAGATGATTAACGGAGTCTGAGGGATTAGATGAAACTCCGGTCAAGCGACCTCAAGCCATGAACCGAGGAAAGGCTGGTCGGAGGCCGCGAGGTCGGAGCGCTCCCAGACGAGCCGGCACGGCCAACTGCGCTATCCACCGAATCTGCAGGGGCAAGGATTGTGGGGCTCCAAAGGAATCGCAATTGTATTCCTTGAGGCGGGCGTTCCTCCCCTTGCCCGTTTCGTTCCCCTCGACTTAGCCGGCCATCATCCGATGGCCGGCTCTTTCGTTTTAGGGGCCAGATCGCCGGCCCTGTTGACAGTGTCGAGCGCTAGGCGTTCAATAACTCAAGCCGCTGAGGTGGATCCATGAGGGTCACACCGACGCCGCTCCAATCCATCCGCGTTGCGGGTGAGACGAGGATCGAGAATGACACGCAAGTTGAATCTTGTGCTGGCGCAGCTAAACCCGCGCGTCGGTGATCTTCGCAACAATGCGGACCGCGCAATCGAGGTGCTGAGGCAGCACCCGGACGCCGACGTGATCGTCTTCCCCGAGTGCTTCCTGACCGGCTACCCGATCGAGGACCTCGTTCTTCGGCCGGCCTTCCTCGCCGCGACCGAACGCGAGCTCGCCCGGGTGACCGAGGCCGTCGTTGCCGTCGGCGGGCCGGCCGTGGTGATGGGAGCGCCTGAAGAAGGCCCGGCACTCCCCTATAACGCCGCCTATTTCATCAGCCCCGACGGTTCCAAGAAGGTCGCTCGCAAGCGTGACCGTCCCAACGACGGGGTCTTCGACGAAGTCAGGAACTTCGCCTGCGGCGATTTCCGCCCTCCGATCAAATTCCGCGGCGTCCGCATTGGAATCGGGATCTGCGAAGAAATGTGGCACCCGTCGGTGGCCCAGGATCTCGCTGGCGAACTGGCCGACGTCCTGATCTTCATCAACGGCAGTCCTTACACCCGCGGCAAGCACCGCGATCAGCGGATGGCCCATGCCAAGGCCAGGGTTCGCGAAACAGGCCTGCCGCTCGTCTACCTGAACACGGTCGGCGGCCAGGACGAGCTCGTCTTCGACGGCGCGAGCTTCGTGCTCGACGAGAAGGGGCTGGTTCGCGCGCAGCTGCCTGCCTTCAAGGAATCCATCCAGACGATCTCGGTGCCGTTCGGCGACGAATTCCCTCACCAGGAACCCTACCCCGAGGACGAGGTCGCCGATTACCTCGCCTGCGTTTTGGGGCTGCGCGACTATGTCAACAAAAGCCGCTTCATGACCGTCGTTCTCGGGATGTCAGGTGGGATCGACTCCGCGTTGGTTGGAACCATGGCGGTGGATGCGCTCGGCGCCGATCGGGTGAAGGCTGTCACGCTGCCATCAACGATCACCGAGAAGGGCGACATCGCCGACGCGGTCGAGGTCTGCGCACGGCTCGGGATCGAACTTGCCACGGTCCCGATCGGCGAGCCGGTGGAGGCAATCTGCAGGATGCTCGGGATTGCCGGGCGCGTGCCGAACGTCACCGAGGAGAACATTCAAGCCCGGGTGCGGATGATCGCACTCATGGCTCATTCGAATGAGCATGGCCACATGCTCCTCTCCACAGGGAACAAATCGGAGGGATCAGTCGGCTACGCGACGCTGTACGGCGACATGGCAGGCGGCTTCAACCCTATCAAGGATATCTACAAAACGGACGTGTGGAGCCTGTCGCGCATGCGAAATGAGTTTCGTCCGGAAGGCGTGCTCGGACCCGATGCGCCAATCCCCCCGGCAATCATCGCGAAGGCGCCGAGTGCGAATTTGGCACTTGGTCAGACGGACGAGGCGAAGCTCGGTCCCTATGCGATCCTGGACGAGCTGCTTCGAGGCTTTGTCGACGAAGACATGGATTCGGTCTCGGCGCTTGCGCGGGCGAGGACCGCAATAGGGGCGGACGGCGATCCGCGGTTCCTAACAAACGATCACACTCGGTTCGTCGGTGCGCTGCTCCGACAGAGCGAGCACAAACGTCGCCAGTCGGCGCCAGGTCCGAAAGTCGGGCCAAGAGCGTTCGGACGCGACCGCCGGCTTCCGATCGTCAACGCGTTCGAGATGTGAGGACGAAATGGCTTTCACCGATCTCGCGACCCGGGTCTACAACCACAGCTTTAAGCTCGACCCAGTGGTTCGCTCGCTGCTCGACACCGACTTCTACAAGCTGCTCATGCTTCAGATGATCTGGCGACAGCATCGCGACGTGCCTGTCACCTTCGGGCTGATCAACCGCTCGAAGAGCGTGCGTCTGGCCGACGACATCGACGAGGCGGAGCTGCGCGCGCAGCTCGATCATGCGCGCACGCTGCGCTTCACGAAGGGCGAGCTGATCTATCTCGCCGGCAACACCTTCTACGGTGTGAAGCAGATCTTCGCTCCAGACTTCCTGGAGTGGCTGACCGACTTCCAGCTTCCGGAGTACCAGCTGGAGCACCGCGACGGGCAGTTCGAGTTGCGTTTCGCCGGCCGCTGGGTACACACGACGATGTGGGAGATCCCCGCGCTCTCCATCATCAACGAGCTGCGCGCCCGTCACGCGATGAAGGGGATGGGACGCTTCGAGCTCGATGTTCTCTATGCCCGCGCGAAGTCCCGCCTCTGGGACAAGGTAGAGCGCCTGAAGGCTCTCAAGAACGAGGGCTTGCTGAAGGTCGGTGATTTCGGAACCCGGCGCCGTCACGGGTATCTCTGGCAGCGCTGGTGCTGCGAGGCGCTGGCCGAAGGTCTCGGATCTTCATTCGTCGGCACCAGCAATGTCCATATCGCGATGCAGGCCGGGACCGAGGCGATCGGCACCAATGCCCACGAGCTGGCGATGGTCTACGCGGCCATGGCTGGCGAGGACGACGAAGGGGTGCGCCAGTCGCGCTACCAAGTCCTCGCCGACTGGGCGAAGATCTATTCCGGCAATCTTCTAGTGCTGCTGCCCGATGCCTACGGCACGACAGCCTTCCTCCGGGACGCGCCGGACTGGGTGGCGAAGTGGACGGGTGCCAGGCCGGACTCCAAGCCGCCGATCGAGGGCGGCGACGAGTTCATCCGTTGGTGGAGAGAGCGTGGGGAAGATCCTCGTGAAAAGCTGCTCATCCTGTCTGACGGCATGGATATCGACTCGATCGAGGAAAGCTTCCGCCACTTCTCGGGGCGCGTGCGCGTCAGTTACGGCTGGGGCACCAACCTGACCAACGACTTCCGCGGCTGCGCGCCGGCGGGAGGTGACGGCCTGAACCCGATCTCCCTGGTCTGCAAAGTCGTAGAGGCGGCCGGGCGGCCGGCGGTGAAGCTCTCCGACAACCTCGCGAAGGCGACGGGGCCAGCCGGTGAGGTCGAGCGTTACAAGGTGATCTTCGGGACGAAGGGGATGGCGGAATCCGCCGTCAGGGTGTGACGATGGCACAGATCAGCAACGATGATCGGGTCTGCCTGGCAGTCGTGGACAGCCAGGTCCTCCATTATGGGCATCTGCGGCTGCTTCTGCAGATGCGTGCAACGGCGAAGCGGTGCCTGGTCGGCATCGGTAGCGTCAAGAAGGCGGGTCAGGAAGGCCATCCCTTCAGCTTCGAAGAGCGGATGTCGATGATCGAGGCCATCTTCGGAGGGCCGCCGGAGAACACCGCTGGATTCCGCTTCATCCCGCTGGATGACATCGATGCCTCTGTCGATAACGACGACTGGTGCGCCTATGTCCTCGGGAAGATTCGCGGCCTCGGCCTGCCTGCTCCAACGGACTATTTCTCCGGCAGCCGGATCGACGCCAAATGGTACGAGCCCGCTTTCGCGCGTCTCTCTGACGGCAACAGCAGCAGGATGTTCGACTCGGCGCTGGCGACGATCTACGAGGACGTCGACAGCGGGAAGCGCATCCACATTGTCGACCGCGATAAATCCGGCCTGCCTCTCGGGCGGGAAATCAGAGCGCTCATCGAGCGGCGCGATGACGAGTGGCGGCGCTATGTTCCCGAGAGGCTGCACAGCTTCATAGACTGGAACTATCCACCGCACCTCCGGCAGGCTTTGCGCGGCGCAACGCCTCCCGACACCAAGCTGCCGGTGGGGACGCGCTTCAAGGCCGATGGCCTGGGCCGCGACGGCGAGGTGTTGGAACTGAAGGACGACGGCAAGTGGCGTCCGCTTTCGAGCCGCGATGAGAAGCGCGACTACGCGCGCTCGCGCCGCGGCGATCGTTGATGAGGAGATGGCTATGAACGCGATTGCGAACCCGATGATGACCGCGATCGAGGGCACCGCGCCTCTGGTCATGTCGGCTCTGGATCTGAGCCGCGGCAAGATCGGTCTCATCGTCGTCGACGAGGTGCATGGTTTCTGCACGCCCGGTCGAGGTCCGCTGGCGCCGGCGGTTCCGAACCCGCAGATCGAGCGGATGATCGAGGAGACCGACCTCCTCGCCCGCAGGATCGGTCCCAAGCTGGTCTTTCGGGACAGCCACACGGCTGAGCAGGACGAGAAACCGTACCCGCCTCACTGCCTGGTCGGTACGGGCGACGACATGCTCGTCAGCCGTCTCGAATGGCTCGAAAACGACCCAGAAACGCTGGTTATGCCCAAGGAGTGCATCAATGGGGTCATCGGCGGCATCAGGCCCGACGGCAGCAACATCGTGTTCGACTGGGCGAAGAGTTCTGGCGTTGATACGCTGGTGCTGGTCGGGATCTGCACCGACATCTGCGTTCTGACCGCCACCGTGAGCCTCCTGTCGGCGCGTACCCGCGGCTTCATCGGGAAGGTCGACCAGATCATCGTGCACGAGCCGGCCTGCGCGACCTACGACCTGCCGCTGTCGACGGCGACGGAGCTCGGCCTGCCCGCCAGTGCGGCGCACCCGCAAGATCTCTTCCACCAGATTGGGCTCCTGATCATGCAGAACCAGGGCGCCATCATCACCGATCGGGTGCTCTGATGGTCGTATCGGTCATCGCGGAGCGCGTTCCTTTCTGGAACCCGATTGCTGCCGCGCATCTTGCGGATGTGATCGCCGGCAGCGATCGAACAGTCATCCTGTTGAATGGAGCGGACCGGCCGATCTCCGCTCACCTGCAGCCTTTCACTGTCGACGTTCAGAAGGAGATGCTCACGCTTCTCTTCCCCCAGGAGGTCGCAGCCGGGATCGTTGCGATCCACGCAATCGACGACGAGCCGTACCTTGATGAAGCCCGGCTCCGGACTGTGGAAGAGGCGCTTGAAGCTGCCGCTGTCAAAGCGGGCGAGGCGCGTGCCGTTTGGTCGAGCGAGGCTGCGATGAACGAGGCGAGGGGTTTGCCGGCCTTCGTCTTCGATGAGGTGCGCCGCGTGGAGAGCATCGGGTCGACCGCCGACCTCTTCGGCGACCTCTCCCCAGCTCCGCTCCTCGTTCCCTTCCTGGATGATTGGCGTAGGTCAGATCCCTATAGGTACCTGCTAGGTGAGCACCAGGCCGCGGCGCGCTATCGTGCTGAGTGGGCGAATGCGCCCTACGAGCCGAGCTTCACCACCGCCGATGCACTCATCGAGCACGAAGACGACGTGCTCTGCATCATCCGAGATCGCTTTCCGTTCGAGGGCTATCCCGCCTTGCCTGGGGGGTTCCAGGATCCCCGCGAGCGCCTCAGGCGGACATCGCTCCGGGAGGCCGGCGAGGAGGCGTCCATGACCCCGGAGATGATGGTCGAGTTTCTCGTCGGCAACGCGGTCTTCGACGAGCCAGATCGTGATCCTCGCGGCCGCTTTGTCTCGCAGGTCTACCACTACCGGCTAAAGGGGCCGCGACCGCCGGCGAAAGCGGGATCCGATGCCCGGTCCGTTCTTTGGCTGCCGAAGCGCGAGATTGTGCCGTCGAACATGGCTTTCGACCACGGCTTCGCCGTTCGCGAGATGCTCCGGCTCTAGGCAGACTTTGGTTCCTCGCCGGCGGCCCGCTTGGCGTAGGCGAGGAACACCTCACGGGTGATAACCGCCTCTGCGGAAGCTCCTGGCGCTAGGGGCTCGGACTGCGCGATCACCGTGTCGATCGTATCGGTGATAGCGTCACGAATGCGCAGCCGGTTCTCGGGAGACAGATCCGCAAGGATGTAGCGCATCTCGCCCGCATGCGGTTCGAGCGAGGCTGACGGAACGATATCGTCGTTGCCGAGGATGAACTTCAGGGCGTGGTAGCTATCGCTGTAGTCACCGGATGGGTCGCAGCTGCCGAGTATGAGCATCTCCGCCGCGTTGCGCAGCTCGATCGACATCTCCTCGAACTGGGCCGGAAGCGTGGTTCGGCCAGCTTCGCGAGCCCGTTCCAGAACCCCAGCCACGGCGTCGGCCGGGTTGGAGACGTAGGTGGCCATCGTCTCGACCACAGCGCGGCTGTGATCGTTCGCAGCAGGCCAGGCTCCGAGGAACTGATGAAGGTTCTCCGCCGTGCGTGTCAGCACATGGCCATGGGTGATCCGCTTCCCGCCGCTCCAATGATGGAACGCGTAGAGGTAGGCCGGCATCGCTTGGGTCTCCGTGATGATGCGCCGACGCATGTGGGGCGCTTCGTCGAGTGTCTTTGCTGGAATGACCGAGAGGATGTCGGCGTCGCGGACTTCCCCCCGCGCGTGGGAGCGCCCTCCCCGCTGGGTCTCCCGCGCGGAGGCGATATAGGTGCTGGATTGGGTGGCAGAGACACGCGTTCCGACGACGACATTCAAGCACTGAAGGTCAAATTCATCGCAGCCGGTGCGGATCAGATCCGCGGGCGAAAAACGCTTCATCAAACAATCCTCCGGACCTTAAAGCGCGGGGAGCAACAGAAGTTCCAAGCCAAGGGTTCCCAAAGGATTGCAAACGTTGGGGAATGCGGGGATTGGCGAGGATACATAGCCTAGAAAGTGGCGAATCCTTGTTCTGGCTAATGGAACGCAGTCCTAATCCGTGGACCGGCTCATGATGGATAAGAGAGGATCTTGATGACGGTCTCAAATTTCCTTATGTTGGAGATGCCGCTTCAACGGCTACGACAGTAGACGGTCGGACATGATAGGTGCTCGGACATGGGTGCGATACCCATCGCCTCCACCATGAGTGCATCACACGGTGCATTGATGATGGGGGCGAAATAGGTTCGACGGGCGCTGACGAGTTCTTCTTGCTGTTCGGCATGGTTCCACCGTTATCGGGCCTTACGCATAGTTGCCAACGACAACCATGCTGCTGGGTACGCCGTCGCCGCGTGAGCGGTGCCGGTCCGGCATTAAGTCCTGACGGGTAGCACCGTCGGGCGGGGCTTCGGGACTGCGCCTGGCAACAGAAGCACCCCACTTTCGTTTCGCATGTTGTGCCTTTCATATCCTGCCACGACGGTCTGGGGATGGAGAAGATCGACATGCCCCTGTCCCGTCCCGCGCATAAGCCCGCCACTCAGCTCGACCTGCAGTCCCTGCGCGAGCAGCTGCTCGCTGCCGGCGTGAGCAGCGATTTCGACCTCTCGAAGTTCGAAAGGGTCCTCAACTCTTTGGTCGCCGAGGCGATGGGGCCGAGCATCGTCAATATCGCTCGCGGAGCGGCTTCCGATCGCATGCGGGTCGGCGGCACGAGCGTTCGTCGCGTCGATATGGGGCATCCCTTCAGCATCGCGCTCGCCATTGAGCATGACGGCTCGCCGAACGGCTATCTGGCTGTCGTGGACGTGCGTCCGCCCCTCGACACCTCCGCATCGCATCTGGCCGAGCTCGATCGTCGCGCCAACTTCGTCACGCTACCCGAGGGCGAACGAGAGCGCCGCGCGCGCCGCCTGATCGCAGAGATGAACATCGAAGAGGGGCTGATCGAGGAATACAAGCGATCGGGCTTCCCGTCCGACATGACCGGCGCCGAAGAGGCTGCCGAGGTCGAAGAGGTCTTCTTCTATTCCTACGGCCGGCGTCCGGCCTATGAAGCGCCTGCGGAAGGTTGGGAGATGGACCGCTTCCTGCGCCACGCTGCGGCATTGCGTGGCCGCCTCGATCCGAGCCTGGCTGACATCGTCAAGGCGCACGTCCACGGCGCTCACGTCGCCTCGGCGATCACATCCGCCCGCCCTTCCTACGAGAGCAACGGCGCCTGGTCCTATACAGACGCCACAGTCGGGAGCCCGAAGGAATTCGCGGACATCGTCTCACTGCTGCGCCCCATCATGGCTGCAACCACGGAAGATACGAAGATCGTCGAGCGCTCGCTGGAAATCGGCAGGCGCACCTACATCAACTACTGTGCTGACCCGACCCAGTCTCTCATCTGCCAGGTCGCGATGGTGACGGCGGCGAGCGAGGGTGGAATGCCGGGTACGGCCGCTCGCGCATTCTTGGACCAGCTGGAGTTCACCGCACACGCGTCGGGGCTCACAGAGCGCCTCGGCGCACTGACGTCGATCATCGACTTCGCCCGGGACAACGCCTCGGGCCGGGATCCCTTCGAGATTGAAGAGCTGGACAAAACTGTCAGCGTCTCGATCCGTCGCGAATGGGCCCTGGTGACGCTGCACTGTCAGAACGGTCAGTACCAGGTCATGGCCTCAACACGCGAGGGAACGATCACTTCGATCTCGATCGCGCGTTTTGGACGCGATCCCAATGGTCACCTCGTGAGCTACGGCGATCCGGGTGCGCCCTCGCGTCTCCGTGCGAGCGAGTTCCATCGCGACTACGCCAACAACCTGGATGTGTGCGCGCCGCGCAGCGAACGCGAGGTAGCCGGGAAGCTTCTGGTCGGCCTGACGGGCTTCCCGCATTTTCTGGGCACATGGACCATCGAGGGCGGCGAGCTCAAGCTCTCAGAACCGTTTCTGAACGACGCGCGCGCCGTCACGGACCTCAACAACATCGATGTGTTGATCGCGAGCGCGGCCACTCTCCTCGAGGAGCGCACCCGACTGGCGCCGGCGGCCTGATCAATTTCGGTTCAAGCCCATCGCCCCGCTCTGCAGCTTGCGCTTCCAGAGGGATTCCTTGGTCAGAATGTCCTCTGGAAGCGAATTGTCGCCGGCGACTTCCAGGATGGAAACGCGATAGTCGCTCGGATCGCGGCTCTTGAGCCCGACATTGCCGCCATGCCCGTCGCGGTAGGTAAGCCAACGGCCATAGAAGCCATCAGCGCCGGTGGCCGAGCCCACATATTGCTCCTTGGTGCGCGGACATGTGAGCAGGTAGACGCCTTTCACAGCCGCGAGCGCAGTCGACCAGGTCGCCGGCAATCGCTCGATCGATGACAGGTCGGCTATGAACTCCGTGAAGCCTGGGAATTCGGGCTCCCTGAATGATCGCCAGATCTCGGTTACGGCCTTTTCCTGAAAATCGGCGCGCTGGATCCAAGCTCGCCCACCAAGGCCCCACTCGATCACCAGCCGGCCTTGCAGGTCTTCGAAGCGCAGATCCAGTTCGAGCGCATAGATGTCTCGCGTCCCGGCGGCATCAGTGCCAGGGGCGTGGGGCCAGGGAATGTCGACCTCGTTGATCCCGCTGTACTGGCAGCTGTAGAGCCCGGCGAACAACGTCTCGCCGGTGGAGGTCACGACGAAAGAGGCCCAGAACGAAGCCTGCAGCTTGGCGCGGTTCGAGAAGGTCTGGACGCGCTGGTATTCTTCGAACGCCGGCCGGTTGTCCCGCCAAAGCTCATAGGGGCTTCGTCCCTTGGCTGAGCGGTTGTCCTGGTGGCGAAGGAGTCGGACTGACGAAGGCTCTATGCCAGCGTCCTGCAGAAGCATGTTGAATCGGAAAGGCATCGCGTCCCCCGGGCGGAGGATGCGATCGTACGCGCGTCAGAGTTTCATTTCGAGCGCACCGAGCTCGATTTCCCCGAGATACCGCTCCACGCGGGACAGAGCCCGAAGCTTGTCGTCCTGGAACCAGGCCCCGCCGAGATCATGCCTTTGCTGGTCGGCGGTGATCTGCAGCAGCGCGTCGCGCAGCTTCTCGGACAGCTCGCTCAGATCGGCCGATTGATCGGTGCGCAGCTTGTGCTCAAGCGCGTGCGTGCTGTCTCGCAGGTCCGCGAAGGCGGAGAAGTAGGGGACGTCGAGCAGCGGAATTCGATCGGCCATGGTGCGCACGGTTTCACGGGCTGCCGCGAGGAGGAGATCTGGTTCGAAACGGCGCCGGACCGCCTCCGGGATCAGGATCTCGATCTGCTCGGGTTCCTGGAGGTGCTTCGCGCGCCCGATCCGATCGCCATAGATCTCCTTGATGAACCCGAGCTCGTCCAGGCGGAACGATTGGTGCGGAGGCCGACGCTCGGAGCCTTCGATCAGTCGGATGCTCGGATAGTCCCTCTCGATGTCGGCCGCGAGGAACGGCTCGTCGACGACGCTCCACTGCAGGCCGTCGATGAACATCATCTCGGAGGCTGCGAGGCGGACCTTCCGCTCGATCTCTTCCCGGTCGGTTTCGTGGATCTCCTGGATATCAAGTTCGCGTTCGATCTGGCGGTCGGAGTGCCTTGAAGTGGGGTTGAGATCGTGACCCGTCCCGCCGAGTGAGTCGATGAACGTCTTCAGGGAAACGGGTTTTTCCCGGACCAGCTCCTTCGTCCAAAGCTTGCCGTCGCGCCAGCGGTAGGTCTGCTCGACCGGACGCGCCCACTTGTCCTTGGTCCGGATCGCGACGGGAGCGTCATGATCGGCCACCTCTGCGATCGAGACCGGGATTTCAGCTCGAAAGCACTCTTTCGAAGTCGATCGCTTCCGCTTGTAGCGAACGGTCGCCTCATAGGTGAAGGGAACTGAAAGGATCGGCATGTGACATCCGCGGCGTTGGTTGTCCTCGAAGATAGGTCGAGCCGACGCAAGGCAGGAGCGCCCGTCCACGGGCAAGTCGGTCCCGCGGATTGACCCGTCCGGCACCCGCCGGGACACTGCGAACCAATCTCGATTTCAGGAATATCGTTGTGAGCATTTCTCTGTTCCAGGCCATCAATCACCTGATCCAGGTGTCGCGCGGCACCGTCGCCCCCGTGAGCGCGCCGCGCATCGTCTATTTTGCCCACATGCAGTTCATGGGTCAGACCGAAGGCGGTCTTCTCGTCGACGATCGCTTTTTCGCCATGGCCGGCGGCCCGGGTTCGCAGGCGCTGCAGGCGGAACTGAACAAGCGTGGCGCCCTTCCGCTGCGCCAGCCGCTGCCGGCGCAGGCCTATCCGCAGTTCAAGCTGCGATCCGAGCTCAGCGCCATCGAGGATGCTTGGGCCAAGCTCGGGTCCCTGTCGGAAGCCCATATCGCCAACTCAGTTCGCGGCGAGAAGACAGCCTGGGCGAGGACCTATGATCGCAATCGCGTCGTCGCGATCTCTGATCGAGCGATCTTCGAGGAATTCCTCTGGCTGCACGACGCCTAGGCCGGAGCCATCTCCGGCGGCAGGAACCCGAGCTCGATCGCGTCGCGCATAAGCGATCGCAGGTGCATGCGGTCGAACACCTCTCCCATCAGCGATGACTTCGGACGCTCCTCGGTCGAGGTCATTTCCGGCAGACGCGAGGCAAACCAGCGAGCGACCAACACGCGGCAGATCTGCTCGAATTCGTCCTCGTCAGTCTCATCGCCGGCGTCGGGGATCGTCAGACCAGCAAGGCGCGCCCGCAGGTAGAGGTGCCTCCGGCGCCGGTTCACATCGGGCGCGTCATCTGCGCGTTGACGCGTTCCACCCATTTGCAGCAGGGATAGCTCCGTCGCGCTGAGCGGAGCGCGCCACGCTCCGATCTCGTAGATCGGCTTGAAGGCCGTCCTGAAGGACCCGCAACGCAGGCATTTTGCACCGCCATTGGTGTAGCCGCGGCGCCCCCAGCGATGAGGCCGGCAAGCGTCCTCCTTCGCGAAGCGAGCGAACGCATCAGCCTCTGCCTCTTCGATCGACTTGCCTTCGCCGCGGATGAAGCCGCCGCCGGCGGGCATGGCCTCGAAGAACGCTGTCGAGTAGGAGCCGCCCTCATCGTCCGCTCGCAGAACCACGCCTCGCCCGCCCCACTGGACATAGGTGTCCGACGGCCAGTCCTTCAGCGGCTGCCAGGCATCCTGCCTGTGGTTGCGTGCGATGATCGGCATTCAGGCGAAGCCGGGTGCAGAAATTCTGGTCGCGGCGTTCAAGCCGAGATGTGCGAGCGCCATCGCATATTGCTCCTCCGGGTTGGCACCGAAGACGATCTCGGGCTCCCCGGGGCAGACGAGCCAGTCGCCCTCGAAGATCTCCTTCGTCACCGCGCCAGGCGACCAGGCACGGCTACCGATCGCGAAGAGGACGCGTCGCGGCCCGCTGCGGCGGCCGATCGCGCGCAAGAGATCAGGGGTGCGCGTCAGCGAGATCATCTCGCTGATCTTCTGGGTCTGATCAGGGAGGAAGACGTCGCTCGAATGCAGGATGAAACCGCGGCGGCCGTCATTGTCACCGCCATGGAGGACCGGAATGCGCTTGGTCTCATCGGGGAGGATGAGGCTCTCTTCAGGGGTGATGACCTCCTGCTGCACGAGAACCTGGCTGAAGTCGAGCTCGGGGACGGGATTGTCCAGCCGAAGGCCGAACGCCGTGTGATCGGCATCGGCATGCTCGCAAACGTAGACGATGTGCCGGGAGGCGCCGCCCGGAGGTGACACCAGCAGATGGCCGGCCAGGTTTGTGATCACAGGAATACGACCGCGGGGCATCGGGCTTTCAAGAATCTATCGGGGGATCGTCAGTGGGCGATGATTGCAGCTTTCAGGATACCGCGCCACCGTGGATTGAAGCCGATTTCCTTGCGCGGCTCGTCCGATTCCATCAAGCGGTGACGGGAAAATGCTGAAGCGACTGCCGAAGCCTGCTGTGAAGCGGCTGCCCCTGAACACCAAGGGGAAGGACGTGATTGTCGGCGATATCCACGGCATGTTCGATCTCGTCCTGCGCGCCATGGAGAAGATGAACTTCGATCAATCCTGCGACCGATTGATCTCAGTCGGCGACATGATCGACCGCGGCCCGGGTTCGCATCGGACGGCGAAATTCCTGTCTTGCTCTTTCGTCGAGGCAGTCCTCGGCAACCATGAAGGCATGCTCCTGGAGGCCTATCAAAACGGCGATGCCCACCCCGGCGTGTTGGAGTTTCTCCATAGCCGGAACGGCTTCTCGTGGTGGCGGGATACTCCCGACGAACTTCGCTCGGACATTCTCGATGCACTCTGGAAGCTGCCTCTGGCACTGGAGATCGAGACCGACCGCGGCATGGTTGGCGTGGTGCACGCTGACGTTCCGCGTGGCATGAGATGGCAGGCCTTCACCGCTGCGCTCGAAGCCGGAGACGCAGGCGTTGCGGAGGTCGCGCTTTGGGGCCGCGACCGCATTCACAGGCTCGATGAGACCGGTGTCCAGGGCATCGGCCGCGTTTATGTGGGACACACACCTCTGCGGCGCGTCGCCAAGCTTGGAAACGTCGTCGCGCTCGATTCCGGCGCCGTCTTCGGCCTGGGCCGGGAAGAAGGCGCGCTGACAGCGCTGGCCATCGCGACCGGGACAATGGAAATCAAAACCGTCTCGACCATGATGCGTCCCGACGACTTCGTTTTTGCAGGACCGGTCGGCGATACGCCTGACGCGGCCTTCTCGTTTGAATCGGTAGGCATGCGACATGGCTGACAGGCTTTTCATAGGCGACGTGCACGGGCACGCGGATGAGCTCGAAGCGTTGCTGGCAGAGAGCGGCTTTCAGCTCACCGGCGGCGCGTGGCGCCATCCGTCGATGACGGCGGTGTTCTGCGGCGATTATATCGACCGCGGACCGCGTCAGCTCGACGTCGTCGGCATCGTTCGCAGGATGGTGGATGCCGGAAGCGCCGAGGCGATCCAGGGCAATCACGAATTCAACGCGGTGGCATGGGCAACCGAGGTGCCGGACGCGCCTGGCCGGCATTTCAGAACGCGCGGAACGAAGAACCGCGCGCAGCATGCCGCTTTCCTCGACGCGGTTGGCAACGACAGCGATCTGCACAAGGAGATCGTCTCATGGTTTCGTTCGCTGCCGCTCTGGGTCGAATTCGACGGCGCTGTGGCGATCCACGCCTGCTGGCACCGTGATCTGCAGGCCGAGCTGGCGGGGCTGATCGACGCGAACCATGTGCTGACCGAGGAAGGATGGCTCCAGGCGCTCACGAAGGGCACCAGGGCCTACGAGATCACCGAGACGCTGCTGAAGGGCCCGGAGGTCGCGCTGCCGCACGGTGTGACCTTCTTCGACAAGGATGGGCACGAGCGGAAGAACACCCGTGTCCGGTGGTGGGATGAAGAAGCCACCACCTTCCGCTTGGCCGCGCTCGTCGACGAAGAGACGGCGTCCTTCCTGCCGGAAGAGGCAATCGGATCGGACTGGCTCGCGGATCTCGGCGAGGAGCGGCTCGTGTTCTTCGGGCACTACTGGATGGCCGGCGAGCCGCGCATTTTGCATCCGCGGCGGACCTGCCTCGACTTCTCCGTGGCAAAGGCCGGGCATCTGGCCGCTTACCGCCATGAGGGCGAGACCGAGCTCGATCCGAATCACCTGGTCTGGGCAGGGAAGCCAGCGCCGGGAATGCGGCCAGCCCGTTGATGCGGGTGCTGTCGATTTTAAGGATTGGGTTTCCGGTCCTTGAAGCCATGCCTGCTATGACGGATGGATGAAGATCCTCATGCTGTCCGCCGCGCTCCTTCTCACTCCGATCGTCGCTCAGGCGCAGACCGCTGTCATGCCGAGCCCGGGCGCCCTCAAGCTGGGCGTGGGTGTCGGAGGCGGCGTTCTCGCGTACAAGGCCGCCAAGGCGTGCCTCGATCACAAGATCAGCTGCGCGGTTGCGATCGGCGGTGGCGCCGCGCTGGTCCACAAATTCAACAAAGATGCAGGGCTGCCGCCACCGGGTGATTGCGGGCCGGAGCAGTATCGTCGGTTAAACGCGGAGGTGAACCAGGCCTGTAAAAGTCCACCGACCACGCGTTGCATTCGTACCAATACGCGGGCAGCTTTGTTGGATAAGGCCGACAGTTTCATTGCCTGCGCAATCGCGAGATCGAGGCGGGAAACGACGTGCTTTAGGGGTGGTGACGCGAACCACAAAAAGCAGATCGAGCAGAACAACAACGCTTATCGGAACTGCATCGAGATGGCCGGTCAATGATGGATCATCAGGATATTCTGCGTGTGGTCCGGGAGGCGTTTCCGAATTCGGGGTCTGGAGGAGAGGACCCAACTCCAATCGGGGATCTCTATGGCGTATTTTTCGCTAGCGAACTGTTGCATCCGATCAATTCGTGGGAAGACATCACGCTGGAGGACATGCAGGAAGGCCATTTTGGTGCGCTCCTCGGTCTAATGAGTGGCCCGACCTTCGTTGCATGGCTCCCCGCATGGCTGGTTCACGTCGGAGCGTACGGGCTGGAGGTTCCTCGCGCACTTATCAGCTTCGCGGGCTCATTTTCTCCAGAGGTTTCCGCGGAGACGGGCAAGCTCGACCGATTGAGAGACCGGGTAACATGGCTCGATCCGGCTCAGCGCAGGGCCGTTGCGCTAATCGGGCGCAGCATCGCTGGGCGCGAAGACGTAATCCGATATTGCGAGCTTGACGTTGGTGAATCGGTTTCCAGAGCCTGGGGAGAATACGCGCTTCACGGATATCGGAAATGATGGCGGGCAGCAGCGCCTTGGTCGAGCAGGTCGTACAGCACGCCTTCCCGGTTAATCGACCGAGCTAGCCGCGCTAAGGGTGGAGGCCTCGGCGACGATCCGGCGGATCTCGTCCCCATCAAGCGTGTCCTCCTCGCGGAACCGCGCGCAGAGCTCGTCCAGGGCGGGCCTGTTCGCCAGAAGGAGCTCCTTCGCGCGCTCATAGCTGACCCGGATGAGCTCTTCGACCTCTTCGTCGACGCGCCGCTTGCTCTCCTCCGAAAGCGGGCGAGAGGAGCCGACCCGGCTCGCCATGCTCGTGCCCATGCCGTACCTGGCAACCATGTCCCATGCGATCGTTGTCGCGAGATCGCTATCGGAGGTTGCTCCGCTGGTGACCATGTCCGCGCCGAAGAAGATCTCCTCCGCCGCGCGACCAGCGAGCAGGACGACAAGCTCTGACTGGAACTTGGTTCGCGTAACCAGAACGCGGTCCTTGAGAGGCATCGTGGCGATGTGGCCAAGGGATCGGCCGCGCGGCGTCACGGTGCCCTTGTGAATGGGGTCACAAGCCGGGAGAAGCACGTTGGCCAGGGCATGCCCGCTCTCGTGCGCAATGATGGTCTCCAGCTCGGCAGGGTCGATCATCAGCGTGCCGCGCGCCCCGCCGAGGATCTTGTTATCGCGGGCCTGATCGAAGTCGGCCATGGTGACCTGGTGCGCAGAGCGCTTCCCAGCGAGGATCGCCGCCTCATTGACCAGGATGGCGAGATCCGCGCCAGAGAACCCGGGGGTGCCGCGTGCGATCTTGACGAAGTCGATGTCGTCGGCGAGTTCGACGTCGCGGCTGGCGACCTTCAGGATCTCGGTGCGCGCCTTCTGATCCGGTGCTGGCACGACGACGTGCATGTCGAAGCGGCCGGCGCGGATGAGCGCCGGATCCAACACCTCCACGCGGTTTGTCGCACCGATGACGACGATGCCGCTGCCGGAGGCCAGGCCGTCGAGCTGCGTCAGGAGTTCGTTGAGGGTGTTCGCGGAGTCGTTCTCGACCGAAGACGAGCCGGCCGAGCGCTTCTTCCCGAGGCTGTCGATCTCGTCGATGAACAGGATGGCGGGTGCCGCTTTTCGCAGCTTCTTGAACATCGCTCGCACCCGGGCGGCGCCCACGCCAGCGAACATCTCCTGGAACTGAGAGCCCGAGCAAGCCATGAACGCGACGCCCGCTTCGCCGGCGACGGCTTTGGCGAGCAGCGTCTTTCCATTGCCTGGATCGCCGACGAGAAGGACGCCGTTACGAGGCTTGGCGCCGACCGCGTCGAAGCGGGACGGGTCGCGCAGATAGTCGACGATGTCCTTGAGCGCTTCCTTGCCTTCCGCGGCACCGGCGACGTGCTCGAACAGCACACGATCCTTGAGCTCGTGCGGCTTCACGAAATCGGCTACAGCCATCTTGCTTCGCGCGGTGCGCAGCAGCCAGACCACCAGGCCGACCATGAGGAACAGCCCGAGACCCTGGACGACGACGCTGAAGATCGAGAGCGAAAGCCCGAGCGTGGACTGGTCCGCTGCCTGGAACTCCACGTTAACGCCCGCCTTCGCGAGTTCCGTCGCCCAGGTCTGATTGAGAGGCATGGTGGCCGCAGCCCGAGCTCCCTCTTTCGTCTCGACGAGGGCTTCCCGTTCACCGAGCACGATGATCTTCTTCAGGCTCCCGTCCTGGCCAAGGCGCATCACATCGCCGAAAGTCATCTGGCCATTATTCGAGCTACCGGCGAAGGCGATCGGCGAAGGCATCAGAGCCATCAGGAGCGCGGCAATTTTGAGGAAACGAAGGATCATGCGATGGACCGGCGATTCAATTGTTGAATGCACCAAGGATCGCATGCGCGGGCGGATCGTTAAAGATTTAGTAACCTTCTCGCTGGGGATTGCGTTAACGCGTGGCGGGAGCCGGTCGCTCGTCCCCAGGATCGGGGCGTCAGCGCGTTGTGGGTTTCAAGGAACACGCTCACGCTTCGGGGATGCGTAAAGCCCTCCTCGCTTCCGCCCTCCTTATCGCGTCGACGCTGACAGCGGTCGCGGCGCCAACCCAATGTCCCGTTTTCTTCGCTGGCGGCGTCGCCCCCGACGTCGGGCAGGTGATGTCGCAGAAGGTCAGGCCTCTCTGCTTCTCAGCCTTCGCGCTGCTACATTCCGGCGTGACACGATCGGCGCTGTGGTCAGCTGAGCACCTCACCCGCGAAAGTGTGCGCAGCGCCCGCAGCCTCGACCGGCAAAACCTGTTCCATGCCGAAGCGGCTTTGCCAGTGGGCGAGCGCGCCGAGCTTTCGGATTACGTCCGCTCCGGCTTCGACCGCGGCCACTTGGCCCCGTCGGGCAACATGCCGGACGAAATGGCCCAAGCGGAGAGCTTTTCGCTCGCGAACATGATTCCGCAAAACCCTGACAACAATCGAAATCTGTGGGCGTCGATCGAGTCCACAGTACGCGAGTATGCCCTCCGAAGCGGCGAGCTCTATGTCGTCACCGGCCCACTCTATATCGGCAAGGATCTCCAGGTCCTGCGCAACCGTGTCCTGGTGCCGACACATGTCTTCAAGGCGGTCTACGATCCCCGCCGGCAGGCCGCGGCGGCCTACATCACTGCCAACGGCCCGGGCGCCGAGTGGAAAACGGTCTCGATCAAGGAGCTCGAAGGGCTCGCTGGGATCGACGTCTTTCCGGCGCTATCATCCGCAGCGAAGACGAAGCTCGCGAGTCTGCCATCGCCGGCGCCGCGAGCCTCGCGGACGGCTCAGCAGGAAGGCTGGGTCGCACGGACCTTGAGGAGACTGTGGTGAAGCCATTTTCCGATGAAGTTTCGAGCGTCACGCTCGCCGGCCTAACGATCGAGAACGGCGCGACCGAGATCGCCATCTATGGCGATCTGCGGCTCACAGCGGATCGCAAGGGGCTTGAGGCCGCGACCGAGCTCGCGCGCTTCTTCGCCGAGGCGCGAGACAAGCTCGCGTCGCAGCCCAACCTTCCGGAAGCGGTGGAGACCGTCGACGCTTCCGCCGTTTCGACGGTGAAGAATCCATTCGGCTAAAACGTTCGGCTATTCGGCTGCCTTGAGGCCGCCAGCTTTTCTCGCATGAATTTCGCGCATCTCCCGAACGAGCTTTTCGAGTGAGCGTGCATTGGTCGGGTACGAGCCCTGCGGCACGGGAAAGCGCCCCTCCTCGCGGCGCATCTCGTTCATCAGCTCGACGAACGCGCGAGTGCTGTTGACACCGAATTCGGTTGTGAGTTCGGCGCTCCAGGGCGCTTGCCTAAGCCGCTCATAGGGCGGAGCTCGGCGATCGGGAGGTAATTCGGGCGATTGAGAGGTCATGCACTTCTCCTCGGCCCAGAACAGCTGGCGATCGGGCAATGAGGGTGGTTCAGACGCGTCGGTAGACTCTTTCAAGGCTTCGCCTCCTCAAAAGAAAACGCGATTGGAGCGCGCGCTTTATGGTGACGTCGTGGCCGACGTCAAGGTTTTCCCCAGGATCAGCCCGCGACGTTCGCTGCTCCCGATGCGCTGTAATCCGCGACAGCGGATCGTACCCGGGGGCGTAAGACGTTGACGAACGTGTTCGTTCGCTCCCGCAGCCACTCGAAGGCTTTCGCCCGGGTCGCCGGGTCGTCCAAGGAGCCGAAGACCTTGTAGTCAATGATCCGGGGCCGGCCATGATCATCGGTTTCGACGATAGCCGATCCACCAAGTTCCTTGCTCACGGTATCCCAGTCCTCAGCAATGAGGTTGGAGGCGTATTCGCCGGCCGTGTTGCGGGTCGAGGCCAAGAAAACTCCCATCACACCGCGGCGCATATCGCGATAGACGTTGAGCCAGGAGCTCCCGGCCGGCGCCGGCATCGAGAAGGACAGATATCCCAGCTTGAACGGCTTCGGTTTCTGCTGCTCCGGGTCATCGAGCGTCAGGCCGTCCAGAAACTCAGACCAGAAGCGAACATAGGCCTCACCCGCGGCGATGTTCTCGGCGCTGGTCGCCGGCGCTCGCCGCTCGGTCAGCTCACCAGGTTCGACGACGATGTGATCGGCTGGTGCCGCAATGACGTGGCGGGTGATAACCGATGTGCGGGCGAGAACACGCGGAGCCGCGAGCTTTGAGCCGTCAGGAAGCGCGAAGATCGGCATCTCCACCAATCCGAGAGAGAAATGAAGGCCGGCATGTCCGCTGAGGTACTCAGCGATCGTCTCCACCCCCTCCCTGATGCCGTCACCAACGATCAGCAAGAGGAACCGGCCGCGCCGCAGGTTGGCAGTTAGCGCGTCGTTGAATTCGATCTCGTCAACCGCTGGATTGACCCGCCGAACGATCTCAAGGAGGGCGTTGTCGTGGCGCTTGAGGCGTCGATTTACCTCACGATGGAGATCCGCCGAGCTCCATTTGGCCAGTTCCTTCGCATAGTCCAAAATCTGACCGGTGATCTCGCGTCGCGCCTCCGGGTTTCGCCAGAGCTTGCACTCCACGAGCACCGGTAAACCTGATGCTGTCACGAGGAAATTGTCGATCGGACCAGCAGGCGTGTTGAGCTCCGTGCACACGGACACGGCCCCCGCAAACATCGGGTCGATCTCGTTGATCGGGAGTGATCCGGGGAACTGATGGACGAGGGCCTGAATGTCGGCTTCGCTGACGCCGTCGGGGGCGGTGCTGAAGGCGATTTGTCGCAGGGCGGTATGCTCTCCGGTCGGGCGAAGAAGGACCGGGGCGCTGTGTTGGCGAGTCAAGGCAAAGGCTTCCTTGGCGGGTGGTCCCGCGATCAGGTCAGCCTACACGGCGTTGGGGCCCAAGGAAGTCCAGCGCCAGGGCCATGCACCGCTCAATGGTGACATCTTCTAGTGCAGGCGCCTCAGATGGCGCAGACGACGCTTCCAGCGCTGCCCGGCGGGCAGGTCGTCCTTGTCCCGGGGGACGCGCTTCTCCAGAGGCCGAAAGGCTTCAGTGCTCCAAGGGATCACTGAGAGTTCGGCGGGCGGCGGTCCTGAGTGCCGGGCCGCCGCGGGCTCGGCCTTATCCTGATTGCCCCCAGCCGCCAGCTTAGGCTTTCGGCCTCTGGTCTTCGCGGCCCTTAGCTTCTCTTCAAGCGGATCGATAGCAAGCAGGTTTGGCAGAATCCTGGGCGGTTGCGTGATCTGTGGTTCTGCTTCGGTGATCGGGAGCGGCGTTTCACGGTCGCCCGGCGCGGTGTCTGCGATCGAGAGCGATTGTCGGCGCAGATGCGTTCGCGGCGCAGGCGGAAGGACTTTGGCGAAGGAACGTTTGCGTTCGACCACGAAGGTCGGAGATCTGCGCATCGAGGGCTCCGGATCAGGCGGAAGGAACCGTGATTCGATTCGTAGAACGGACAGTGGTTGAAGCGCAATCGATACTTGGTCCTTGGTTCAGCGAGCGCAGAACGGCAAAGGATTGCATGACGGAACGTCATGCGGCTTCTTTGTTGGGGCCCTGGGCGATGGCTGACTGGATCACCCTGACGACCTCCGCCTGGTCGAATGGCTTGCGCACGAGCGGGAATCCGCAGGTCGCGCCGCGGGCCAGAGCTTCGCTGTAACCTGTCATCATGACGACCGCGGCATTCGGCAAGGCGGACTGGATCCGCGGCGCAGCGTCGAGCCCGGACATGCCATCGCCGAGGACGATATCGCTGAGCACAGCATCGAACGCCTTGTCTGTTTCGATGACGTCGAGGGCCTCTTCCGCGCTTTCCACGAGCTTCACCTTGAACCCCGATGCGCGCAGGACCTCGCCTGTTATCGACCCAACCTCAACGTGGTCCTCGATGATGAGGAGGCGGCCGCCTTCGACCTCCTCGTTCGAGACGATCGGAAGAGGCGACGGCACCGGCGGTGCATTGGAACGTGGCATAACAAGCGTGAACGTGCTGCCCTGCCCCATCTCGCTGCGAACATGAATGTCGCCGCCGGACTGGTAGGCGAAGCCATGCACCTGGCTGAGGCCCAAACCCGTCCCCTTGCCTGTGGGCTTCGTGCTGAAGAACGGTTCGAAGATCTTCTCCTGGAAATCCTGGGGAATGCCGGCGCCGGTGTCGGTGACCGATATCGAAACGGAGTTGGGGCTTCGGAACGTGTTCCAGGCGTGAGCCCGGATCGTCAGTATCCCCCCATCGGGCATCGCATCGCTGGCGTTCACTGCGAGGTTGATGAGAGCGACCTCGAACGCATTCGGATCTGCAAGGATGGCCGGCGTGTGCGGATCAATGCTGATCTGGAGGCAGATATCCGGGTTGATCGCTCGCTCGATCATCACGGCAAGATGCGCGATGCGATCCTGAATCCGGAAGCTGATCGGGTCGTGGGAGCTTCGCCGGGCAAAAGCGAGCAAATGCGTGGTGAGCTGTCGGCCGCGCTGCGCCGCGGACGCGATGGTATCCGCGATCATCTGCACCCGCGTGGAATCGCCGCTACGCGATTTCAGGATATCGGCGCCGCCCATCATGATCATCAGGAGGTTGTTGAAGTCGTGGGCCACTCCGCCGGTGACGCGGCCAAGCGCCTCGAGGCGGAGGCCGTCCTCGACCTTGCGTCCGACCTCCTGTCCACGGCGCAACTCGCGCAGGAGCAACATGACAAAGACCCCGGAGATCGCCAGGGCAACGATTCCGGCCGTGACCGCGAGGAAGATCGACCGCCTGACAGGCTCCTGGTAGATCTTGTCGGGGATCGCGACGTGGACAGACCACCTGAGCCCTGGAAGCATCCGGTAGTGGGCGTTCGTGGAGCGCCCGTCCAAGGTCCTTCCCGCGTACACGCCCGCGTCGGCAGTCTGGCGAGCCTTGCGAGCAGGATCCGAGGCAATCGAGCCGGGCTGACTCGCGAAATCGCCCTGATCGCCAGCGCGAGCAACGATACGGTCATTCCCGTCGATGACGAGCGAAATCCATTCCGGCGACAGCCTGCTCGCTTGCAGGAGCGTGACCAGGACGGACGGCTTTAGAGTGGTCGAAATCACACCCTTGATCTTCGAATCCCGCACGATCGGGACGCGCACAGCAAAGACAGGGCCTTCATCCGGGAACTGTGTCACGTTGCCGACCGACGGCTGATGGGTCGCCACCACCAACTCGTGACTGAGGATGTCCTTGGCCTGCTCGCCGATGTGGCTGTCGTCGGGAACGCGAGCGATCCTGACACCTGTCAGGTCATTCAGGGTTATGGCTGTGAAATTGGGCTGGGTGGTGAGAGCGCGCTCCGCGAGGTCGCGAAACTCATAGAGGTCGAGCCCGTTGTCGAAGGCCCTTGAGGCCGCCATCACCTTAAGCACGTTGACCTGCGCGTCGAACTCGCGCTGAAGCGTGTCGGCAAGATTGAACGTCGCTTCGCGCGCGGTCTCCTGCATCTCTTCCTGCTGTTGCCGAAGGATCAGGACGCCCGCGAACGAGGCAAGCAGAACCAACGGCACGCTCGCAGCGAGTGCCAGGAGGGCCATCGTCCTCGGTCGGAACGGGCTGAATCGAACCGACGCGCTGCCGGCCATTCCCCTCACCTGTAAACCCCTTCTGGGTCGAGGCTATTCAATCAGGATCACCCGACAACATCAATCTAGCTCTGACAACACAATACAATGGACCAAATGCTCATTAACCCTTCGTCCATGATTGTGTGACTGCATTCTGCTGCGGCAAATAATATGTCGTGCGTGACCTATGGGAATATCGCTTTGTGTCGCGGGGTAGCTAGGTTCAGCTCAATCTGCGCGGCGAGTTTACCCACGACAGAAGTTTGAGCATCGAAAAGATCGCAATGAACCCTATGCAGAAATAAAGAACGCCGGACATAAATGTCCTCAAGGCGGGACCTGGCAGGCCCTCAGTGAGTAGCGCTATGCTTCCAACGAGGGGGGTGATGGCCAGGAAGAGGCCAGCGATGCACGCGACGAGCGCACTGCCAGATCGAAACGTGCCGTCCTGCCTTTGCAACAATGACATTGGCTTGTCCTCCAATCCGGAATGACAACCAGGTTCGTTGAGGGCCAGTTCCATCGGGTATGGTGCCTTGCGTCGTTGCGCGGGAAGGTAGAGGTCTCGCGGAGCGCATGTTTGTGAAGCATCAAATCCCCTTCGAATTCCCGCAGAAGCAGCTCTCCCGGGGCTATCGCGGCCGCTACACGAACTATGCAGTGACCAGCTCGATGGAGATCGAGGTCATGGAGGTCGCCGCCGACGCGGCGCCTGTCGCGTTGCGGATCGCCGCAGACGTCAGCGCCAAAGACTATAGCGTCGATAGCTTGCTCAAGCGCCGGGCGCGGGAAGACGCTGTCGATATCCGCTGGCATGCTGGATCTTTCTGGGTCGACCAGGGACCCGCTGAAAGGCTCGATGCGCCCTTCGAAGCGTGGGGTGAATCGCATCAGGACTCGCCCTTTCGCCGCTTGACCCGCGTCCCCCGCAAAGGGGAGGTCATAGAGGCGCCGCTGCGTTACTTCGATGCAGCCAAGATCAAGGACAAGGTGCAGGCGGAGCGCGACAAGATTGCTGAGGCCGCCAGCCGTCTCATGATCGTCGAAGGTCGTGTTTTCGAGCGCTGCACCGAGCCCGTTGCCATCTTTCAGGCTGGAGCGCACGTCGGCTTCAGCTTCGCGGACGCGGCTCCGGAAGAGGCTGTATCGTCCCGGTTCGGCAAGAACTTCCTCTACCGCAGCGAGGCAGTCGCTCTAAGCGAGGCTCAAGGGATTGACGGTGTCGAGATCCTGATGCCGGAGCTCCTTCAAGCTGACCCAGAATTCGGAGCGACAGTCGCTTCGGTGCGACACCATGCGCAGGAGGTTACGCGTCACGCGCGGCACCTCCCTCTCGATCAGATCCTCGCAATCAAACGCCTGAACGACACGCTCGCCGGCGTCGGCAACCATGCCGTGCCATCTCTGCTCGCTGCGGTCGAGAATTTCGTCGAGATGACGATCGATCCTCAGGAGGCTGCTCGCTTGTTGGCAATCGAGGCCTACACGGCGCTTGCGGTCGAGCACTTCACGCAGAGGCCGGCGACGCCCGCTCAAGAGGCGATTGCTGGTTATCGACAGGCGGCACAATCGCTCGCTGACATCATTCCTCGGCTTAAGGGCGACTTGGCCGCTCTGCTCTACCCGGATCAGGAGCATAGGCCCCGCCATCTCGACGAGGATCGTCGATCGGGGCTAGCGAGAGCATCAACGCCCTCGGAGATCTTCCGAGCTGCCAGGCTCCTGGAGGTCAACCCGGTGACCCTCCTTGAGCAAGCTCGGGCTGGGGACGTCGACGTCATTCTCGTCGAGAGCGGGCTGCCCTACGTGAGGAAGCTCGACAAGCGAGAAAATGGATCGGCCTGGATCAACTCAGGCTCGATCCCCGAGCTCGTTGGAGTGCGGCTCGTGTATGCAGACGCGCAGGAAGAGCCGGTTCACGCGTTTTCCAAGGCTTGTGACCCGGAGATCAAGCAGCGTGCGCTCAATCTTCCCTACCCTTCTCTCGTTGAGCCGCTCACGCCGGCTATGGAGATCCGGTCGTGATCATCCAGATCCCTTTCGCTTATCGCATCGGTGTTCGCCGGCCGCGGGCGCGCAACTTCTCGCCCTTCTGGAATCTCGCCTTCGCTCAGCTCCAGATTGCTGAGATCGAAAGCTCGTCGGTCGAGCTCATGTGCCAGGTGGCGAACACAGACGATCCAACGGTCGGGCATGTGTCGCCGGTGTTTCGGCAGGTCAAAACACCAGAGGGGGAAACTCGGCCGTGTCGGGTATACCTTGTCGACGGACGTCTGTTCGCAGAGACCTGTTCGATCGAGGACCTCACGAATGATGCTGTCTCGATTGGCAATCCCTTCGACGTCTCGCTGTATGGCGAAGGGCTTCACTACTCCCTGCTGAGGTCTGACGAGCTCGACCGCGTCGGCATGGGTAAGGACGTTCCAGATCATCCACTGACGACGGCTGAGCTGCCGGCGTTTACGCGGGGCGAAGTCGCGGCCGTTGAGGACGATCGCGGCGCCGCCCGGCTCAGCCTCCTGCAGCGCCGGGCGAGTGAGCTCAAGGTGCTCGATGGCATGGTCCTCGCCCCCGTGGGTGAGCCCCGCCTTGCTGTTGTGGTGACGGTCCCTACTTCCTGGCCATCAGCTGAGCAGGTCGTCCGATCGGTGCATGTTCGCATCGAGGAAGCACCAGCGCGCGCCAGCGCCTTCCGCTGGGCCACTATCGGTGCTCGCGGTCACACGGACTTCACCGATCGACTCCATTATGCGCTCGACCGTATCCCGCAAGCCCTCGATGCCGCCGAGCGACTTGAGGAATTTGCCCGGGCTGATGGTTTGGCCGAGCGGGCGCCACTGCCCTTCGTTGACCACTTGAGCGCTGATTTCCTCCGCGAGGACGGTTCCTCCCTCACCGTCGTTGCCGGCAAGCAGATCTCGGAGATTCCCGCGGTCCTGGATATGCCTGAGGACGCGATCGCTGCGTGGGTCAAAGTCCGCGACACCGTGCGCGAGTTCCGATCTGGTCCGACGGCGACCGTTGATGCCTTGTGGGCATTCGAGGCTGCGGTGAAGGGGGTCGATGTTCAGAAGATGCCGCTCTGGATCGCGGGAGAGGCCGGGCGGGAGGCAGACCACGCCGTCGCTGTTGGGCGCGCATGGTCGACGGCGGGCGCTGCACCCGACACGCCGTCGGATCGGACGGTCGCCTGGGAGGTAGGGAGTTTCCGTGACCTGCCTCATGGCACAGGTGACGAATTGAAGGAGCTGTTCAGCCCCGGCGAGCACGCCTTGATCCTCGTTCGTCGGAACATGCGGACGTCGGATATGTCGGAGAGAAGCCGTCGAGGCTGGATGGCCATCGTATTCGATGGCGCCGGCGCCGTGCTCGGTGAAACAAAGTGGGGTGACACCATCGGCATCGAGGACGAAATGCGCGCCACGGCGCAGAAGCATTTCGAGGCGAAGATCGCTCGATCGCTGACAAACCAGGCCGCCGACGAACTCGCCGATTTCGGGCTCTAGCGCTACTGCTGAACGAAGCGCGCTGCCGTGGCAACATCAGCCATGGCGAGCTGCACGGTGCCGCGCTCGATCCATCCATCGGCCGGCAGATTGGCGAAAGCCAGAACCTTTGTCGCGTAGCCCTGAGTGCGCGGCCCATGGATGCGCGTGTTCGGGCCGCCATGATAGCGAAGGACGGCCCAGCGTGGTCCAGCTTCGAGGAAGCCTTGCTTGAGGTACGCGACGCCGTAGCGAATGTTCACCTCAGGCCTGAACAGGTCGCGGATCGATCCTCGATGCCCGAGGCTTCTCGCCGTCCGTGGCAGGATCTGCATGACACCCACGGCGCCGGCAGACGAGCGAGCCATCGGATTGAATGAGCTTTCGACCTTGGCGACGGCGAGAGCTAGGTCCTCGGGCAAGCCTTGCTTTCGCGCCTCGCGCGCAACCGCCTCCGCGATCAAGCGTCGCTGCTTTCCGGATGGTCGCAGCTGGGCCGGCGCCCCAGGCTTTATCTCAGCGGATGCTGTCGGAGGGGTGGTCGGGAAAAGTGCACATCCGCCGAGGGCAGAAGAGATGATGGCGGCTAGGGCCACTCGGCCTGCTCCGGACAGGGACGGCATCACGCTCGAACGACTCCACGTTACCTCGATGCAACATTGCAAATCGAATCCATGGCGGGATCAACAAGAATCCTTGACGCTGTCCACCGGGTGACACGAATCAGAGACAAATCCTTGGAGAGGTACCCGGTGGATGACGGATCCTTGCGCCATGGTCCTATTCAAGGTCCGCCAGTAGGGTCCGGGTTTCCGACGAGAAGGAAACGGCCCATGGGATTGAAGGACCTCATCGCAAGACAAGGTGGGAACGGCGCTGTTCATGATCCGGCCGAGGTGCTGCATGCATCGAATGCCGATCGCATGCGCTATGCAGGCATCTTCGTCGCATCGCTCACGATGGTCGCGCCCGAGGATCTCGAAACGTTCTGGAAGCAGGAAAAGCGGAACCGCGAACGGCTCAGCATCCGTGAAGGCGACGACAACTGGCGCAAGATGGACGACGCGGTGCGCGTTCGGCTGCAGGAGCTCCACCCGGCGCCTGAAATGCGAATGTAGGACTCAGGGCTCCAACCCGACGGACGCGATCGCCAATTCAAGCTCTTTCAGGCCGAAGGGTTTGTGAAGCATGGGCGCGTCGGGGTGCCAGGCCGGACGGTCTGCGCCGGATGTGATGATGAACGGCGTCCCTGCCGCCAAAAGCGCGTCTGCTACGGCTTCGGTGTTGCCTTCTTGCAGATTGATGTCGAGGAATGCGAGGCCATACCCGCCTCGGGCCTCTGAAAGCGCTTCGGTGATGGTCTGAGCATGCATTGCTCCCGGAAAGCCGGCATCCTCCAGTAGCTGCTCCATGAACATCCCGATTATGGGGTCGTCGTCCACTATCAACACTTTGATGTCGGGCATCAGGTGACAGCTCCAGGCCGGCTCAGATAGGCTTCCTGTAGCAGCGGAAAATTATTTGGGCGACCCGTGAACCAAAACAGCCCTGACAGCGACAAATGACCGGAACGCGCGGTGCGATAAATTTTCAATCGCCCTGCGGGTACGAAGAATGCAATGAATTCGGCCCACGATTGATTGAGATCCTCGAGGTTAGATCGAGCGTGGTACAAGGAGTGAGCGCATGAATCTTCAAGGACGCGCCAACAGCTACATCATCATCGCCCGGGCGCCGAATTTCGTTGCGCCCTTCGATGACGGCTGCTGGCACCTCGTCGCCGAGGGCAACAAGTATGCTGACATGCGCACTGCCTTCGTCGAGATCGTGCCCGGCGTCGACGAGATCAACGGCGAACTCATCATGGCCGCCATCGTCAGCGGGAAGAGCGGCCTGGAGCTGAAGGGTGTCGTCCTTAAAGTTCGGAACGGGCTCGTCGTGCCGAAAGCCTCCGAGATCGTCGAGGACGCGCAGGACCAGCTTCGCTGCTTCAATCTCGTGATCGAGGCTGGCAAGAACTCCAAGGATCCCCAGCGCTGGCGCGACTTCCTCAATTCGATCGATTTCGACGATCTGCCTGAGGTTGTGATCCACGCGATCCATCGCCAGTCGCCGGTGGTCGTCTCGTTCAAGCGTCCTCCCCGCAGTCCGCTTTCGGAGTTCATGGAGAGCCGTAGGGGGCTGATGGCGACTGTGGCGGCTTCGTTTGCGGCCCTCGCCTTCGTGATTGCTGCGGTGAGCGCCATCACGAGTTCCAATGCGGAAGACCGTCGTCGCACGCTGGAGCTGCAGGCGTACGCGGCGTTCCGCGAAGGCGCCATGGATGTCGTGCGGTCGGACAAATCGCAGACCTTCTTCACCCGCACCCGCCTCTATCCGGATGGATCGAGCCAACTTATCGATCAGTACTCGGCCTATGGCCAAGTCGGGCGCAGGACGCGCTGATCCGGCGATCAAGCCGGTTCGGACAGGTCGATGCGATATTGCGCCGGGGCGATCTCTGCTCCGGCGTGATTTCTGTATCCAATGAGCAGCCTCGGAATCACCAATGTCTTCCCGCTGGCGTAGGTGCGGCGATGGGAACGACGCCAATGCAGCCGCGGCGACGATCGCAGCTGCCCTTGAGCATCTTCGCGATCAGCGCGCATCCGCGCCGCAACATCTCGTGGGATAATCGAGACCATCGTGTGCGGCGCGATCGGGACGCGGCCGCGCTTGATGCGTTGTTTGTTCAACTTGTCAGGCGCCGGCACGCGATCGACCTGCGTGGATCGCGATGAAAGCATGAGCGTGAGCCAGCCGACGAAGCCCGTTTCCCCGCTCACCCGTCGGGCATAATCCGATCCCGTCAGCTCGGCTCGCGTGCGGCCGACATTGAGCGGATCTCGCGTGTCGATGGTCAAACCTTTGCCGTCTGTCGCGGGCAGGACAAGCCAGACCTCTCCGGTGAGATCGCCGTATTCGCGGACCAAATGGCCGTCTATATCGATTGCCTGCGCGTGCTGCATGGTCCGCAATGCCCGCACGCAAATTCCGCTTCCAGGAAGCTGCTCGACCAGGAAGCCGAAGATCTCGCGGTGACCAGGCGCGATCGTCACGCTGGTTTCGAACCAGCAGGTCTCGAAGGGCAGCGGTATAAGGCCCTCTGCGAACATTTCCTGTTCTTCGGCCTCAAGGCCTGGCAGATCGATTGAACCCTCCCCGTCGAGCGCCACCGGGAGGTTCTCAAAGACGAAGACGGCAGCCTTCTCCATGCGCCGGGCGAAATCCTCAGCGGTCGCCTCGATGGCGCTGCGCGGGGCGTTCGGGCTGAGGCAAATGACCGGGATGCCATCCTCCCGGTAACGCAGTCCGTCGATCAGCTTGTGATGGATCATGAGCCCAGGATTGCCGCGGCCGATTAAGGGCTGTCAATCCTGGGAATACGAAGCGCCTGCGCGTCTACGAGGCTGTCGGTTCGCCGAGATACCAGCGTTCGGCACCCTTGGTGGCCTGGGGCAGATCAGGGCGTTCAGAGGCCGGGATAATCTGCACATCGGAGGCCGTTGACCGCGTGACGAAGGCCTGGGCCTCCGACCGCGTCGCGAAGGTCGCAGAATGAGCCTGGACGCCGTTCGCGCCCGGGAACCCGGCCTTGGCCTCATCGAGCCATGAGTTCGACGAGTAAATGCTGATTGCTCGCTTCTCAGCGGATGCGGGGTAGATCTCGATAAAGGTGGCGACGGTCTTCGACTGGACGCGGATGCTCACCGTCGAGGCGGTCATCGGGTCCCAGTCGGCCGGACGCCTGATTCCCAGCATTTCGTCGAGAGAATCAGCGTTCGCGTCCAGGCCGTCGGCCAGCCACGCATAGTGCTGCTTGCTGCGCGCGGCGAGCCAACGCCGGAGCCAAGGACCGAGCATCGGGTCGTAATCCACGCGCTCGGCCACAGGCCAATGGGTGGTGAAGCCAAACTCGCCTTCCAGCGCCTTCTGAGCGGACGGATAGATTTCGGCAACCTCCCAGCGCGGCGCTGGCCGGCTGATTGCGTTTTCGAAGCGCTCCGCAGCCCCCTCCTTGTTCTTGTAGAGCGAGAGATAGGCTGCCCTGACACGAGCGCGATCCTCATCGGTCGGTGCCAGGTGATGGATCAACTCCACCGGATGACGCAGGACGAGGCAGGTGTAGCGCAGGTCACCGGCGGCGCCGCTGACACCGATCGGGAGCACGAAATCCGGCTCGACGACGCGAGACAACCTCTTTGTCAGCCTGGCTCGTTCAAGCGACCAGGCCTTGTAGTAGTGCTCGAACCACAACGAGCTCGGCTTTCCGAGGCGGCGGATAACATCGATGCAGCCCTCGGCGGGGGCCAAGAACTGGGCCTTCTGATGGAAGGTCGCGAAGACGTCGGGATGTCCGGTCCAGGACTCGGCATCAGGCCACTGGTGGATCACGGTCTCCGCGGCCGCGCGAGCGGTAAGAACGCTCCAGCTGCGGGCCTTCTCGATCAGCTTGGTCTTCCCAAGCTCAAGCGTGATCCGATGGACCCACCGGTGCTGGATCAGGCGGTCGTCGCGTTCGTCCTCTGAGGGCGCAGCGTAGATGACGAGCTTGGCGTTGCCCGAGAGCACGAGGCGCAGCGGCGCGAGCCCGAGTGCGCGCACGAAGGATTCCGCCTGCGTGACCCTTGCGTCGCCCTCGTTCGAAAGCATGAACATCTGGTCGAGAAGCGACTTCCAGGCTGCCGGCGGGGTGTCTCCTTCGAACACCGGGAGCGGCGCACCTCGCTGGGCCGCGCGCCAAGCGATAACGGCCCGCGACACGAGTTCCTCGGCCGCCGCGCCCGTCGCAATGTTGCCTTCAGCCAGCGCTTCGAGGAGGCGTCTGCGGGTGTCGGCTTCGGTTACCGCTTCCGCACGCACGAACCGGATCGCATGTTTGAAGAAGCGGATGAAATGGACATGGTCCTTCCGCGACGCTCGATTATTCAGATAGTGGACAAGGTCGCCTTCGGTCACGGCATCGAGGCAAAGATAACCGAGCTGCTCGTGGTCCCAGGGCTTCTCATCCTTGGTGAGGCGGACTTTGGCCTGGAAGCTCCGATCATCGCCCAGGCGTGAAGACCCGCTGACATCGGCGTTGGCGTAGAGCTCGGCGCCGTCGCGATAGGCGATCACAGCCTCGACGGGCCGGTCGGGTCGATAGCGCATCTCGAAGCCGCGATCGCCGCGCGAGGGGAAGCAGGCTCCCGGAGCGGTGCGTTCGTCCATGATCCCGTACCATGAGACAAGGACGCGGGAACCGCTTCGGAGATAGCTGTTCTTTTCTTTGATCCAGTCGCGAACCGACGGCCGGCCTTCGGTGAGCAATAGGCCGCTGTCATCGAACAGGAAGCGGCAGTTCTTCTCCTGGAACCCGAGCGACACGAATTCGAAGGAGGCCGGGCCCTCGTAGAAGTCGCCGAAGAGCTTCTCGCGATGGTCGAGGCCGCAAGCCAGGATCAGGAAGCGCTTGTAGTGGAGGACCTGTGCCTCATGCAGGGCGAGTTTGTCCGTGTAGGCGACGTCGTCGATCTTCATGTGGGAGCCGTCGATGCCCCGGAACGTCGCCTTGTGATCGTCGGTATTAGGAAACAGCCGGGCCGTGGCGAGATGGCTTTCGACCGGGGAGACGACGCGGTGGATACGCATCCCGTCTCGCACGAGCATGAAGACCTCGGCGTTGGCCTCGTTCATCGCCGCGCTGATGAGAGGGTGGCTGTAGTCGATGTGCCGGCGCGTCGTTGCCATCACGAGGACGCAGCGTTCTGTCGGGAAAATCTGATCGACCAAGCCATCGTGCTCGCAAAGGGCACGGAAGAACTCCTCCTGCCGCGAGACGTCGAACTGATGATCGACGTCGAGATAGACAGACAGCTCCTCGTCCATGAGAAGCTTGCGCTGGACGAAGGTCAGCGGGACGTTGCGAGGCGCGCTCTCGCCGTCGCGGATCCGGCGAACGGAAACGTTCTTGCCGACGTATAGATCCAGCGTCTCAATGCCCGTCATCATGCGGGCGACGTAGGAGCGGACGTCCTCGGTTCGCGCCAGCGCCGCAGCTGCCTGTTCCTGGAAATAGGGCGTCATCGCGGTCACGGCTTCGCCGATCTTCTCGGTTTTGCCCTTGACCCAGTTGGCGCGGATCGTCGCGACCTGATGCTCGCGTTCGGCAGCAATCTTCAGAGCCTCGATTTTCTCGGGCGTGATGCCGGACTGCAGGGTCTCCGCGAGCGTTCCGGTAGCGACGCGCTTCAGCTCCTGGCTGGAGGCTGGCGAAACCGCGATTGCCGTTGTGCCGCTGGAGGCAGCGGGCTCCACCTTCGGCTTCTGCTTGGCGAGCTCGCTTTCGACCACCGCAGCCAGCACGAGCGGATCGCGCTGACCGTCCAGCAGTTCCTGTTGAAGGTCAAAAATCCTCTGCTGGGCGTCCTTGATCTCACGCTCGCGGATTGCCTCGGCGTCGAGCTCGGGCACGAATTTGGAGAGGAAGTCGTCGAGCAGGAAGCGATGCTCTTTGAGCCTGATCCACTGGCGTCGCTTGTCGCCATCGGCGCCGACCTCAACCTGGACCTGGTGGTCATAGTGAGACGGGTGCGGCCGCAGGATGATGGTGTGAGGAGCGTCGTGAGCCCAGCGGATCGAAGTGATCAGGAGGACCATCCCCTCAGTGATCGCCTCTTCCGGGATCGCCTTGACCGCCTTCCAGTACTGGCCAGCCTGCAGAGGCTGCGACCGCGTCAGACGCTCGACGGAAGGCTCCTCGGAGGAAACCTCGATTTCACGACCCACCACAAACCACTCCGTCGACCATGCGCGTTGTTGGAGGAGATAGCACCGGTTCAGAAGAATTCCGTGAACCGGCAGATTCGAATTGTAGGATTCTCTCAGGAATCGTGATGTTGATCCTTGGAGGGATCCTTGTTTCGTCCGTCGCTTGGCCTCGCAGTGATTCATCCAAACGAAACGGACCTCAAGATCAAATCCCCGATCAAGGAATGAAAGGCGTGGACGGACCCATGCGCGAGCAACAAGAGCGCCGGATAGACCTGGTTGCGCGGGCCCGCATCGCAAGCGCGCAGGTCAGGGGCGGCGCAAGCTTCGATCCCGGCATTCTCGCTGATCTACTGGACGGGTTGGTTGCCGCGCTTCCCGATAGCGAAGCCGCGCAGACGCTCAATGTTGCCGAGCGGCGCGAGCGCAAGCTGCAAGCGGAGCTCGACCGCGCGGTTGGCGCGTGCCGTTCGGCCTGGCAGTCGATCGGTCGGTTTCCAGGATCCGTGCACGATCGCGCCATGGCTCGCCTGGAGCGGGTGCTGTTTCCGGGAAGGCACCCGGACTATCCGCAGCTGGATCCGCGGCCGCCAACCGCTGAGGCGGTGGAGCAAATCATCGCCGATGGGCTTGCGACGCTGAGGGCACCGGCGGCGATCGCGCGGGACGTCACCAACCTCATCGATGGCGGGATGGCCTAATGGCGTCGCGGCGAGACCGGTATCCGGAACTCGGGCCGAAGCTAAAGGTCAGCGGGTTTGAAGCGGCCATGACCAAGGTCAGGGAGGTCTGGCCGGGAGCCTATCAGGAGGGCTCGACAGGCTTCGAGCGAACCTGGTGGAGCGGCAGGGAGCTCGTCGGACATCACTGGCCAGTCCGGGCTCGGGATCCAGACACGCTATGGCTTCGCCTCAGGCAGCGTGAGGCGTTATCGTAAGACGGGAAGGCGGAATCGGTCGATGGCGCTGAAGATGACAGGGGCGGATTGGAAGGCCTTTATGGCTGATGCCCGCTATTGGCCGGAGGACGGGTCGCGCTGGGTTGATGAGTGGCTCCTCAGGTTCCGTGGTGTGGAGGTCGAGGATCTCGGCGAGGACCAGGTTGAGGACGCCGACGAGATCGTCGTGCTCTCCGGCTGGGTCAGGGCCCCGGAGGAGGGATGCCAGATCCCTGGGCATTACGACTTTCTCGACTACGCCCGTGACTTCATGAAGCGCCGAAACACGATCTCGGCAGCTGTTTCGATCCCGCTCGCGAACGTCGGGGCGGCGGTCGATGCGGCAAAGGCTCGCGGCTTGAAGCTGGAAGTGCCCTTTGAGAGCGCCGTGGGGCCACGAGCGCGGAAGCTCAAGCTCGCGGGTGCCGACTGGCTTGAGTATCTCGCCCTAGAGCCGCCGGAATGGCCTGAGGGTGGCTACATCGAGGACTGCGAGGGGAAGATTGACGGGATCGCCTCATCCGACGTCTCCGTTGCAGCCGTGGCGCCTAGCCAGGTCGTGCTGGTTGAGAGCGGAGCCATCGTTGTGGAGGGTGCCGAGGAGATCGATCTGGTGTCGCATCTTCAGGCCTGGATGGACGGGCGACCCGTTCGAACCGCAATCGTGAGCTACAAGCGCGACCGGCAGCCGATTTTCGATGCCTGGATTTCTGAGGCAAAGGCAAGCCTGCGGATCGCGCCAGAGCAGGCTTTGTCCCCGCAGGCGCCGGCGGTGTAGCAGCTTCATTTTTCAGCGCACATTTTGGAACAAGCGCCTCGAGGCAGCATTACCTCGTTTCGCGCCGGTGGAGTTCCGCAGCGAGCTACAAGGGAAGGGATTCTGCGTGCCGAGCTTCTGCGCGAAGTTGGCGCCGAAGCGCCACCGCTGTCATCGGGTCGCCGAGGCTACCGGTATCCCTTCGATTGGCGACCATGCAGCCAAGCTGGCGAAAAGTGATTGCGATCGCACCGCTCCGAAGCGCCATCTCCCTGGCTCCCTTGCTCACGTCGTAATGATCGCCCTGAAACCAGCGTCGCGCGATACCGAGCCGATCGGCCATCGCATGAAGTTCAAGGTCCGTATCAGCGATCATGTGGAACATGACCATGCGGCGATAGCGGGCTGCCATGTCGTCGACATAGACGGTCATAACTGCACAGCGACTCCAGTTCGCGGACCTACCACGATCCTGCACTGAGCAGGTGCAAATTACCACGTTGCTGACTTGTTGCAGCTGCGAACGCTCCGTGGTTTTGCTATCGGAATACCGCAGTTGTGTATCGACGCACGACGGCACTTGCGTCACACTTCATGTTAACTATCGGGAAGGCCAGTTTAGAGCCCCTCTGGAGAAACGCCTCCATTCGATGGCTCGCGGTCATAAGCTGTTGATAATTCACGCAGCTATCTGTACGCCGACAAAAAATTAGGTTGGTTCCTGCTGGAACCACTTTCAATAGAGCGCGTACTGATAATCGGACCCTGGAGGCGCTGGACTTTAACATATGTGAGTGCCCCAGGCCGGGGCGTATATTCCGAAGTTGAAAACGTGATGTCTACAAGAATCGCCAAAGGGGAAATCGGTGATCGGCCGTCGGAGTGACGACAACGGCAAGGTGCCCGTCGCGGGCATCGTCGGGGTACCCGACGTCATGCGGGTTTGTGACGCCGAGCTCGCCGCCGCCGCGGACGCGATCTTGCGAGCCGGGCAGCCGATCGAAGGCTTTCGGCTCCGTCGAAAGCTCGACGAACTTCAGACATCTCTCTCGGAGAATCCCACGCTGCTCTACGCGCTTCGATCGCGGTCGCCGCGCCCGCACTCGCCAAGGAATTTCCGGGAATCTCTTGAGCTCGGGTCGATTTCAGCCTTCCCGGACGCCAACGTCGCGATCGTCAAGTTCGCCTCACATATTTTCCATCGCGACCGTCATATCGCGATGCATGCCTCCTCGCCCATGATTGGTGACATCCCGATCGCTGAACGGCTGCTTCACAAGCGGCGAGCGATCAATTCGGCCGCGCCCGGCTCATGGTCGGCAGCAAACCGCGTCATGGGGCTCATGGGGTTTATGCTTTTGCCGGCCTCTCACTTCCCAGAGCGTCGGCTGGCCACCGCGCTGCGCGACGGGTTGGTCTTCGGAGAGGTTCGCAACGATTACGGTGGCCAGGACGGAGCAGCTTGCTGCAAGTCGACGGCGCGGGAAATCACTCCGAGCGGCGAGATCGAGCATCCGGTGCTGGACTGTCCCTTCTCTCTCGATGCGGAGGGCACGACCTGGGTCTTCAAGGTGGACGCGCTGCTCCCGACCGAAGCGATGGATGCCGGCCAACGAGCGCTCTTCGAGCGGCTCAAGGAATTTGAGGATCAGCACGGCCGGTTGCTTGAGATTGCCGGGATCGGGTGCCTGTTTCCCCACCACGCCGAGTTCGCAATCAACTGCCGTACGGGCTCCGGTCTATACGATCAGATGAACCGTGCCCGGGAAGAGATGATCGACCTGATGATGAGCCCTGGCATGGCGCAGGCCATGGGCAATAGCCGGGCTCCAGCGACGCGCCCCCCGCTGACGCCGTTGATCACGGACACCGCTATGGAGAGCGTAAACCAGCTCATTCGGGCTGTCGGGGCGAAGCCTTCGGGCATTCGCTAGATCTGCAGTCCGGCGAGCTCGGGATCGTCTCCGGGGGCAACGCGCTCCCTGAGGTCTAGGGCCTTGGATTGCGCCATCAACGCGTGGGCGTGGATGCCGAAGACCTCGCTCGCCTCTTTCGCATCCCGTGGGATGAGCCCTTCAAGCTTCTCCAAAAGGTCGTAGAGCGGCTGGGCATGCCCATCGACCGCTGACCAGCGCCGGGCCTCCCTGCGCAGCTCCATCCAGCACAGGAGGGCATCGTCAGGCAGATTTCCGAAGCTCGATCCGCAGCCTGCGATACCGTAGCGCAGCGCGGCGTATCCGAGGTGGACCTGGTCAAGGGCCAGGAGTTCTGGCTCGGCGTGATGGATCTCCACCGGAGCCATCGCCAAGATGTTGCGATGGCCGCGGCCTTGCAGATCGGCGGTGAAGGCCTCGAAACCTTCCGTGTCGGTGAGGGGAAACCACACGCGCCCGGGGAAGGGACCGACCTTTCTCTCAACACCCACAGCCACGTCACGGAGGTCCTTCCCGACCCAGTAGCCAGGCGGCAACGTTCGGGTGTGAACCCGGCCGTCGATGACCAGGAAATTGTCGCGCACGTAGCGCGCCATCGTCGCACGGTTCAGCTCGCGGTCATCGCGGACCATCTCGCGGACATTCGCAGGCTCACGCAGCGCGTTGCCGGGCATCGCAGCCGGGCCGCCGACGGAAAGGACGATCAGTTCTTTCCTCCACAGTTGATGAGCTGCGTGTTCATCGAGCCAGTGGAGGAGACCGCCGGGTGGGAGCGAGGCTCCGTCCTCGCTGACGTAGGTTATGAGCTCCGGAGCGTCTTTTCCGCGTAGCCTGTTGGCAGCGAGATCCGAGTAGCGCTCTCGACTGTCGCGGGCGGCATCAACCCACAGTGTGCCGCCGTAGCCCTTGAGCTCGATGCTGTTCGAGATCACCGGCAAGCGAGGGTCGTTGCCGAAGAGGTCGATGGCCTGTCGATCTTCATGCTGGCGGCCGTCGGGTGTGATCTCAGCAAACAGCGCGGGGATGGCATCGCTCGCCGATATCTCCGCTATCTCGACCTCGATGGAGTCGACTACCAGGTCGGTCCGCTCAAAGCGCGCGCGAGCCGCTATATGCGTGACGGGCGACTCGATCGTGACATGGATCTTCATGCCGCCCGCTTATCGTCTAAAGCGAGAGCGCAGCAAGCTCGATGTCGTCGACGGGCCGGACCCGCTCTCGCAAGTCGAGGGTCGGCGCCTGTTCCAGGAAAGGGAGGCACTGCATCGAGAGCTGGTCGAAGACGAGGCTGCCGATCTTCTCCTGTCGCGGGATGGCGTCCCGGAACTCAATGAAGGCCTCAATGATCTTGCGCGGATCCCCTTCTACGGGCGACCAGGAATCGGCCAGGCGCCGGTACTGCATCCATTTTTCGAGGCATCGATCCGGAAGCTCGCTGAAGCCGTCGTGAAGCCGATGCAGAGAGCGCCGCAACGCTCTGATGCCCAGATCCACCTTGTCGATGGCCATGTAGTCCCGGTCCACGGACGTCGCCTGGATGTCTCCGCCAAGGTAGTCAGCGACCTGGCGAGCACGGCCGGCGAACTTCTCCGACATCTGCTTCACCTGATCGTACTCGTCGAAGCGGAAATAGGCCCCACTGGCGAGCGCATCTGATCCCCGAATGTGGTTCTTCATCGCGAACCACCCGTTCTCCCGGCTGAAGGAGCGAGCCGGTGGCGGGACCTTCATATGAAGGCTTCCGTGAGCCCACAGGAAATGGCTCTGGACGTAGGTCTCGACGTCTCTGCGCGCCCCATCAAGGCCGCTGGAGATCAGCTCCTTCATGGGGCGCTCCAGATCCTTCGAGCGTCCCGGCATGCGGGCTTCATCGGCCTGGCGCAGGACGAGCAATTCTGCGCGTGCATCCTGCCTCGGCCCCCAGCGCCGCCAGTGAATGGCGCCTGCTTGCGGCTCGCTATCCGGACGTGAAGAGCTGTAAAGGCGGAGGCGGCGGGCGAAGTCGGGATCGCGATGGATATCGGCGCCTTCGCGCAGCTGCGGGCCGTCAATATCGAAGAAGCGTTCGGACGCGGTGCGCCAGGTGTCTTCCCAGAGCACGCCATCATGGCCCCGGAGATGGATGTCCCCACTCAGCCGGCCAAGGCAGTCGACGAGGTTCTGCTGCTCGGCGCGCTCACGGTAGACCTTCAGGGCATTCTCCGTGGGGTTCCTGGCGACGAACGCATCAGGAGAGTGGAAGTCCCCGTCGAGCTCCCGGATCTCGATCTCGCTGGTCGCGTAGAGGATCTCCTCGCGGGGCCTGCGCGCGCCGCGAGGGAAGTAGACGACGGAGTATTCGAAGGCGACGGAGAATTTCATTAGTCAGGCCTCAGAGCGTCAGGTTCGCAAGTTCCGGATCATCTTCCGGCTTGATCCGAGGCCTGAGATCGAGCATCGGCATGAGGGCGCAGAAGGCCTTGAAGTCGGGGCCGAGCGCGGTTTTGACATTGTTGGTCTTCGGGACCGCGTCGATGAAGCTCTTCCCGAGCTCATGGATCTTCCCCGGATCTGCGTCGATCGGGTCCCAGGCATTGATCGCCCTGCGGAACTCTTTCCAGAGATGGAGCGTCTCGTCCGGAAGGTCAGAAAAGCCCGTGGCCGCGAGGGTGAGCTTTCCCCTCAACCCCTCGATCGCGAAATGCACTTGATCGATTGCCAGATAGGTCCGATCGGCCGCAAATATCTCCACATCCTCGTAGAACGGCGTGTAGTGCTTCGCTGCCGAAATATGGGGGATGATCCCTTCGAACCCGGCCTTGTCATCGATGCGAAAGAGCACGCGGCCTGGCATCGGCTTCGCCGCTCGCAGGGCGCCGCGATAAACGCAATTGGGCTCGGCGCCCACCATCCAAACCGGAGGCGGCGTAGCGGCAAAGAGCCGGCCATCCTGAACGACAAAGTTCTTCTGCGCGTAGTCGGTGACCTCCTGCCGAACGCGGTCGCGCTGGTCGTCGATGATCTCGGCGATGTTGTCGGGGCGTGCGTATTCCGCGCCTTCGACGGTGGCCTCGCCGTCACTTCGCAGGATCAGGAAGCGCTTGCGACGGTTGTTGTCCTCGTTTGTGTCGAGCCAGTGGAGGAACCCGCCGGCGGGATGAGCCCGACCATTCTTGGAGACATGGTTCTGGATGATGCGGTTCGGATAATCGCTGCCATAGTAGCGTTCCTCTCCGATCCGGAGCACGTCCGCGAGGAGGTCAGGTGTCTGCGTCCGGCTATCGCTGGCGCAATCGGCCCAGAGCCTACCGTCGAACCCGCGCAGATGCATGTCATTGTTGAGGAGAGCGATATGCTTCTTCTCGCGATTGAGATGGCGCTCGCGCTCCTTCTGGTAGCGGTCGTACGGAACGAAGCGCGCGCGCAGGGCATCGTCCTCGTCGAACCGCGAGATCTCCGGGATCTCCACGTCGAACCGGTCCGCCAGCGTCACGGTGCGCGAAAGCCGCGACTTCGCGGTCCGATATTCCAGGGTGTACGGCGTGGAAAGGTTGAATTTCACGGTCGAGGTCCTCGAACGAGCGGATAGGAGGTCAAAGGGTCGGAGAGGACGCTTCGAGGACGGGACGGTTTGAAAGATCGAAGGTCTTCATCAGCTTCAGGAAGGCGTCGAACTGCATGTTCGAGCTTCTGGCGACGCTCTTGATCTCGCGGGGGATGCTGGAGTGAAAAGCATCCACCGCCGCGACGATCGCAGCCGGGTCGCCTTTCGCGTCTTTCCAGGTTGCGACGGCGTGCCGGAGCTCGATCCAGCGATCGATGCTGTCGTCAGGAAGGTCGCTGAAGCCCTTTGAGAACTGCGGCATCGCCAGCTTCAAGCCCTCGATGGCCAGGTCAACCCGATCGATATCGAGGTACCCGCGGTCCATTTCGCCCTGGAGGTGGGCAAACATGCAGTCCTGATAGGAGTCTTCGGCCTTGCCGTAGCGCTCCATGATATTCGCGAGAAAGGATGGCTCGTCGTCCGCCCGAAAGTGAACCAGTGCTGGTCCCGGCCTTGCCTCGCGTTGGGTGGCTGAGATCCCGTGCCGCCATGCCCGGCGCCCAACAAACGCAGGCGGCGGCGTCGCAATGAAAAGCTTGCCCGCAGCGACCATAATGTTCGCCTCGACGAACCTGCGAGCCTTCGCCTGTCGATCGGCATCGAGGTTCTGGATGATCTGGTAGGGGCCACGCGGCTCATCCAATCCGCCACCAGGATTTCTGGCTCGCGCCCCAAGGTTGATAGCAAGGGGCTCCCGCGGATTGCCGGGCATGCGCGCAAGGAAGCCTCGTGGCGGAAGGATGTCGGGCTTCTTGGACCAGTAACGCTCGGCGAAGTTGTCTCTGATAGCGCCCCTGAGATCTACGCCGTCTGCGACTCTTGCATCGCAGAATTCGACGAAGTGGTGGTGCGCTTCACGGGCGCAGTCAGCCCAGAGTCGGCCATCGTGCCCCACACGTCGGATGTCGTCCCGATGAGCCTGGATCAAATCTTCAGACATATAATAGAAGCGCCTTTGCGGCGGCTCCGGAAACACGAGCTCCACGTTGATCGCTTCGGGATTGTCGGGGCTGCCAATCTCCGGAACCTCGACGTCGATCGACCGCACGAAAATCTCGGTGCGTGGCTTTCTCGATCCCTGTGGGATGAAGGTGATCGGAACCTGGTAGGCAACGCTAACGACGGCCATCGAGAAAGACTCCTTTCGGGCATTTTACAGCCCGCGCTTGAAAGAGACACCTTCGAAGCGCTTTTCGATCGATCCTTTCCACTGCGACGGTAATCCTTCTTTCCCACATGGATTCGGTGGATGGGCCGTCGTGCGGTCCTTGATCAGAGCGGGCAATCCCTTCCATCAAGGTGGGGTAGTGAATTCGAGGTTTGAATGACAATTGCTGTCGAGCTCGGCGTGAGTAGTGCCGCTGGCGTCGCTTCAGGGCCGGCCACGATCGATATTGAGGAACTGCTGGCGACCCGCCTGCTCGTCCAGGGCAATTCCGGGTCAGGCAAGTCTCATCTGCTGCGGCGCTTGCTGGAACAGAGCGCGCCGCATGTGCAGCAGGTCATCATCGACCCCGAAGGCGATTTCACGTCGCTTTCCGACCGATTTGGACATTTCGTCGTCGACGCCAACCGCTCGGAGGCCGAGCTGGAAGCGATTGCGGGCCGCATCCGCGAGCACCGGGTGTCATGCGTGCTCAATCTCGATCAGCTCGAAGTCGACATGCAGATGAAGGCAGCGGCGGTCTTTCTCAACGCGCTCTTCGACGCTCCCCGCGAGCTCTGGTATCCAGCGCTCGTCATCGTCGACGAGGCACAGCTGTTCGCGCCGGCGGCCGCTGGCGAGGTTTCAGACGAAGCCCGCAAGATCTCGCTCGGTGCCATGACCAACCTGATGTGCCGCGGCCGAAAGCGCGGCCTAGCCGGCGTGATCGCCACCCAGCGCCTCGCGAAGCTCGCGAAGAACGTCGCCGCGGAAGCCTCGAACTTCCTGATGGGCCGTACCTTCCTCGATATCGACATGGCACGGGCGGCCGATCTCCTGGGTCTCGATCGCCGACAGGCGGAGATGTTCCGCGAACTCCAGAAGGGGCAGTTCGTGGCCCTTGGGCCGGCGCTTTCGCGCAAGCCGCTCGCCATTCGCATTGGCTCCGTCGAGACTCATGCCCGGGGTTCGACGCCGAAGCTCACTCCTCCGCCGGCCCCCATGGGCGACGAGGCGCGCGATCTAATCCTCGCAGCCCTGCCTACGCCGGCGCCGCGCGTTCCCCGTCGCCCTCCGCCGCCGGCACAATCGACCGATGATCTCCTGGCGGCGGTCGAGCGCGAGGCCCAGGTCGAAGAGATCGGTGATGCGAACACGCTCGACGAGGCCGTCGAGGTCGACAACGCCGCGCGCGGGATCGCGTTGCGCAACATCCTCGCGACCATCATGGGTGAGGCCGACGCGTCGTTTAAGGCCGAAGGCGTGCTCTATCAGGATTTTCTCGTGCATTGCCGTATCCAGAAGGTGGCCGGTCCTAAGCCCGATCTCGGCGCATTCAGGAAGCTGCTGACCGTGGCTCGCGCGGGCATTGATGGCTCCGACTCGGAGAATCCAGACATGGAGCGCGCCATCACCTTCGCGACCAGTGAGGTTCCGGAGGAGCTGCAGTCGATCTATCTGTCGCTTCTGAAGGCGGCTTCGGTGGGAGAAAGCTGCCCGACGGACGCGGATCTCGCCCGCGTTTGTGGGAGCCATTCGGCCGGGCGCGCGCGCAGCCGGGTTCAGCAGCTCGAACAAGGGGCTTTCATCACCGTGCGCAAGGACATGAAGGGGCAGAGGATCATCGCACTTCCCGATTTCGGCTGGGAAACCAAGCCCGGGAATCCGGCCGGTCCGGCGCGAGCGCTTGCGGGGGCAGTTTGATGAAGCCGAGCAACAATCCGCCGAAGCCTGAACGCTGCTCGCCGGCGATGGCCAGGGTCCTGATCAATCTCTACCAGGGGCGTCCCGCATGGGGGCATTTGAGCGGGCGCTCGATGTATGGCGGAGCCGGACAAACGGAGCGTGCACTGCGACAGCGCGGCTGGATCGATGCTGCCGGGGCGCTGACCGACACTGGCCGAGAACGCGCAGCAGATCTCGTGCCCGCGTCCGCCGTCGCACCGCGGCGCTTCCCCTAGAGCTGCAAGAGGCCCGACGATGACGATCTTCACCCGCATTGAGACCGAGTATGTGGCTTCCTGTCCGAGCTGCAAGCAATGGCTCTGGAAGGTAGGGCCAAACTCGGGGTTCTTCGGTAAGGCGCCGCTGGAGACCGCTACGAGGTACATAGCGTCAGACGGCGATACCGTGCCGTTCGTGGAAGAGCCCCCTGCGCCACTGACGGCCTATACCGAATACGACGCGACCCTCTTGAAAGGCGAATGCCCGCATTGCGGGGACGGATACTGGTTCGTCACTGCGTCCTATCCCGAGGTGCCTGTCTCAAACGGGCCCCGGGGCGGTCCGGCAGGCTTCATCTGCGATGAGGGCCGGATCGAGATCACCGACCGGGTCGAGGGCGCCTTCATCGGAGATCCAGCGGTAACCGATACCTGGGTGCAAATGCGTCAGAGCGCGCGTTGGGATGGCCGGGATATTCGCGTCGATGTCCACATGATCGGCCCATTCTCAGGAGGCGATGATCTCGTCGGCTCTATCGGTGTCTCGTCCTGTGGGATGGCCGCCGGTAACGAATCCCGCCGGACAATCTGGGAAACGGCTGCCGACCTAGTGAAGGCGGTAACGCCCGCGGCGATCGATTCCATGCGTGCGAGATCGACCACGCCTTGATCACGTCCTCATCTGAAGGACTGGAAATCCAATCCTTCAGATGATAACAAGGCAGCGCTTGATGGAGAGCATTATGAGCGAGGCCACCGTCTTCCGTTAGGGACCACCCTGACGGAGAAACACCATGGATACCCCGGACTGGAGCGAGATCGTCGCCGTAGAGGTGCGCGATCGCAGCGGCGCGTCCGCTCGCTTTGAGAATCTTGTCGAGGCTTTAGCCTGCCTTGGATATCGGCGCTTTGTCGCCATTCTGCTCGACCTCGAACGCCCACCCTCTCCGCTGCTGGATGTCGGACGCGTTGCCATTCGCGATGAGATGGGGCTCGACATTCCCGTCTGGTGGATTCGCGAAGAGCTGGGTGACCGCCTGACGCCTTCGCTCGGGTATTCGTTCTGGCGCAGCAACGCGCCGATGCCTGCCTTCCGGAGCGGACCGGTGCCGTTCACCGGCCGCCGCGGCGGCTATGCGTGGAACCGCCCCGTCCGGACGACCCAGGAGCGCCGGTATCTCGCGGGCGTGAAGGTGGACGGTGACGGGGCGCGAGAACGCGCGGCCCGGCGGTCCATTCCTTCGGATTACGATGATGTGACGCGGCATTGCGAGCGCAGCTGGAAGCGCCACCGGCGCACCCAGTGGCGCGGAGGGTGAACCTCACATGCCGAATGCGGGGCCGGCATGGAGCTCGGGAAGCGCAATTTCAGTCTGCTCCGCGAGAGCTCGGGACAGATCGAAGGCACCGACCAGCTCTTCCGGGAGGTCGGCGCCGAAGACCTGGTTCAGGCGCTCGTGGAGGTTGTTGGCGGCGAGCATGATTTCGATCGTGTCGCGGCCGTCGGCGCCGGCCTCTGCCCAGGCAGCGACCTCCTCGTTGAGGATCGCAGCACTGGATGAGATGGCATCAGGAACCACGTCGAAATCGCCGATCAGGTGGCTGATGGCACTGGTGGCGTCGCAAACGAATTCGGCACTGAGCATTTTGGGGTCTCCTGACCCGTTTGAACCCTCGGCCGCTGAAAGCCACAACGCCGTTTCGAATTCACATCGCAGGCGACGGGAGCGAGGGCTCTGGATCGTTGACGACGAAGCCGGCGCGCTCCGCGAGGTCGACGAGGTCCTTCGACAACGTGAAGGCTTGCGTGATTTCCGCCGGCGGCTCGTCGCCATGGGCAACGATCATCGAACCATGGATCTGGTTGACGGCGATGAGGGTCGCGAGGCTGTCGCAAAGCTGGCCGCCGGCGGCCTTCCAGTCAGCCGATGCTTCCTTCAGACCGGCCAACGCCTCGACAATATGGTCGTCATGCGGACCGCTGTTGTCGAGCGTCTCGGTGATGGTGCTGACGGCTTTTGCGATATCGTTCGCGAGCATGCTCGATCTCCTTGATGGGAGCTCGATGGTGGGTTTCGCCGGTGAAAGCCACAAACCGACATCCACCGAAACTTATCCCGGACGATGGAATTTAGCGTTAGGGAATGTCAAGAATTCCCAGGAATACGAAGGATTTGTCGTGGATCTCGCTGATATCGATCGCGCCGACCGGTTGGTCGTCATCGATTTCGAAGGCACTGGAAACCGACCCAAGGTGAGGATCGAGATGATTCGATCGCCGCGATCGGTTCGCCTGCCCGGCGTTATCATCGAGATCGGCGCTGTCGAGCTGCTGCGAGAAGGTAGCGGCTGGCGAAAAGGCGAGAGCTTCTACAGCAAAGTGAACCCCGAAGGACCGGTAAGCCATGTGGCGCGCGGTATCCATGGCATTACCGCGGGCGAGCTGCGCAAGGCGCCGCGGTTCGCAGAGCTGCAGGAGCGCTTCTTCGCTTTCCTCGGGGAGCGAGATCCCATCGTAGCGCATGCAATCGACAACGAGAGGGATCTCCTGTCGCACGAGCTTGCTCGGATGCGCCTTGCGCAATGGGGTGAGAAGCCGCTGCCCGGCCGCTGGCTGTGCACGCAGACGCTATTCGCAGAACTGTTTCCGCGCGCGCCCAAGAGCCTCGATGCAGTCTGCGACAAGCTCTCGCTGGACCGAAGCCGCCGCCTGGCTGGGCACGGGGCACTCCTCGACGCGGACCTGACCGCCGACGCCCTGCTGATCATGCGCGACATCGTTTCCGCCGGCTTTGAACCGGAAGAGGCTGTGCCTTGGCGCTACGCGCGGCGTTGAGGCATGCTCGACGAATGCTGAAGCTAACCATCCTGGTCGCTTTGCTCTTGCCAGGTCCCGTCGTGGCGGCGAGCTACTGCCTGCCGAAGAACGGTAAGGACCGGATCGCGAAGACCGGGATCTGCCCGACCGGTTACTTCGCCAGTGCCGATTGTTGCGAGGCGTTCCGCGATGATGCGAAGCGCGCAGTCCCGAAGATCGAGGGCAAGGCCTGCCCATCCGGCTTTTTCAGGAGCCAGGCCTACTGCGTCAGCTTTCGCTGACCAGCCGTGGACAGCGCGGCTATCACTATGGACCTTCTGTTGAATCTGGCGCTGCATATCCGAGCGCAAGGGAGCGTCGCTGCTGACATCTCCTGACAGGCCGCGCGATCAGGCTTGAGTTCGAGAAACGCTGGGGGATAGCGCAGGATGCGGTCGACGATCATCACCCACGGACAGCTCGCAAGCCGGGCTCTGCGTGTGGAGTTGGCGAAGCAAGGCCAGTTCGGCGTGCTGGTTGCCACTTTCGAGGCAGTGGCAGCGCGTTTGGCCGGGGGCTTCGTACGACCCATCGATCAGGACTCGTTGCGCAAGGCGCTCCAGAAGGCGTTGCCGGCCACCGATCTCGGCGAGCTCGACGCGATCAAGAACCTGCCTGGCATGGTCGGCGCAGGCGCCAACACCCTTCACAAGATCTGGCGGGCTGGGATCGATCTCGAAGAGCGCGCAGGCCAGCCGCGGATCGACGCGATCGCTGCGTTGGAGGCTGCAGTCCTCCAAGAGTTGCCAGAGGGCATGCTGCCGCCCGGCTTGATCGTCGAGCGGGCCAGGAAGCGGCTCCGGCAGGCGGCCAAGATCCTCGGGCCGATCGAGGTGCGCGGCCTCACCGATATGTCGCGGTGCTGGCGCCCTCTTCTCCTGGAGCTCGCGGAGCATGTCGAGGTCCGCTGGATCGCCGGGCCTCGGCACGTACCGGACTGGCTGGAAGGTAGCCGCGTGATCGTCGAGCGGTCACCGAGCCTTAAGCCGAGCCTGCAGGTGATCAGCGCATCCACCGCGCT
>CAKNFJ010000001.1:2395000-2557500 GCA_930633495.1 Hyphomicrobiales bacterium | reverse complement strand
CGGCCCCGCCGCCCACCGTGTGCAGGACCCCGCGGCACATCTTTCTGACGGGGCCTCATTCCATCAGGACGCCAACGACCGCCTTATGGTTCCAGCATATCGCATGTCGGCCGCCCACCTTGTTCGGAAGCCTACGCGCGTGGCGCTCGCGCGCGTATTCGTTGCTAGCCCGAGCGTCCGGTCGTGCACCGCTTCCCAAAACAGCCGCAATCTGTTCGCACAGGAGATCGTACACGGCTGAACCGATTGATTCCGGCTGCCGGCGCGGGCATGGTCTTGGCGCGCTTTCGTCAGGACGCGCTCCGGGCATCTTCGCTGCGGCGGAGCTTCGCCATCGCGATTTCGAGACGACCTGTACGCAGAACACTCCGCAAGAAGCAGCCCCGACGACATGAACGCCCATCCCGAGTTCGCACAGCCGGTCGAGCCGCTCGCCCCCGAGGCAGCGGCTTTGCTGGTCGATCTCGGGATCGAGCCGCCGATCCAGTCGGCCGATTCCCGCCAGCAGCCGCTCGATCGGCGCGGCATCTCGCTGCGCTGGCTGTTTGCCTGCGCGCTCGTCGGCTCCTGCGGCGCCGCCCTGCTCGGGGCCGCGATCCTCGTCGCCATGCGCGGGGATACGAGCTACCCCGAACAGCCCGAAACGGTCGCGGTGCGCAGCTCTTCGGCAGCGGGAGAGGGCGGCGGCGCCCGCAAGGCCGACAAGCTCGTCGCCGACCAGCCGATCATGTCGGCGCGCCACACGCTGCGCGCGCCGATGTCGCAGAAGGTCGGCAACCGCGAGGTCATCAGGGTGCGGCCTTTCGTTCGCCTGGCATCGGACCTGTCCCTGACCACCGGCGTTTATGCGAGCAATATCCCGCCGTTCAATCCGCTGCGGCTCTTTGCCGAGGGCGGGCAGTCGGAGGAGCGCTATGCCGAGCCGGCCCAGGACATGCCGGACGCGGACGTCACCATCGTCAAGCGCGAACTCGGCGACATCATCATCTCCGTCGGCAAGCCGCAGCTGAGCGATGCCGAGGTGATCTCCCAGGTCGAGGAAGAGCGCGCCAACCTCGCCAATGCGGGCCGGCAGCGCGCCTTGCCGATTCCGCCGCAGCTGATGCTCAGCCGCACCCTGACCGGCACCACCGCCAGCAGCGGCGATATCCTGGCCTATGCCCCGGCAACCGATACCCGCTTCTCCGGCATCGAGGTTCGCGTCGTTCCCGAGAACGTCACCAACGCGCCGAAGACGCCGATCCCGGCCTCACGCGAGCCGCTCGTCGAAGACAAGCTGGTGATGGCGAAGCGCGGCGAGAACTTCGAACAGGTCATGCGCGGCGCCGGCGCGACGCCCGAGCAGATCCGCGCGATGATGACGGCCTTCGGCGGCAAGGTCCGCACAGCCGCCCTCCCCGACGGGCAGGTGCTGCAGGTGCTCTACGCGCCGGGGCCCCGTCCGGGCGACGCCCGCCAGATCATGCGCGTCTCGCTGCTGAGCAACGGCCAGCCCGACGGCACGATCGCGATGAGCGACAAGGGCTCCTTCGTGACCGTGGACCTGCCCCGCCAAACCCTGGCGACGCAGCGCCCGCAGCGGCAGGAAACCGAGGAGGACGACGAGGAGGGCACCGGCGGCGCCCGCCTCTATGAGAGCCTCTACGAGACCGGCGCGCGCCACGATCTGCCGCGCCCGATGATCGATGAGCTCGTACGGATTTTTTCCTACGATCTCGACTTCCAGCAGCGCGTCCATGGCGGCGACAATTTGGAGGTGATCTTCACCGAGGACGACGAAGGCGAGCGCGGCGAGATTCTTTCCGCGACCCTGACCGTGAACGGCGAAAGCCGCCGGGTCTTCCGCTACCAGTCGCCGGATGACGGGCTGATCGAGTATTTCGACGACGAGGGCAAGTCGCTGAAGAAGTTCCTGCTGCGCAAGCCGATCGCCGATGGCGAGCTGCGCTCGGGCTTCGGCATGCGCTACCACCCGATCATGCGCTATTCGAAGATGCATACCGGCATCGACTGGGCCAACCGGATCGGCACGCCGATCCTGGCCGCCGGCAACGGCGTCGTCACCAAGGCGGGCTGGTCCTCCGGCTATGGCAAGCACACCGAGATCCAGCACGCCAACGGCTACGTCACCACCTATTCGCACCAGTCGAACTTCGCTTCCGGCATCGTGCCGGGCGCCAAGGTTCGCCAGGGTCAGATCATCGGCTATCTCGGCTCGACCGGCCTCTCCACCGGCCCGCATCTGCACTATGAGGTGCTGGTCAACGGCAATTTCGTCAATCCGATGAAGATCCGCGTGCCGCGCGGGCGCGAATTGCAGGGGCCGACCCTGGCTGAGTTCAGGCGCCAGCGCGACGAGATCCGCGGGCTGATCGAGAAGGCGGGTGGCGCCGTCGCCCAGTTGCGCTGAACGCATGACGGGTCGGAATTCCGACTCACGCCAGACGGTAGCCGCTTGACAGACTTGCGCCGAGACGACACGGCCTGAACGCATCCAAGGCATTTTCGAGCGGAACGGACTCCGGCTCACGCGACGAAGATGCGCTATAGCAAAACCTGGAGCCATTCAGCGTTTCGGAGAAACGCGGAACGTCTTCAGCCCTGAGACGCGGATCCCCGGCCGATGCTCGCCTCCTTCCTCGTCGTCGTTCCCGTCTTCTCGTTGATCGGCCTCGGCTATTTCGCGCGCTGGTCCAAACTCCTGCGCGAAACGACGGGCGAAGGCCTATCCGATTTCGTCTTCGTGCTGGCGGTTCCCTGCCTGCTGTTCCGCACGCTCGCCAAGGCCGATATCCCCGCGACCCAGCCCTGGGGCTACTGGATCGCCTATTTTGCCGGGCTTACCGTGGTCTGGGCGCTCGCCATGTTGATCGCCAGCCGCTTCTTCGCACGGAAGGGGCCGGAGCTGGTGGTGTCCGGCTTTGCCGCCGCGCAGTCGAACACGGTCTTCGTCGGCGTCCCGATGATCCTGAAGGCCTATGGCGATGCCGGCGCGGTGCCGCTCGGCCTGCTGCTCGCCATCCACCTGCCCGTGACGATGACGGCAGCGACACTGCTGGCGGAGGGGCGGTCGGCCTCGATTCCGCAATTGATCAAGCGGCTCTTCACCCACCCCATCATCATCGGCATCCTGCTCGGCTCGGCCGTGCGCCCCTTCGTCGCCTTCATTCCGGGGCCGGTCTGGACCCTGGTCGACCTGCTTGCGGGCGCCGCGGTTCCCTGTGCGCTCATCAGCCTCGGCATCGCCATGCGCCGCTACGGGCTGGAATCGGGCCTGGCACTGCCGGCCGTGCTGAGCGGGCTGAAGCTCGGGCTGCACCCGCTCCTGGTCTACTGGCTGGCGACGCAGGTCTTCGAGATGCCGGCTCACTGGTCCGGCGTTGCCGTGCTCTTCGCGGCCTGCCCCTGCGGCATCAATGCCTATCTCTTCGCGGAGCGCTACCGCCAGGGCGTTGCGGACGCCTCAAGCGCGATCACGCTCTCGACCCTTCTGTCGCTCTTCACCACCGCCGCCTGGCTGACCTTCCTCTGCGTCGGCTAACCTCTCAGAAGCCGAGCTGCCGGCGGATATCGGCCGGCGCGATCCCTGCCGCCCTCAACTCCGCCAGGCTTTCCGATTGCCGGCTCTTGGCGAGCTTGCGCCCATCCGCGCCGAGCAACAGGCGATGGAACTGATAGAGCGGCGCCGGCAGCCCGAGCAGCCGCTGCAGCACGGCATGGATATCGGTCGCCGCTTCGAGATCCTGGCCGCGCACCACATGCGTCACGCCCTGCAAGGCATCGTCGACGACCACGGCGAGGTGATAGCTCGTCGGCACATCCTTGCGCGCCAGCACGACGTCGCCCCAGCGTTCAGGCCTAACCCCGACAGTCCGAATTCTCCCCTCGCCGTCGAAGACATCGTAACGCAATTCCTTGCCGGCGATCGCGAGAGCCCGCGCCATATCGAGGCGCAGCACATGCGCCTCGCCGGCCGCGACGCGTTGTGTCGCCACGGCCGATCCGAGTCCCTTGCAGCACACGGGATAGAGCGGCGCCCCATCCGGATCGACCGGCCAGGGCTGTCCCGACGCGCCTTCCCGCTTCGCCACTTCGGCGCGTATCTCCTGCCGCGAGCAGAAGCATGGATAGATCAGCCCACGCGCCCGCAGCGCACCGAGGGCCGCCGCATAATCCTCGAAATGCTCCGACTGCTTGCGGATACCGGGGGCAAAGGCGATCCCGAGCCAGTCGAGATCCGCGACGATCCCCGCGACGAATTCCGGCCGCGAGCGGGTGAGGTCGATATCCTCGATCCGCAGCAGCAGGCGCCCGCCGTTCTTTTCGGCCAGCGCCTCGTTGGTCAAAGCGGACAGGGCATGGCCGAGATGCAGCCGCCCGTTCGGGCTCGGCGCGAAGCGGAAGACCGGCTTGCCGGAATCGGGGGGTATCAATGCCATCGCCCCTGTCTAGGAGGCTCGCCGCCACCAGCCAAGCGGCGCCGCTGCTGACGCGAGCGGGCTTCTGCTTCATCAATGCTCAGACGATGACCGAACGAATCACCGGCAACAGCGATCTCGAGGAAGGCATGGCGGCACTCGCCGCCCTGCACCCCCATTGGCAAGCCATCGTCCAGCGCACCGGGCTGCCACCGCTCAGGCTGCGCGAGGGCGGCTTCACCGGCCTCTGCTCGATCATCGTCTCGCAGCAACTGTCGGTCGCCAGCGCCCGCGCGGTCTGGACCCGTTTCGAGAGCGTCTTCGTCCCGCTGACGCCGGAGCGCGTTCTTGCCGCGACGGATGACGACATGCGCCTCTCCGGCCTGTCACGGCCGAAGCAGCGCACCTTGCTGACGCTATCGGCCGCACTCGTCGAGAAGCGCTTCGCCTTCGAAGCCCTCGAACGGGCAACGCCCGAGGAGGTGCACGCGCAGATGACGGCGATCTCTGGCATCGGCCCCTGGACCGCCGATGTCTATCTGCTGTTCTGCCTCGGCCATCGCGACGGCTTCGCGGCCGGCGATCTCGCGATCCAGGAGGCGGCGCGGCAAGCCTTCGGTCTGGCCGAACGGCCGAAGCCGGCGGAACTCCAGGCCATGGCCGAAGCCTGGCGCCCCTGGCGCGGCGTGGCGGCGCGGCTGCTCTGGGCCTATTACGCCATCCTGAAGCGCCGCGAGGGCATCAACGCCTGACAGGCGTCAGCTGCGCGCGATCTTCAAGGCGGTTTGCGCGGCCGTGCGCAAAAAGCCCGAATCGCTCATCACCGTCACCATGCGCGCGCCCAAGGCGAGGCCCTGCTTGGCACGCTCGGCCGTCGCGGCATAAAGCGCGACCGGCTTGTTGACCGCCGAAGCGCGGGCGACGACGTGCTTGAACGCCTCGTCGACCTCGCGCGCGCTGGCATCGACATTCGTCCCGCCCGACAGGGCGATCGACAGGTCGGACGGTCCCACGAACAGGGCGTCGATGCCGTCCAGCGCCAGGATGTCGTCGACGATCGCCATCGCCTCGCGCGTCTCGATCATTGCGAACGTCATGGAGAAGCTATTGGCGGTCTTGAGATAGGCGTTCTGGTCGAGGCCCGAGGCGACCAGGCCGCCATAGCTGCCCCAGCTGCGCTCGCCCATCGGTGGATATTTGGCATAGGCCGCCAAACGCCGGGCGTCCTCCATGGTGTTGATCATCGGCGCGATGACGCCGGAGACGCCGGAATCCAACAGCTTCGAGACGTTCTGGAACTCGCCGACGGGAACGCGCGCGAGCGCCGGCTTGCCGGCCGCGTTGATCAGCGGGATGGCGCGGATGACTTCCGCCAGCGTGATCGGCCCGTGCTGCATGTCGAGCGTGATCGCGTCGAAATCCTCCTGCGCCAGGATCGCCGAGATCGAGGGATCGGGCAGGCCGCACCAGGCCGAGAGGACGCTGTCGCCCCTGGCGAAGCGATCGGCGAGGGAGGCGAGGACGGTGGGCTGGGCCATGGTGCGTTCATCCGGTTGCGTTCCGCGCTTCACATGGCGCGGCGGCGTCCCGCAGGTTGGACCGGGCCGGGCCGGAAAAGCAAACGGGCGCCCATGCGCCCGTTTCAGAGACGTCCTGCGTCTGCCGGGATGCGCCCGGTGGCGGCTCAGCGCCCGGCCTGGATGTCCTCGGCCGCCTTGAGCAGAAGCTCGGTCATCACCGTCCGGATCTCGGTGTCGGAAGTGTTGATGTTGGCCAGCGCAAAGTCGTTCTTGACCTTGCGCACCACATCCTCGTCCCCGGCCTCCTCGAAATCCGCGACGACGACCGCCTTGGCATAGGCTTCCGCCTCGGCGCCGGTCTTGCCGAGCTTCTCCGCTGCCCAGAGGCCGAGCAGCTTGTTGCGCCGGGCGGTTGCCTTGAAGCGCAGCTCCTCGTCATGGGCGAACTTGTTCTCGAAGGCGTCCTTGCGCTGGTCGAAGGTCGTCATGCGGCGTCCATGTCCTCTCATCTGCGGAAATTGCGGCCTGCCGGATCATATAGGCGGGCTGGGCGGCAAGGACCAGCCCGATCGCGCGATTCAACCTCGCTTAAGCCTTCCGGAGAGGCGAAAAGGCGTTTTGTTGCGTTTGCGTCCGAGACACTCCATATAGCAGGCGCATGGGTGCCCTCGGGCATCCTGTATAGAACCGGCGCCTGCGCCGACCCGAAGATCGATCCGGACCGGATCGCCGGGCCGTGCGGCAGGAGCGACAAGACCAGGGGCCAAGATCCCGCCGCGACCCCATTCGCGTCCAGAGAAGGGCCGACCTTTGGATTTCCTCAAGCCACGGTACATCCCCATGAATCGCCGCCGTCGCATTTACGAAGGCAAGGCGAAGGTCCTCTATGAAGGACCCGAGCCCGGTACGCTGATCCAGCATTTCAAGGACGACGCCACCGCCTTCAATGCCAAGAAGCATGAAGTGATCGACGGCAAGGGCGTGCTCAACAACCGCATCTCCGAGCACATCTTCTCGAACCTGAACGACATCGGCGTGCCGACGCATTTCATCCGCCGGCTGAACATGCGCGAGCAGCTGATCCGCGAGGTCGAGATCATTCCGCTCGAGGTCGTCGTGCGCAACGTCGCCGCCGGCTCGCTCGCCACCCGCCTCGGCCTCGAGGAAGGCACGCAGCTGCCGCGCTCGATCATCGAGTTCTATTACAAGAACGACGCGCTGAACGACCCGATGGTCTCGGAAGAGCACATCACCGCCTTCGGCTGGGCGACGCCGCAGGAGATCGACGACATCATGGCGCTCGCCATCCGCGTCAACGACTTCCTCTCCGGCCTGTTCCTCGGCGCCGGCATCCGCCTCGTCGACTTCAAGATGGAGACCGGCCGCCTCTGGGAAGGCGAGATGATGCGCATCGTCGTCGCCGATGAGATCAGCCCGGATTCCTGCCGGCTCTGGGACATCCGCTCCAAGGACAAGCTCGACAAGGACCGCTTCCGCCGCGACATGGGCGGCCTGATCGAGGCCTATTCGGAAGTCGCCCGCCGCCTCGGCATTTTGGGCGAGAACGAGAACCCCGGCCCGACCGGCCCGCGCCTGGTGCAGTGAGCGTCGTCACGCGGCCACAATCGCCGATGAAGCGGGAGCGCATGCGCTCCCGTTTTCATGTCGCGGCCCTGCTGATCGGCGCCGGCCTCCTGCTCTCAGCCTGTGCCGACCAGTTCGGTGCCGGCATCGCCGAACTGCCGGCCTCCGAGGGCTGGCACCGCCTGCCCATCGGCTCCTGGGTGCTGAACGACGGGCTCGAAGCCCGCACGATGGTGTTCTGCCCGCGCGAATCCTGCGTCCGCCAGGGCTTTGCCGCGGTCATCGCCCTCGAAGGCGAACAGGCCCGCGACATGGAACGGGCGCTCTCCGAAAGCCCGGCCCGCCTTGGGGAAGCCTTCGCCCGGTTGGCGGCGGCAAAGGCGGCCGAGCGTCGCAAGGCGCAGCGCAACCAGAAGAAAAAGGCGGAAACGAAGCCCGCCCGCAGCACGACGGACGTCGCCCGCATCGATTCGACCGAAGCCAGGGGCGTGCTCGTCACGATCCGCTCGCTCGACAAGGCAGGCCGCCAGGCCGTCACCGCCATTCTCTACGGCCGCGAGAACGATCGGCTCGTGGTTGCGCTCGGCGTGAGCGACACGGCCGACGCCGCGCGCCGCGATGCCGAAGCCGCCTGGCGCAGCCGCTGATTCATGTGAAACCAGGAGGTTGAGCCTGTTCCGATCGCAAAAGTGGTTTCCACTTTTGCGGAACATGCTCTAAGGCACCCCGTAACAATCCGCGTCCGGAGAACCCCATGAAAGCCCGCGTCACCGTCACCCTGAAGAACGGCGTGCTCGATCCGCAGGGCAAGGCGATCGAAGGCGCGCTGAAGTCGCTCGGCATCGATGGCGTCGGCTCCGTGCGCCAGGGCAAGGTCTTCGACATCGAGCTCTCGACCGCCGACAAGGCCGCCGCCGAAGCCGCGCTCAAGGCCGCCTGCGAGAAGCTGCTCGCCAATACGGTGATCGAAAACTACCGCGTCGAAATCGGAGCCTGACCCATGAAGGCCGCCGTCATCACCTTTCCGGGCTCCAACCGTGACGGCGACGTCGCCAAGGCACTGAGGCAGGCCGGCGCCGATGTCACCCATGTCTGGCATGCCGACACCGAGCTGCCTAAGGGCGTCGACCTCGTCGTGCTGCCGGGCGGCTTTTCCTATGGCGACTATCTGCGCACCGGCGCCATCGCCGGCCGTGCCCACATCATGGACGCCACCCGCGCCCATGCGGCCCGCGGCGGCTATGTGCTCGGCATCTGCAACGGCTTCCAGATCGCCTGCGAGGCGGGGCTCCTGCCCGGCATCCTCGTGCGCAATGCCAACCTCAAATTCGTCTGCAGGCGCCAGCATCTCAAGGTCGAGCGCAACGACACGCCCTATACCCGCGCCTATGCGCAGGGGCAGGCGATCGACGTCTGCATCGCCCATGGCGAGGGCAACTACATCGCGGATGCCGAGACGCTGGCCCGCCTCGAAGGCGAGGGCCTTGTCGCCTTCCGCTATGCGGATGCCGAAGGCAACGTCACGCCCGCGGCGAACCCCAACGGCTCGCTCAACGGGATCGCCGGCATCTATTCGCCGGGCTTCAACGTGCTTGGCCTGATGCCGCACCCGGAGAACCTGATCGATTCGCTGGTCGGCGGCACGGACGGACGCGGCCTGTTCGACAGCCTCGTCAGCTCCAGGCGCGCGGCCTGATCCTCAGCGGGCCTTCAGCGCCCGCTGGAGCAGCTTGCTCGCCGCCATCTGGTCGAGCGGCCCGACATGCTTGTCGAGGATATGTCCGTCCGGGCCGATGACGAAGGTCTCGGGCACGCCGTAGACGCCCCACTCGATGGCGGCCCGCCCGGCCCGGTCGACGCCGACGGCCGAGAAGGGATTGCCGAGGGCGCCGAGGAAGCGGCGCGCGTTCTCGGCCTCGTCCTTGTAGTTCATCCCGACCAGCGCGACCTTGCCCTGCTTCACCGCATCGGTCTGGGCAAGACCCATCAGCACGGGATGCTCGACCCGGCAGGGCGCGCACCAGCTCGCCCAGACATTGACCAGGGTCGCCTTCCCCTTGGCCAGATCAGCGTTGCCGAAGGCCGGCACCGGCTGGCCGGCGCGCTGCAGCCCCTCCAGCGGGGCGAGCGTGATCGCGGGCGCGACACGGCCGATCAGCGCGGACGGGACCTTGCTCTTGTCGCCCGTGAACAATCCGATGCCGAAGACGACGGCAAGCGCGCCAAAGACGAGCAGCGGCACGAGGAAAAGCAGGGGCGAACGGCGCCGGGGTGCGGCTTCGGTCTGGCTCATGCCGTCTCCCGGCCCGAGCGGCGGCCGGCGCCACGGCGCTCCAGCGCGTCGAGCGCCTGTTTCTGGGCGCGATGATCGCGCAGGATCGCCAGCGTCAGCCCGGCGAGAATGACGGCCGACGCACCATAGGCGGCGAGGATGAAGCCGGCATGCGGCCCGATGCTGTCCATCAGCGCGCTCATGCCGGCAGTCCTTGCGCCGCGAGCCGGTCGAGACGCTCGGCTTCGAGGATCGTCAGCGTCCGCACGCGCCGGCGCATGATCTCGGCCCGCATCGCCAGCATGTGCAGCGCTAGCGCGAAGAGCGTGAAGCCGACGGCCAGGATCAGCAGCGGCCACAGCATCGAGGGATGGATCGTCGGTCCGCCCATCCGCAGGACGGAAGCGGGCTGGTGCAGCGTATTCCACCAATCGACCGAGAACTTGATGATCGGCACGTTGACAAAGCCGACCAGCGTCAGGATGGCGACAGCGCGCGCCGCCCGCGACGGCTCGTCCAGCACGCGCCAGAGCGCGATGATGCCGAGATAGACCAGCAGCAGCACCAGCACCGAGGTCAGGCGCGCATCCCAGACCCAGTAGGTGCCCCACATCGGCTTGCCCCAGAGCGCGCCGGTGATCAGGCAGGTGAGCGCGAAGCAGGCCCCGATCGGCGCCGCGGCCTTTTGCGCGACATCGGCGAGCGGGTGGCGCCAGACCAGCGTGCCAAGCGCCGAGAGCGCCATCATCGAATAAAACATCATGGCGAGCCAGGCGGCCGGGACATGGATGAACATGATCCGGATCGTCTCGCCCTGCTGGTAATCGGCCGGAGCGGCGAACCAGGCGAGATAAAGCCCGACGACGATCAGCAGCGCCGAAACCGCCGCGAGCCATGGCAGCAGCACGGCCGAGAAGCGCATGAAGCGCGTCGGATTGGCGAGGTCGATCAGGCTGGCCATCGTGCGGGCGCTGTCATCCGGGGCTGGGGTGCCATGGCCGCAGCTTTTAGCAATCTCGACCACTTCCAAGCAATGCGCCCGCGCCGGCTGCGACATCACGAACCGGAGGGGCGGACATCGGTCAATCGGCCTGACGCAGGGCCGCCGCCGCCGCGATCGTCCCCACCACGATCGCGGCCAGCGAGATCGCGCAGAGGATCAGGAAGGGCGTGAGGAACGGCACGGTGCCGCCGAGTGCCGCATTGGCGGTGGCGACGCCGAAGATCAGCACCGGCACGGTGAGCGGCGCGACTAGCACCGGCACGATCAACCCGCCGCGCCGCAGGCTCGCGGCGAGCGCCGCTCCCCCCGCCCCGATAAAGCTCAGGGCGGGCGTACCGACCAGCAGCGTCGCGACCAGCGGCAGCACACCCTCCCCCGGCAAGGCCACGAGCAGGCCGAGCAAGGGCGAGACCAGCGCCAGCGGCAGGCCGGTCGTCAGCCAATGCGCCAGCCCCTTGGCCAGCACGGCGAGCTCGAGCGGCAAGGCCGAAGCCCGGATCAGATCGAGCGAGCCGTCCTCCTCGTCGCTCTGAAACAGCCTGTCGAGCCCGATCAGCACTGAGAGCAGCGCGCCGAGCCAAAGGATCGCCGGGCCGATCCGCGACAGCAGGTTGAGATCCGGCCCGAGCGCAAAAGGCACCAGCACGACGAGGGTCAGGAAAAACACGAGCGCCAGCTCGCCACCGCCGCCGGCGCGCGCCGCCAGCGCCAGATCGCGCTTCAGGATTGCGAGGAAGGCGCCGCTCATGGCCCGATCCTCACTTCGCGCGTCCCGTCCAGCCCGAGCGGGCCGTGCGTCGCGGCCAGGATCGCTCCGCCCTGGGCGAGATGATCGCGCATCAATCCCGCGAGCATGGCCTGGGACGCCGTATCGAGCGCCGACATCGGCTCGTCGAGCAGCCAGAAGGGCCGGCGCGAGACCAGGAGCCGCGCCAGAGCCACCCGCCGCCGCTGGCCGGCCGAGAGATAGCCGACCGGCAATTCCGTCGCATGGGCAAGCCCGACCACGGCCAGCGCCTGCTCCGGCACAAGAGCCGCGTCCCCGAGCACGGCCTGGGCGAAAGCGAGATTCTCCCGTGCCGTCAGCGCCGTCTTGAGCCCGTCGCGATGGCCGACGAGATGCGAGATTTCGGCGAGTTGGGCATCGTCCTCGCCGCCTTCCAGCCGGATCAGGCCGTCATCCGGCCGCAGACGCCCGCACAACATGGCGATGAGGCTCGATTTGCCGGCGCCGTTGCGGCCGGTGAGCGCGATCGCCTCGCCGGCGTTCAGCACGAAGCTCAGCCCTTCGAAGATCAGGCGGCCGCCGCGGCGGCAGGCGAGATTCTCGGCGCGAAGGCACAGCGGGAGGAATGAATTTTGCGTCAAGGCAGAGCTGCCGCCGATGCATGCGACCACATTTCGTTCATCTAGCGCGCTTCTTGGAATTGCTCTATAGAACCTGCGGCTACGCCGCACGCCGATCCGGCGCGGGGCTCGGGCACTCCCGAGGCGGCGCGCGCGTCACGCGCATTAGGCCTTCGAACGGCTGCGTCCGCAAGGGCGTGCCGGTCGCGACCGCAACCCCTTGATCAGGATCATGCCCGAATGGCCTCGCTCGACTCCTTCAAAGCCCGCAAGACGCTCACCGTCGGCGGCAAGACCTACACCTATTACTCCCTCCCCGACGCCGAGAAGAACGGCCTGCCCGGCATCTCGAAGCTGCCCTTCTCGATGAAGGTGCTGCTCGAGAACCTGCTGCGCTTCGAGGACGGCCGCTCCGTCACCAAGTCCGACATCGAGAACTTCGTCGGCTGGCTCGACGACAAGGGCACGGCCGGCAAGGAGATCGGCTTCCGCCCGGCGCGCGTGCTGATGCAGGACTTCACCGGCGTTCCGGCGGTCGTCGACCTCGCCGCGATGCGCGACGGCGTGAAGGCGCTCGGCGGCGATCCGCAGAAGATCAACCCGCTCGTTCCCGTCGACCTCGTCATCGACCACTCGGTCATCGTCGACGAATTCGGCTCGCCCAAGGCCTTCGCCAAGAACGTCGAGCTCGAATACGAGCGCAACGAGGAGCGTTACAAGTTCCTGAAATGGGGCCAGGGCGCCTTCGACAATTTCCGCGTCGTCCCGCCCGGCACCGGCATCTGTCACCAGGTCAATCTCGAATACCTCGCCCAGACCGTCTGGACCCGTAACGAGACGATCGACGGCGCCGAGGTCGAGGTCGCCTATCCCGACACGCTCGTCGGCACCGACTCGCACACCACCATGGTCAACGGCCTCGCCGTTCTCGGCTGGGGCGTCGGCGGCATCGAGGCCGAGGCCGCGATGCTCGGCCAGCCGCAGTCGATGCTGCTGCCGGAGGTCGTCGGCTTCAAGCTGACCGGCTCGCTCAAGGAAGGCATCACCGCCACCGACCTCGTGCTCACCGTCACCCAGATGCTGCGCAAGAAGGGCGTCGTCGGCAAGTTCGTCGAGTTCTTCGGCCCCGGCCTCTACAATCTGACGCTGGCCGATCGCGCCACGATCGCCAATATGGGCCCGGAATACGGCGCGACCTGCGGCTTCTTCCCGGTCGACGCCGAGACGCTGGATTATCTCACCACCACCGGCCGCAAGGCGGACCGGATCGCGCTGGTCGAGGCCTACAGCAAGGCGCAGGGTCTCTTCGCCACCCGCGAGACCGCCGATCCGGTCTTCACCGACACGCTCGAGCTCGATCTTTCGACGGTTCAGCCCTCGATGGCCGGTCCGAAGCGTCCGGAAGGCCGCGTCGATCTCTCCGCCGTCAAGGCCGGCTTCGCCGCCGCGATGGAAACCGATTACAAGAAGGGCGGCGAGCTCTCCCGCCGCGTGCAGGTCGAGGGCGAGGATTTCGACCTCGGGCACGGCGATGTCGTCATCGCCGCCATCACCTCCTGCACCAACACCTCGAATCCGTCGGTGCTGATGGCGGCGGGCCTGCTTGCCCGCAACGCCGTCGCCAAGGGCCTCAAGGTCAAGCCCTGGGTCAAGACCTCGCTGGCGCCCGGCTCGCAGGTCGTCGCCGAATACCTCGCCAAGGCCGGCCTCCAGGCCGATCTCGACAAGCTCGGCTTCAACCTGGTCGGCTTCGGCTGCACCACCTGCATCGGCAATTCTGGCCCGCTGCCGGCGCCGATCTCGAAGACCATCAACGAGAAGGGCTTGATCGCGGGCGCCGTCATCTCCGGCAACCGCAATTTCGAAGGCCGCGTCTCGCCGGACGTGCAGGCGAACTACCTCGCCTCGCCGCCGCTGGTCGTCGCCTATGCGCTTGCGGGCTCGGTCCAGATGGACCTGACGACGCAGCCGATCGGCGTCGGCTCGGACGGCAAGGATGTCTACCTGAAGGACATCTGGCCCTCCAACAAGGAGATCCAGGACTTCATCCAGAAGAACGTCACCCGCGCCATCTTCGAGTCCAAATACGCCGACGTCTTCAAGGGCGACGAGCATTGGCAGGCCGTCAACGCGCCGACCTCGGAGACCTACGCCTGGGACGACGACTCGACCTATGTCCAGAACCCGCCCTATTTCCGCGGCATGGGCAAGCAGCCGGCGCCGATCACGGACATCAAGGGCGCCCGCATCCTCGGGCTGTTCGGCGACAAGATCACGACCGACCACATCTCCCCGGCCGGTTCGATCAAGGCCGCCTCTCCGGCCGGCGCCTATCTCACCGAGCATGGCGTCGCGGTGGCCGACTTCAACCAGTACGGCACGCGTCGCGGCAATCATGAGGTGATGATGCGTGGCACCTTCGCCAACATCCGCATCCGCAACCACATGCTCGGTCCAAACGGCCGTGAAGGCGGCTACACCATCCACTACCCGACCAAGGAAGAGCTACCGATCTACGACGCGGCGATGAAGTACCAGGCGGAGAAGGTTCCGCTGGTGATCTTCGCCGGCGTCGAATACGGCAACGGCTCCTCGCGCGACTGGGCGGCGAAGGGCACGAACCTGCTCGGCGTCAAGGCGGTGATCGCCCAGAGCTTCGAACGCATCCATCGCTCGAACCTGGTCGGCATGGGCGTGGTGCCCTTCACCCTCGCGGAAGGCACGAGCTGGGCTTCGCTCGATCTCAAGGGCGACGAGACCGTCACCATCCACGGGCTGGCCAACGTCAAGCCGCGCCAGATGATGGAAGCCGAGATCACCTATGCCGACGGCACGGTGAAGAAGGTGCCGATCCTCTGCCGCATCGATACGCTGGACGAGATCGACTACTACAAGAACGCCGGCATCCTGCACTACGTCCTGCGCGGCCTCGCCGCCTGAACGGGTAGCAGAACCGAAACGGGTCATGGCCGGCGCAAGCCGGCCATGATGCATTGAGGACCCGCCCCGGTTGTCCTCGCGGCCGCCGCAGTGTAAGGGGGCGGTTCAGTCATCCTCGGTGGCGACTAGGGGCAGGCGCAGGGCGAGTTCCCGCGCTCGGATGTCGTCCGCCATCACCGACAACAGACGGGAGCACCCGCAGCATGTCCGCTACGTTCGAGACGGTCGCCGGCATCATTTCCGAAACCTGCGATATTCCGCGCGAGAAGATCACCCCGCAGAGCCACGCGATCGACGATCTCGGCATCGATTCCCTGGCCTTCCTCGACATCGCCTTCGCGATCGACAAGGCCTTCGGCATCAAGCTCCCGCTCGAGCAGTGGACGCAGGAAGTCAACGAGGGCAAGGCCCCGGCCGAGCAGTATTTCGTGCTCGAGAACCTCTGCAAGCGCATCGACGATCTCGTCGCCGCCAAGAAGGCGTAATAACCTTCCGCCGCCGCCGGACTTGAGCCGGCGCGCCGCTCCCGATAGAGCATAGGGGCCGTTGCGCGGATCGTCCGGTCCGTGCCGCGGCCTCGCGCCGTTCTAGAGCATTTTCGAGCGAAGTGGACTCCGGTTCGCGGGAAGAAAATGCGACCCACCGAAGGGCCGGAGCAATTCCGCGGTTTTGAAGAGACGCGGAAATGCTCTGGTGCTCATGAGACCAAGGATCGCATGCGCCTCGAATATTTCGACATGATCGACAGGGTCGTGACCTTCGATCCGTCGCAGAAGCGCCTCGTCACGCGCTCGACCGTCCCCTCCGAGAGCCCCGTCTTCGAAGGGCACTTCCCCGGGCATCCGCTGGTGCCGGGCGTGCTCCTGACCGAGACGATGGCTCAGGCCTCCGGCTATCTCCTGCTCGGCCTCAACGGCCTGACGCAGATGCCCTTCCTGATGACGGTCGACAAGGCGCGCTTCCGCACCTTCGTCGAGCCCAACACCGAGCTGGAAGCCAGCGCCGAGCTCGTGATCGAGGGCTCCGGCTACGCGGCAACGAAGGCGAAGCTGACCAGCGGCGGCAAGCCGATCTGCGACGCCGAGCTGCGCTTCCGCCTGATGCCCTTCCCCGCCGATATGCGCGCGCTCATGCAGGCCCGCATCGAAGCCATCGGCCTGAAGCCGGAGCCTGCGCCATGACCAGCGCCACCAACCGTCGCGATGTGGTCATCACCGGCATCGGCATCGCTTCCAGCCTCGGCGAAGGCATCGACGCACACGCGGCCGCACTCGCGGCCGGCGGCCCGCCGGTCGTCGACACCGAGAGCTTCAAGCCTTACCCGGTCCATCCCCTGATGGCGCTGGAGCTGGACAGGCAGATCCCGAAGAAATCCGACCAGCGCCAGATGGAGCCCTGGCAGCGCCTCGGCGTCTACGCCGCAGGGCTTGCCCTCGATTCCGCCGGGCTGAAGGACGACGCCGAGGCGAAGAGCGCCCTGCAGGTCATCGTCGCGGCCGGCGGCGGCGAGCGCGACCATGCCGTCGATGCGGCAATCCTCGAAGGCCTGCGCGGCGCCAACGAGCCGGGCACCTTCCTCAACGAGCGCCTGATGGGCGACCTGCGCCCCACGCTCTTCCTCGCCCAGCTCTCCAACCTGCTCGCCGGCAACATTGCCATCGTCCATGGCGTCACCGGCCCCTCGCGCACCTTCATGGGCGAGGAGCAGGCCGGCGTCGACGCGATCCGCACGGCCCATGCCCGCATCGCTTCCGGCCAATCCGAGCTGATGCTCGTGGGCGGCGCCTATAATGCCGAGCGCCGCGACATGCTGCTGCTCTTCGAACTCGGCGGCTATCTGCGCCGCGACAGCTTCGCGCCGGTTTTCGCGCGCGAGGATGCACCGGGGCTGATCACCGGCAGCGCCGGCGCCTTCCTCGTGCTGGAATCGGCCGAGCGCGCCGCGGCGCGCGGCGCCAAGGTCTATGCCAAGCTGAGCCATGCCGGCGCGGCCCGCAGCCGCCGCGCGCCGGGCACCGTCGAATCCGCCCTGAAGCAGCTGATCGGCGGCTTCGGCGCCCTGGGCGCCAACAGCCTCGCCATCTCCGCCGCCACCGGCTGCGCCGGCATCACGGCCGAGGAAGCGGCCGCGCTAAAGGCTGCCGCCCCTGCGGCCAAGCGCATCGCCACCGGCGATCTCGTCGGCCATGGCGTCGAGGCGGCCTTCCCAGTCTCGGTGGCGCTGGCCGCGATCGCCGTGTCGGCCGGGCAGGCCAAGGAAGCGCTCGTCACCGGCGCCGGCCACTGGCGCGGCGAGGGCGCCGCGCATCTGGTTCAAGCCTGAGAGGTTGAAGCCATGACCACGCATCGTGATGCCAAGGGCCGCCCGCTCGTCGCCGTCACCGGCCTCGGCGTCGTCACCTCGCTCGGCCAGGGCAAGGAGACCAACTGGCAGGCCCTGACGGCCGGCAAATCGGGTATCCACCGCATCGATCGCTTTCCGACCGAGGGGCTGAAGACCAGCATCGGCGGCACGGTCGATTTCCTGTTCGACGGTCCCTTCACCGCCCCGCAGCTCTCCGAGAAGCTCGCCACGCTGGCGGCCGAGGAAGCCGTGAGCCAGAGCGGCATCGGCGCGGCCGGCGATTTCCCGGGCGAGCTGTTCATGGCGGTGCCGCCCGTCGAGATGGAATGGCCGCAGAAACAGGAGATGGCCCAGGCCACCTCTGGCGAAGCGGATTACGACGGCCTGCTGCGCACCGCCGCCACCGGCAAATTCCGGGCAATGCACGAGCTCTTCGTGTTCGGCGGCGTCGCCGACCATATCGCCGACCGTTTCGGTACCAAGGGCTCGCCGATCTCACTCTCGACCGCCTGCTCCTCCGGCGCGACCGCGATCCAGATGGGCGTCGAGGCCATCCGCCGCGGCGATACGCAGGCAGCCTTGTGCATCGGCACGGACGGCTCGATCCATGCCGAGGCGCTGATCCGCTTCTCGCTGCTCTCGGCGCTGTCGACCCAGAACGATCCGCCGGAAGGCGCGGCCAAGCCGTTCTCGAAGAATCGCGACGGCTTCGTCATGGGCGAAGGCGCGGGCGCCTTGGTGCTGGAGGATTACGACCATGCGCTCAAGCGCGGCGCCACGATCCTCGGCATCGTCGCCGGCTGCGGCGAGCGCGGCGACGGCTTCCACCGCACCCGCTCGAGTCCGGACGGCAAGCCCGCCATCCTCGCCATGCAGGACGCGCTCGCCGATGCCGGGCTGACGCCCGACGATGTCGACTACATCAACGCCCACGGCACCTCGACGCCCGAGAACGACAAGATGGAGGCGATGAGCTGCGCCGCCGTCTTCGGCGAGCGCATGGCGAAGCTGCCGATCTCCTCGAACAAGTCGATGATCGGGCACACGCTGACGGCGGCCGGCGCGGTCGAGGCGGTGATCTCCTTCCTCACCATCGCCAACGGCACGATCCCGCCGACGATCAACTATGCGAACCCCGACCCCGCCATCGCCATCGACGTCGTGCCCAACGCGGCGCGCAAGGCGAAGGTGAGGACGGTTCTCTCCAACTCCTTCGGCTTCGGCGGCCAGAATACCTGCCTCGTGCTGACGGCTCCTCCGGAGGCGGCATGACCAGGGTTCTCGTCACCGGCGGCGCCAAGGGCGTCGGCGCGGCCATCGTTCGCGCGCTGGCAGCGGCCGGCCACGATGTCGATTTCACCTTCCGCTCCTCCGCCGAACAGGCGAAGGCGCTGGCAGCGGAGATCGCGGCGGCCCACCCCGGCCGCGCGGTCACGGCGCTGCCGCTGGATCTGTCCGACAAGGAGACGCTCGACGCCTTCTGCGAAGCGCGCGAGGACGAAACCTATTTCGGTCTCGTCCACAATGCCGGCCAACCCTATGATTCGCTGGCCGCGATGATGGCGCAGGACAAGGCCGAAGCGGCGATGCAGGTCAATTTCTGGGCCTTCACCCGCCTCGCCAAGAGCCTGATGCGCAACATGATCCGCGCTCGCGCCGGCCGCATTGTCGCGATCGGCTCCGTCGCGGCTCTGCGCGGCAACCCCGGCAACGCTGCCTATGCCGCCTCCAAGGGCGCGCTGATCTCCTACGCAAAGACGCTGGCGGTCGAGACCGGAAAGCGCGGCGTCACCGTCAACGTGATCGCGCCGGGCTTCGTCGACACGGACATGATGGCGCCCTACGCCGCCTATCGCGACAAGATGCAAGCACAGATCCCAGCCGGCCGCTTCGCCAAGCCCGACGAGGTCGCCGGACTCGCCGCCTTCCTGATGAGCGAGCCCGCCGCCTATATCAGCGGCACCGTGCTGCCGATCGATGGCGGCCTGACCGCCCAGCTCGGCGTGCATCGCTGAATCGACCGGGGCGGTCGTCCGTGATATGGTTCACTTCGAACCGGAGTGAACCGACATGACGGCAGCCTTCACCATCCGCCTCGACGACGAGATGCTGGCCAAGCTCGACGCGCTGGCCGCCGACACCGACCGCTCGCGCAACTGGATCGCGGCGAAAGCGATCCAGGACTATGTCGAACTGAATGCTTGGCAGATCGCCAAGATCAAGGAAGGCATCGCCCAAGCCGATCGTGGTGAGTTTGCGACCGAGGAGGAGTTGGACGCCATTGAGGCGGAACTGCAAGCGCGGATTGATGCCGCTCGATGAAACTGATCTGGACGCCTCGCGCCAAAGACGACTTACGCGAGATCGGCCATCATATCGCTGATTTCAATCCGGCCGCAGCGCTTTCCCTGGCCCGAAAGCTCCGGCTTTCAGCCAAGGTGCTCGCCGATCATCCTGCCATAGGCCGACCGGGCCGGGTCGAGGCAACGCGCGAACTCGTGGTCTCCGGCACGAACTACATCCTGCCTTACCGCGTCCGCGATAGCCGCGTCGAAATCCTCGCCGTGATCCATACCTCCCGGCAATGGCCGGACCAGCTCTGAAAGACTCCGAACCCTCATGCGTTCCCTCCAGCTCCATGGCGACCGTGACCTCCGTCTCGAGGAAATCGAGCCGCCGCCGCCGCCCGCTCCGGGCGAGGTGCAGATCCGCATCAAGGCGGTCGGGCTCAACTATCTCGACCTCTGGGGCTTCCGCGGCATGGCCTTCGCCAAACGCAAGATGCCGCAGGCGGCGGGTGTCGAGGCGGCCGGCGAGATCGTCTGCGTCGGCGAGGGCGTGACCGGCTTCGCGCCGGGCGATGTCGTCACGGCCTATGGCGCCGATACCTGCGGCCAGTGCAAGGCCTGCCGCGAGGGCCGCGACAATCTCTGCGAGAACGTCGCCGGGATCATGGGCTTCCATATCGACGGCTTCGCCCGCGAATTGCTCAACCGCCCGGCGCGCCTCACCATCAAGGCGCCGAAGGGAGTCTCCTTCGAGGACGCCGCCTGCGCGCCGATCGGCTTCGGCACGGTCCAGCACATGCTGTTCGACAATGCGAAGCTGGAGCCCGGTGAATCCGTGCTCGTCCATGCCGGCGGCTCGGGCATCGGCACGGCCGCGATCCTGATGGCCAAGGCGATCGGCTGCACGGTCTACACGACCGTCGGCGACGACGAGAAGGGCGCCAAAGCCAAGGCACTCGGCGCCGACCACGTCATCAATTACCGCGAGGACCGCTTCGAGGGCGTGGTGCGCAAGCTCACCGGCCGCAAGGGCGTCGACGTCGTCTTCGAGCATGTCGGTGCCGACACCTGGAACGGCTCGCTGCTCTGCCTGAAGCGTGGCGGCCGGCTCGTCACCTGCGGCGCGACCTCCGGCCCCTCGGCCACGATCAACCTGATGCAGCTCTTCCAGCAGCAATATCGGATCACCGGCTCCTTCGGCTGCCGCATCGAGAATATCGCGCAGTCGCTGGAGAAGATGGCCGGCGGCATGAAGCCGGTGATCGATTCGGTCTTCCCGCTCGCCGAATTCGAGAAGGGCCTCGCCCGGATCGAGGGTCGCCAGGTCTTCGGAAAGGTCGTCATCGCCTTCTGATCGGGACCTGTTTCCGGTCAAAGACTTGACGCGAGCGCGTTCCTGCCCCAGATCGCCCGTTCAAGGCCCGGTCTTGCTCTCGGCACGGGCGTTTCAGGCAGGACCGACCTTGAGACGATTGAAGGCTATCGCCGCGCGCGCCGGCGCCGCGGTGATGATCGGCATGATCCGCACCCTGTTCGCGTTCCTGCGCATGCTCGGTCCCGAGCGCGCCAGCGATCTGGGCGGCTGGTTGTTGCGCACAGCGAGCCCGCTGATCCCGGTCAACCGCGTCGCGCTGGCCAATATCCGCGCCGCCTTTCCCGAGAAGGGCGAGGCGGAGGTGAAACGCATCGCGCGCGGCGCTTGGGAGAATCTCGGCCGCGTCGCCGGCGAATACGCCAACCTCAAGGCGCTCTTCGACTACGACTATCACAACCCCGACAGGCCTTCGCGCGTCGAGGTGAAGGGCATCGAGCATTTCATCGCGCTCAAGGATGACGAGAAGCCCGGCCTGATCTTCTCGACCCATCTCGCCAACTGGGAACTGCCGGCGATCTGCGCGCAGACCTATGATCTGGAGACCACTGCGGTCTTCCGGGCGCCCAACGATCCCGCGATCGCCGCCGTCGTCCACGAGATCCGCTCCGGCGCGATGGGCGGGCTCGCCGCCGCCAAGCAGGGCGCGGCCTTCGCCATGCAGGGCGTGCTGGAGAATGGCGGCCATCTTGGCATGCTGATCGACCAGCATTTCACCCGTGGCGTCGTCGTGCCCTTCTTCGGCCGCCCAGCGCTGACCAATCCGATCATGGGCAAGTTCGCCAAGCGCTTCGAATGCCCGGTCCATGGCGTGCGCGTCATCCGCCTGCCCAATCACCGCTTCCGGCTGGAATTGACGCCGCCGCTCGACCTGCCGCGCGACGCCAATGGCGAAATCGACGTGCAGGGCGCGATGGCGATGATGACGGCCGTCGTCGAGGGCTGGGTGCGCGAATACCCCGAGCAATGGCTCTGGATGCATCGCCGCTGGCGGCCCAACATGATCTCAGCCGCCGCGCGCGAAGCTTTCGATCACGCCAGCGCGACCGTGCCCGTTTTCAAGGCAACGTGATTTCCCTATCGGACGGATTGCTGGCTTTGGTAACCTCCGGAAAATAAATCGCCCTCAAAGTCGAGATCATGTCCCCCGCCCTGCGCCACTCCGCCGCGACGGTCGCCGCCATCCTCATCGATGTGACGATGGCGCTCGCGCAACCGGCCGCGAAGCCGCCGAAGGCCGTGGTGGAGCTCTTCACCAGCCAGGGCTGCTCCTCCTGCCCGCCGGCCGATGCGCTCGTCGTCGAGCTGGCGAAGAATCCGGAGCTGATCGCGCTGACGCTGCCCGTGACCTATTGGGACTATCTCGGCTGGAAGGACACGCTCGGCAAGGATTCCTTCGCGAAGCGCCAGAAGCTGTATGCCAAGTCCCGCGGCGACGGGCAGGTCTACACGCCGCAAGTCGTCATCAGCGGCGCCTCCCATGCGGTCGGCTCGGAGAAAAGCGAGATCGAGAAGGCGGTGAACCAGTTTGCCGCCACCGGCTTCGTCGCGAAGCTGGCATTGAAGGAAGAGAACGGCAATCTCCAGATCAAGGTCTCGCCGACCGGAACCGCGACCGAGGAGGCCGCCGGAATCTGGGTCTTGCCGACGACGCATCAGGCGATCGTACCGATCACGCGCGGCGAGAATCAGGGCAAGACCCTGACCTACGCCAATGTCGTGCGCGGCATGGTCCGTGTCGGCGACTGGGACGGCAAGGATGCGACCCTCACCGCTCCGCTCAACGTGACGCAGGCGCCGGAAGCCGACGGCTATGTCGTCATCATCCAGGCCGAGCGGCCGGGCAAGCACGGCTACACGATGCCCGGCGCCATCCTGGCCGCCGCCAAAGGCCCGGCAACGCGCTGAAGGCCGCCTGCCGGAGATCCTGCCTCAGAGCAGAATGACGTTGTTGGACAGCTCGTCGATGTCGCCCGGCACCGGCGGAGCATGCTGCGCGAGCACGGCGCCCACGCTGTCGACCGCCTTGATCAGCCCTTCGGTGAGCCTCTCCTCCCGCGCAGCCGCAAGCAGCGGCTCGATGATGCCGCTCCAGGTGTCCTGGGTTACCAAGCCGTCGATCCCGGTATCGGCCAGGACCTCGGCATAGCGCTCCTGCAAGGCGATGTAGAGCAGCACGCCGGTGCGCCCCGTGGTCCGGGTCAGGCCGCGTGCCGTGAATTCGCGCAGCGCCGCCTCATGCGCCCGCCGGCGCTTGACGAAGCCCGGCACGAAACGCCCGCCGCGCCCGTGCCAGAGCAGCCCCGCCAGCAGCAGCACGGCGCAGAACAGCTGGATCATGAAGATGCGCTGGGCGCTGATCGCGGTGAACGACAGCAGCGGCCACGGCACGAACAGCGCAAGCGTCAGCGCCATCAGCACCGGCACGTTGCGGTAGCTTGCGGCGGCGCGTTCGATCACCACCACGATCTCTCCGGCGGTCCGGCTTTCGGCCCGGCGCACGGCTTCCGCGATCGCGTCCCTGTCGGCGGCATCCATCACCAGTCTCCCGAAGCCCCGCCCCCACCGGAGGAGCCACCACCACCCGAGAAGCCGCCGCCCGAGCTCCATCCGCCACCGCCGCCACCGCTCCAGCCCGAACCGGAACCCGTGTTCCAGCCCGTGCTCTGCGGCAGCGTCACCCACTGCCCGTTGCGCAGGCGGTGCCGGCGCACGCCGCCCTGCTGGCTCAAGCCGCGCAGGAAGGCGACGATGAACAGAAAGATGAAGACCATCGCGATGATCACGGCGATGTCCTCGCCCAGCGAGCTCTCGTCGGAGCGGACCTCGGCACGGCGCTGCCACTCCTCGGCATCGCCCGCCAGAATGGTCAGGATGGCATCGACGCCCGCCTCGATGCCGCCGGCGAAATCCCCGGTCTTGAACTTCGGCGCGATCGCGGTGGTGATAATGACCTTGGACAGCGCGTCGGTCAGCGCGCCTTCGAGACCATAGCCGACCTCGATGCGGACCTTGCGTTCCTTCGGCGCGACGATCAGCAGGACGCCGTTGTTCCTGGCCTTCTCGCCGAGCTTCCAGCGCCGGAACAGGCCGTTGGCGAAATCCTCGACCGTGACGTCCTGCAGCGACGGCACGGTCGCGACCACGACCTGATCGGAGGTCTTGTCCTCATGCGCCTTGAGCTTGTCCTCGATCCGCTGCCGCGCATCGGGCGCGAGCAGGTTCGCGCCGTCGACGACGCGGCCGGTCAGGGCGGGATAGGAGGGATCGGCGGCGAGGGCGAGGTGACTCCAGAGCAGAAGCAGCAGAAGCGCAACCGCATGCAGCACCGTCATCCTCGGACGAAGCGAAGCGCAGGCCCGAGAATCTCCGGCATGAGATGCCCGGGTCAGGCCCGGGCATGACGACCTTGTCGACATCACCCGCGCTCGGTCGGCGATCTCAGAACTTCACCGCGGGCGGCCGTTCGGCGCCGGCCGTCGCCGTGAAGGTCTCCATTGGCTTGGCGCCCCAGAACAGCTTCGCCCAGATCACGCCCGGGAAGGTGCGGATCTCGGTGTTGAAGGCCTGAACCGCCTGGATATAGTCGCGTCGCGCCACGGCGACCCGGTTCTCGGTGCCTTCGAGCTGCGATTGCAGGGCGAGGAAGTTCTGGTTGGACTTTAGCTCCGGATAGCGCTCGACCGTGACGAGCAGGCGCCCGAGCGCGCCGGTCAGCTGATTCTGCGCATCCTGGAATTCCTTGAACTTCGCCGGGTCGTTGATCGTGGAGGCGTCGACCTTGACCTGCGTCGCCCTGGCGCGGGCCTCGATCACCGCCGTCAGCACGTCGCGCTCCTGCGCCGCATAGCCCTTCACGGTCTCGACGAGATTGGGAATCAGGTCGGCCCGGCGCTGATACTGGTTCTGCACCTCGGACCAGGCCGCCTTTGCTCGCTCTTCCAGCGTCGGCACGTTGTTGTAGCCGCAGCCGGCAAGCGCCATGCCGACAAGGCCGAGGACGAGCCACGCGAACGGGCGGCGGAGATGGGCTGAAAACGACATGCCGAAAACCCCTTTTGGCACCGTCACTACGGTCTCGATTCGGAACTCTACCCGCCGTCGGGCGCTGGTCCAAGCTGTCAGGCCGCGACGAATGGCCTATCCTGCGCGCGTCCCTGGAGATGAGCCATGCGTCTGCCCTTCCTCCTGCCGCTGATCGCGGCCCTGCTGACAGCCCCGTTCGCGACCGCCCAGCCGCTCGCCCCCGCGCCCGAAGCCGCGACCGGACGCAGCCTCAAGGCACTCGGCACCGCCCAGCGCTTCATGGCGGCCGCTGCCAACCCGCTGGCCGCGTCGGCCGGGCGCGACATCCTGCGCGCCGGCGGCAGCGCGACGGATGCGGCCATCGCCATCCAGCTCGTGCTCAATCTGGTCGAGCCGCAGAGCTCCGGCATCGGCGGCGGCTCCTTCTTCGTCCATTGGGACGAGGCGGCGCGCAAGGTGACGACGCTCGACGGCCGCGAGACCGCGCCGGCCGCAGCCAAACCCGATCGCTTCATGCGGGACGGCAAGCCGATGCCGTTTCGCGAGGCCGTGATCGGCGGCCGTTCCGTCGGCGTGCCGGGCACGCTGAGGCTGCTGGAAGACGCGCATCGCCGCTGGGGCAAGCTGCCCTGGGTGGATGTCATCGCGCCGGCGCTGAAGCTGGCGGAGGACGGCTTCGCCGTCTCGCCGCGCCTCAACGGACTGCTCGCGGCCGAACGCGACCTGCCGAAGAATGCGCTCGCCGCCGCCTATTTCTATGAACCGGACGGCAAGCCGAAGGCTGTCGGCAGCATCCTCAAGAATCCTGCCTTCGCCACGACCCTGCGCGCAGTCGCGTCCCAGGGCGCGAAAGCGCTCTATGAGGGGCCGATCGCCGAGGACATAGTGGCGACCGTCACCAGCCACCCGAGCAATCCCGGCGACATGACGCTCGCCGATCTCGCCGGCTACAAGATCGAGGAACGCGAGCCGGTCTGCGGCAGCTACCGCATCTGGCGCCTCTGCGGCATGGGCCCGCCGAGCTCGGGCGCCGTCGCGATCCAGCAGATGCTGGGGGCTCTGGAGGGGCAGGATCTCCGCCGCATGGGCCCCGGAGCCGAGGCGGCCCATTGGTTCAGCGAGGCGGGTCGCCTCGCCTTCGCCGACCGGGCGCTCTATCTCGCCGATCCCGCCTTCATCAATGTGCCGGTGCGCGGCCTGATCGACCGGGACTATATCCGCTCCCGCGCCGGCCTGATCAGCCCGGAGCGCTCGATGGGCCGCGCCAAGCCGGGCGACCCGCCGCATCGGCGCGCAGGGCTCCTCGCACCGTCCGACGGCATCGAGAACGGAACCAGCCATATCTCGGTGGTCGATGCCGACGGCAATGCCGTCGCCATGACCACGACGATCGAGGACGGCTTCGGCTCGCGCCTGATGACCGGAGGCGGCTTCCTGCTCAACAACGAGATGACCGACTTCAACTTCGCGCCGGAGGAGGACGGCAAGCCTGTCGCCAATCGCGTCGAGGCGGGCAAGCGGCCCCGCTCCTCGATGGCGCCAACACTGGTCTTCGACGCCTTCGGCCGGCTCTACGCCGTCGTCGGCTCGCCCGGCGGCAGCCAGATCATCGGCTATGTCGGCAAGACCCTGGTCGCCCTGCTCGACTGGAAGATGGATCCGCAACAAGCGGTCGATTTCGGCAATTTCGGCAGCCGCAACGGCCCGACCGAACTGGAGAAAGGCACCGAAGCCGAAGCCTGGAAGGCGGCACTGGAAGCGAAGGGCCACGAGGTTCGGCTGCTGGAGATGACCTCGGGCACGCAGGCCATCGTCAAGACGCCGGAAGGCTTTTTGGGCGGCGCCGACGGCCGCCGCGAAGGCGTGGCGATCGGGGATTGAGCGGGACTACGCCTGCGCCGGGCTCTCGCCGCCGGCATTGCGTCCGGCGATCAGCCAGTAGACGAAGCCCGTCGCCGCGCCGACCAGAAAGAGCCCGGAAATGATCTGGATCTCCGCCGGGCTCGGCACCCGCGACAGGCGCAGCATCGCGATCGGCAGGAGCGCCGCGAGCAGCCCCGTCAGCCCGCTCTGGATGAGGCCGCTGCGTAACCGGAACAATTCGCTGCCGACGGCGACGAGAACGACCGGAGCCACGATGATCGCCATCCCCAGGCGACCGATCAGGCCGAAGGCGGCCTGTGCCGCCGGTCCCGGATCGATGCCGCTCTCGGCAAGCCCGAACAGGATGTCGAGAAGCCGCTCGATGCCGCCGCCGATCAGCAGCGCCACCGCCGGCGAGGCGACGCTCGCCATGGCGAGGAAGAACAGCCCCGCGCCCATCGCGACGAGGCAGGCAAAGGGAAGCAGCAGAATCCAGCGCAGCAAGGCTTATTCCGCCGCGACGGCCGGGGCAGCGGCTTGCGCTTCGTCCAGCATCAGCCGGGCACGGGCGGAGAGCTTCTCGGTCTCGCTCTTGAGCTGACCGCAGGCGGCGAGGATGTCGCGACCGCGCGGCGTGCGGACCGGAGAGGCATAGCCGGCGCGGAAGACGATCTCGGAGAAGCGCTCGATCCGGTCCCAGTCCGAGCACTCATATTTGGTGCCGGGCCAGGGATTGAACGGGATCAGGTTGATCTTGGCCGGAATGCCCTTGAGCAGGCGCACGAGCTCGCGCGCCTCGGCATCGGAATCGTTCACGCCCTTGAGCATGACGTACTCAAAAGTGATGCGTTTTGCGTTCGATAGCCCCGGATAATTCCGGCAGGCCTCGAGCAAATCCTTGATCGGATACTTCTTGTTGAGCGGCACCAGCTCGTTGCGCAGATCGTCGCGCACGGCGTGCAGCGAGATCGCCAGCATCGTGCCCATCTCCGCGCCGAGCGGGCCGATCTGCGGCACCACGCCCGAGGTCGAGACGGTGATGCGCCGGCGTCCGAGCGACAGGCCCTGATCGTCGGTGATCACGTCGATCGCATCGCGCACGCCGTCAAAATTGTAGAGCGGCTCGCCCATGCCCATGAACACGATGTTCGAGACGAAGCGCCCGCCATCATTCGGCACGAAGGCGCCATCCGGTGCCTTGCGGTTCGGGAAGTCGCCGAGCCGGTCGCGCGCGACCATCAACTGCGCCACGATCTCCTCGGCCTTGAGGTTGCGCACCAGACGCTGCGTGCCGGTGTGGCAGAAGGTGCAGGTCAGCGTGCAGCCGACCTGGCTGGAGACGCAGAGCGTGCCGCGATCGACCTCGGGGATATAGACGCATTCGATCTCGGCGCCGCGATCATGCGGGCCGGTCGAGGGCATGCGCATCAGCCATTTGCGCGTACCGTCCGTCGAGACCTGCTCGGCCGTGACGGTCGGCAGGTCGAGCGAGAAGCGCTCGGCCAGCTGCCCGCGCAGCCCCTTGCCGATGGTCGTCATCGCGTCGAAATCGCGCACGCCGTAATGGTAGATCCAGTTCCAGAGCTGGCCGACGCGCATGCGCCGCTCCTTCTCGGGAACGTCGATCTCGGCCAGCGCCTGGCTCAGGCCAGCGCGGGTGCGGCCGACCAGCGAGGGGCGGCGCAAAGCGGTTTCGGCCGCCGGAGCGGCGGTAGCGGAAGCGGACACGGTCATCGGAGCTCTGTCGTCGCCCATCGGGGAAGGCGCGGGATTTCGGCGCTCCCTAGCACAATTCGGCGGAAAGCGGAAATCCTGCCTCGACGTCATTCCAGGGCTCGGCCCAGGGCTATCCGGTTCGTCTGAGCGAGCGTTTGCAGATGCGGTCTCCTCCCTTCCCCCTTGAGGGGAAGGGATGGGGATGGGGGTCGCATGACCAGGTGCGCGGCCGATTGCAGAAACGGGGAGTATAAGAACCCAGGCTGAGCGTCGGCTTTGCGACCCCCACCCCTGCCCCTCCCCGCAAGGGGGAGGGGTTTCCCGCGCCTGCCCCGGCCCCGGCATCTGCGGGAAAAATCCCGATCCATTGCGTCCTTCGATGAGGAGCCGGATTAAACCGGACAGCAGCGGGCACGCCCGGGAATCTCCGGACGAGAAGGCGCGTAGAGTCTCTTCCGGTATGCGATGCCCGGGTCGAGCCCGGGCATGACGAGCCTGCGGTGCTCGGTCCCGCCGCTCCGCGAACGCCTTACTTGCAGGCGTCCTCGGCCCGCTTCACGATCTGGCTGATCCCGCCGAGCGAATATTTGTCGCTGGTCGCGTTGCCGCGCTTCGACATCGCCTTGATCTCCAGCCCGGAACCGCGGCGCATCGCATCGAGCATGCGCGTTTCCTCGGCCGGGTTCTTCAGCCACATGTTCTGGCCCTTGGCCACCAGCGCGAAGCGCTCGTTGCCGATGATCGCCTGATGCTCGACGCCTTCCTTGACGTCGAAATTCATCACGAAGCTGATCTCGTTGCGCACGCCCTCGCCCGGCCGGTTGGAGACGAAGAGCATGCCCTCGACATCCTTGAGATTGGCCGGGGAACGGCTTTCGGCCTTGGACAGCGCGTAGCAGACCTTGGAACGGCCCTGTTGCGACGAGAAGGCCTGCCACTTGCCCGCCGTTTCCAGGAGCATCGCCTGCCCTTGCCCGGGCGTGGCGGCAGCCGCCGTCGCGGCCGGCTTGGGCTTGGCCGGCGCGGCCTCGGCCGGCGGGCAGGCCAGAACCAGAAGTCCGGCCGTCAGGCCGAGCGCGGCGGCCAGACGGGACAGTGCGGCGTCGCGGGTGGGAAAGAACGAGCTGATCATGGACCGCCATCAGTCACTAAAAATCTTAATACCGCGTTTACCACCTGTTGACGGAGCAGATCGCGCGGGACGGTGGCATAGAGTGTCACGATCCTGGCGAAATTGCGAATAGCGCGGGCCCCGGCCGGTTCCGTGCGCGGAGCCGCCATGGCACAGTCCGGAGCACGAGACGGCAATGGTGAAGCGACGATGAAAGCCCTGCTCTGCGAACATCACGGACCGGCCGAGGAGCTCGTCATCCGCGACCTGCCCGAGCCGCAGCCCGGACCGGGCGAGGTCGTCATCGCGGTCAAGGCGGCGGCGCTCAATTTCTTCGACACGCTGATCATCAAGGGGCGTTACCAGACCAAGCCCGCCTTTCCCTTCTCGCCCTCGGCCGAATGCGCCGGCACCATCGCCGCCCTCGGCGAGGGGGTCACCGGCTGGCAGGTCGGGGAGCGTGTCGCGGCCTGGCTGGGGTATGGCGCCGCCCGCGGCAAGGTCGCCGTGCCGGCCGATGCGCTCGTCCGCGTTCCCGACCGGCTCGACGACGCGCAGGCCGCCAGCCTGTTCGTGACCTACGGCACCGCGATGCACGGGCTGATCCAGCGCGCCCATCTGAAGGCGGGTGAAACGCTCGCGATCCTCGGCGCCTCCGGCGGGGCCGGGCTCGCGGCGGTGGAGATCGGCGCATTGCTCGGCGCCCATGTCATTGCCTGCGCCTCCTCGCCCGAGAAGCTCGCGCTGGCTCGCGAGCACGGGGCGCAGGAAGAGATCGACTATGCGCAGGACGACATCCGCGCCCGCTTGAAGAAGCTCACGGAAGGCCGGGGCGTCGACGTGCTCTACGATACGGTCGGCGGCGAACTCGCCGAGCCCGCCCTGCGCTCGATGGCCTGGGAAGGGCGCTATCTCGTCGTCGGCTTCGCCGGCGGCGAGATTCCGAAGATCCCGCTCAACCTGCTGCTGCTGAAGGGGTGCGATTTGCGCGGCGTGTTCTGGGGCGAGTTCGTCGCGCGCGAACCGGCCGCGCATCGGCGCAACATGGAACGCCTGCTCGACTGGGCGGCGGGCGGCCATATCCGCGCGCATATCCACGCGACCTTCCCGCTGGAGCGCTGGACGGAAGCCTACGCGCTGATCGGCGACCGCAAGGCCAAAGGCAAGATCGTCCTGACGCTGTGACATGATTCCGCGTCATTCTCGGGGCGAAGCGAAGCTTCGCCCCGAGAAACTCAGGACGAACAGGCGCTGGTTTCCGAGATGCTCGGGTCAAGCCCGAGCATAACGCCCCGGAATTCAGAGCTCCGCCATCGCCTTCCTTGCCCGCTCCCGGTGCTCGATCGTGATCGAGCCCGCCACCGCCGCGATGGCGGCCGCGATCACCGCGGCATCGTCGGTGAAGCCGAGCAACGGCATGATGTCCGGCAGCGCATCGACCGGCAGCACGAAATAGCCGAGCGCAGCCAGCAGCGTCATCCGCACGCGCCGGGGCGTCGCCGGATCGCGCGCGCAGAACCACGCGGCCAGCAGATCCTCGGCAAACGGAATCCGCTTCGCGACGCGCTTCAGCCGGGCCATGAAATCGGCGCCGAACTTCGCTTCGTCACGCAGGCTCTTGCGGATCGCCTCCATCTCCTCGCGGCTGAAGCTTGCGCTGAACCCCTCGCTCATCCCTGTCTCGCTCCTTGGCATCCGGTGATGCCGATGATTGCGCACCCGAAAGCGGCGCGCCATGTCGAAAGATGGCCCCGCCGCAATCCTGCACAAGAGGCCTGCCGGAAAACCCGCTTGGAGCAAGGTCCAACGCCCTCTAAACCGGACTCAAACTCACAACGTCCGGGAAACGCGCCATGAAACTCGATTCCTCTCTCGCCGCCATCGTCACCGGCGGCGCCTCCGGTCTTGGCGAGGCGACCGCCCGCATGCTGGCCGGCCAGGGCGTCAAGGTCGCGCTGCTCGATCTCAACGCCGAGCGCGGCGAGGCGGTTGCGAAGGAGATCGGCGGCATCTTCTGTGCCTGCGACGTCACCAGCGAAGCCTCGGTCGACGAAGCACTCGCCAAGGCCCGCGCCGCGCACGGCGTCGCCCGCATCGTCGTCAACTGCGCCGGCATCGCGCCGGGCCGCCGCGTGATCTCGAAGAAGCGCGACACCGGCGAGCTCGTCGCCCATGACCTCGCCACCTTCGAGAAGGCCGTCGCGATCAATCTGAACGGCACCTTCCGCGTCATCGCCAAATCGGCGGTCGCGCTCGCCGGCCTCGATCCGATCACTGAGGATGGCAGCCGCGGCGTCATCATCTGCACCGCCTCGATCGCGGCTGAGGACGGCCAGATCGGCCAGGCCGCCTATGCCGCCTCCAAGGCCGGCGTCGTCGGCATGACCCTGCCGATCGCGCGCGATCTCGCCGGGGTCGGCATCCGCATCGTCACGATCATGCCGGGCCTGTTCGAAACCCCGATGTTCGCCGGCCTCCCCGACGATGCCAAAGCCTCGCTCGCCGTCTCCGTGCCGCATCCCTCGCGCCTCGGCCGCCCGGCGGAATATGCCGCGCTCGCCCGCAGCATCATCGAGAACGACATGCTGAACGGCACCGCGATCCGCCTCGACGGCGCGATCCGTCTCGCGCCGAAATAGGCCTTCAGACGATGCGGTAGACCTCGCCGGCGCTGCGGTCCCGGTAGAGGTCCACCCGCTCGCCGTTCCAATGATAGTCGAGATGCCGGCCCTGCACCGGCTGGCTCGCCCCATCGGGGTAGAACAACCCCACGCATTCGCCGCCGGGGTAGCGCACGCTGGGATAGGCGATGCCGGCCGAGCCAAGCGCCCGCAAGCCGAGGCCGAGCGCCTGGCCGGCGGTGTAATCCGTTGGGTCGAGCGCCGGAGTGGCTTCGGCCCCGAGCGGCCTGATGTCGTGAAGCTCCGCTTCGACCTCCAGCACGATCTCGCGGAATTGCGAGGTCCAGCCCGGCGGCTGGGCCGTAGCCCACATGAAGCGGGCGTGGTGGTGGATCGTCTCCAGCAACGCCACCTCGAAACTGTTCCCGATATAGAGCACGCCGAAGCTGCCATCGCTGAAGCGGCTCGGCCGGTCCCGGCTGACATGGGTGAAGGGCGCCATCAGCCAGCTCGCCCCCGGCCCCGAGACGCGCCGGTCGGCCGGCACCAGATCGAGATTGCCGATCGTCTCCATCAGACGCGGATTGGTCTTCTGCTCGGCCGCGATCAGGAGCGGCCAGTCGGCGGGGTCGGCGATATCCTCGAACAGATCGATCGGCGGGAAGATGCTGCGGACGATCCTGACCGCCCCGCGCCACGCGATCTCGGCGACCGGCAGGCTCGCCGGATCGATCACCAGGCGCCCCGCTCGGCATCGAGCAGACGGCGCACCCGCATCAGGTCGGTGAGCTCGCCGCCGAGCATGACATCGAGCGCCGACCTGGCACCGAAATCGGCATTCGCCCGCTTGATCCAGTCATAGCCGCGCTGCGGCTCGGTGAAGATCAGCCTGAGCGCCTTGTGGATGCCCATCAGGTTCGAGAGGCGCGCCTTGCCGTCACGCGAGATGCGGCCGATCTCGCCGGCTTTCCAGCGCCGGTAGCTCCGGACCGGCAGATCGATCAGCACGGCCGCTTCCTCGTCCGTGATCCGCCAGAGCCGGAACAGGTTGACCGCCGCGCGGAACATCGCGGCCGCCTCCTCGTCCGTGATCGGATCGGGGACGAAATCGCGCTGGGCCGTCTCGATGCGCAGCAGGGCTGCCATGGCACCACTCTCCATTTGGCATAAAATGGAGATAATGCGGCCAAATGGCAAGAGACCGTCCAAAACGCCGCATCATCCCGGACAAGCCGCGTCAGCGGCGCCGATCCGGGATCCATGCCCGAACCTCTATCGGAAACGCTCCGGAACGAATCCCGGGTCTTCGCTTCGCTCCGCCCGGGACGACAGCTTGGCGATCGTTTGCCTTACTCTTCCGCCTTCGCCGGCTTGATCTCGTGTTTCAGGATCAGAGGCGTCTGCGCAAGGGCGAAGGCCATGGTCAGCGGCATCACGCCCCAGACCTTGAAGGCGACCCAGAAATCCTGGGTCTGCGTGCGCCAGACCACCTCGTTCAGCGCGGCCAGCACGAAGAAGAACACGCCCCAGCGGAAGGTCAGCCTGCGCCAGCCTTCCTCGTCGAGCTGCAGCACCGTTTCCAGCACCAGCGAGAGCAGCGAGCGGCCGAAGAAGAGCCCGCCGAGCAGCACGCAGCCGAACAGCGCGTTCACGATGGTCGGCTTGACCTTGATGAAGAAGGCGTCGTCCAGCGCCAGCGTCAGCCCGCCGAAAACGGTAACGACGATGGCGTTGACGATCGCCATGCGTGGCAGATAGCCGATCAGCACCCGCGACAGGACCAGCGCCACCAGCGAGGCGACGATGAAGATGCCGGTCGCCACGAAGATGCGCCGGTCCTCGGCCACGCCGAACAGCCGGTCGCCATAGGAATTGGCGAAGAAGAAGATCGCGAGCGGCCCGAATTCCAGCGCGAGCTTCAGCAGGGGATTGACCGTCCTGCCCTTGGCCGCCTCGACTGGAGCCTGCTGTGTCGTCTCGCTCACGCCGCCTCTCCCAACCCCGCCACGGCGCGGGCGAAGTCGCGCGCCGAGAACGGCTCCAGATCCTCGACGCTCTCGCCGACGCCGATGAAATGCACCGGCAGGCCGAACTGCGCCGCCAGCGCCACAAGGATGCCGCCGCGCGCCGTGCCGTCGAGCTTGGTCATCACCAGCCCGGTGATGCCCGCCGTCTCGCGGAAGGCCTCGACCTGGGAAATCGCGTTCTGGCCGACGGTCGCGTCGAGCACGAGCAGCGCCGCATGCGGGGCGCTCGGGTCCTGCTTGCGGATGACGCGAACCACCTTGGCGAGCTCGTCCATCAACCCCTGCTTGTTCTGCAACCGCCCAGCCGTGTCGACGAGCAGCACGTCGGTGCCGTTTGCCTTGGCCTTCTGCAACGCCTCGAAGGCGAGCCCGGCCGCATCGGCGCCCTGCTGGCCGAAGACGACCTCGGCGCCGGTGCGCTCGCCCCAGACGCGTAGCTGCTCGATCGCGGCGGCGCGGAAGGTGTCGCCGGCGGCGAGCATCACGGATTTCCCCTCGGCGCGGAATTTCGCCGCGAGCTTGCCGATCGTCGTGGTCTTGCCGGAGCCATTGACCCCGACCATCAGCAGCACGAACGGCTTTTTCGTGGCGTCGATCACCAGAGGCTGCGCCACCGGAACGAGGATCATCTCGACCTCGCGGGCCAGGATCGCCTTCACCTCGCCGGGTTCGATCTGCTTGTCGTAGCGCCCGTCGCCCACCGCTTTCGCGATCTTCGCCGAAGTCGCCAGACCAAGATCGGCCTGGATCAGGATATCCTCGAGATCCTCCAGCGTGCCGGCATCGAGCTTGCGCTTGGTGAAAAGGTCGGTGATCCCCGTCGTCAGCGCCGACGAGGTCCGCGACAGACCCTCCGTCAGCCGGCGCCACCAGCTGCGCTTCGGCGGCGGCGCGGTAGCGGGCTCCGGAATCGCGACAGGCTCGGGCGGCGGTACGGCTGCGACCACAGGTTCCGGCTCGACGGGCGGCAGAGCCGTTTCGACGGGAACGGGCGGCACGGCCGGCTGAAGGTCCGGCGTCTCGACGACAGGGGCCTCGGCCACGACGGCTGATGGAACCGCGACTGCTTCGACGTCCGGCTTCGCCTCCTCGACAGGCTCGACGGCCGGTTCGGTCACCGCCTCAGAAGCGGGGGCCGGCTTGGCCGGCTCCTCGTCGCGTCCGAACAGCCTCGAAAAGAAGCCGCGTTTCTTCGGTTCGGTCTCGCTCATCGCCATCCTGTCTTCGGTTCGGCGGGATCTTTGGTTGCGCCGCCGGGCCGGCTTCGCTAGCGCAATGCCATGGCTCAGCCGGACCGACCAGAAAATTCGCAAGCACCGGGGCAGATCGAGGCCGAGCTGCCGGTGCCGCTGCTTTATCGCGACGCCATGATGCTCGTCATCGACAAGCCCGCCGGCCTGCCCTCGCATCGCGGCCCGCAGGCCAAGCGTCGCATCATCCCGGTCCTGACCGATTATCTCGATGCGCTGCGCTTCGGCCTGCCGCGCAAACCGGAAGCAGCCCACCGGCTCGACAAGGACACCTCCGGCTGCCTCATCCTCGGCCGGCATCCCCGCGCCATGGCCGAGCTCAACCAGATGTTTCGCGACGGTCGGATCGACAAGACCTATTGGGCGATCGTGCAGGGCGAGCCTGCACAGGACGAGGGGCTGATCGACCTCCCCCTCGCCAAGCGCTCGCCGGAGCGCGGCTGGTGGATGAAGGTCGATCCTGCCGGCCTGCCCTCGCAGACCCGCTATCGCGTGCTGGGCCGCGGACGCGACGAGGCCGGCCCGATCGCCTGGCTTGCCATGGAGCCGCTGACCGGCCGCACGCATCAGCTACGCGTCCACTGCCAGGCCTCCGGCTGGCCGATGCTCGGCGACGAGATCTACGGCGCCGCTCCGCGCGAGGGCGGCCCCGGCCTCCAGCTCCATGCACGGACGATTACCGTGCCGCTCTATCGCAAGCGCGAGCCGATCCAGGTCGAGGCGCCGCCGCCGCCGCACATGCTGGCGGCGTTGCGGGCTTGTGGGTGGCATGAGTCCTGACTGCCCAGGCCGTCATGCTCGGGCTTGACCCGAGAATGACGGCAAAACTCCGTCAGCTCCCCAACGCGTCGATCGCGCGAGCGAGTCTGACATCGAGCTCCGTCAACCCGCCGGTGTCATGGGTGGCGAGCGTCACCTCGACCGTCCGATAGACGTTCGACCATTCGGGATGGTGGTTCATCGCCTCGGCGAGCAAGGCGACACGCGTCATCCAGCCGAAGGCCTCGCTGAAATCGCGGAAGACGAAACGCCGGGTGATCGCCTCGCGCCCCTGCGCCAGCTTCCAGCCGGTCAGGGTCGCCAGCGCCTCGGCCTGCGCCTCGGGAGAAAGCCGCTTCGGCCGCGTCATCGGCGCATCTCCCGCGGCAGGCGATTCGGGTAGGACGGGCCGAGCGGATAGGCCGCTTCCAGCGCATAAGGCCCGCCGCCGATCGAGTCGCGCGACGACATCAGGGCGACGCGGCGCGCCGTGAAGCTGATCGGCCGGACGATCGGATGCAGGCTGAGATAATGCGCGAGCTCGGTCGGCGCCGTGTCTCGCAGCCGCGCCAGCGTGACATGCGGCACGAATTTGCGCCCCTCCGCCGGCAGGCCGATCCGCCGCATCTGCCGTTCGATATCTGCCTGCAGCTCGGTCAGGGCCTTCGTCGGCGTTGCCCGGGCGAAGACCGCGCGCGGCTTGTCGCCGCCGAAGCTGCCGAGCGCATCGAGCGTCGCCTCGAAGGGATAGGCGGTCAGGTCGGAGAGCATGTGATCGACATCGTTCGCCATGCGCCGGTCGACATCGCCCAGAAAGCGCAGGGTGATGTGATAGTCGGCCGGCTCGATCCAGCGGGCACCCGACAGGCCGCCGCGATGCAGCGTCAGCGTGGATGCGACATCGGCGGGAATTTCCAGAGCGATGAACAGCCTCGGCATGAGTGAATCCCTGCCAAGCAATTGTGACTCTGGCGAGACGGTAAGCGCGAAGCCGGCTCAAGGGAATTGTTTTTACTTGGATCGCGCCAACCACAAGCTCGTCATGCTCGGGCTTGACCCGAGCATCTCAGGAAGGAAAGGCGCCTTCTTGTGGAAGAGATTCTCGGGTCGAAGCGTTGCTTCACCCGAGAATGACGAGCGCCCGCTCAGGGGCAGGGATTGCCGACGAGCTGGTGAATCGCGTCGATCTTCGCCTCGACCTCCGGCGAAAGCCTGACGTCGATCGAGGCGATATCGGTCCTGAGCTGCTCCATCGTGGTCGCGCCGATGATGTTGGCGGTCAGGAAGGGGCGGCTGTTGACGAAGGCGAGCGCCATCTGCGCGGGATCGAGCCCGGATTCGCGGGCGAGCGCGACATAGCGCCTGACCGCCTCCTCGGCGCCCGCCGTCTCGTAGCGCTGGCCGCGGCCGAACAGCACCGTGCGGGTGCCGGCCGGGCGGGCGCCGTCGAGATATTTGCCGGTGAGATAGCCCTGCGCCAGCGGCGAATAGGAGAGCAGGCCGACATGCTCGCGCAGCGCGACCTCGGCCAGCGCCGTCTCGAAGGTGCGGTTCAGCAGGTTGTAGGCGTTCTGGATCGACTGCACGCGCGGCGTGCCGCGTGCTTCGGAATCGGTCACGAAGCGCATCGTGCCCCAGGCGCTCTCGTTGGAGAGGCCGAGATGGCGAATCTTGCCGGCCTTGACGACCTCCGCAAAGGCGTCGAGCTGCTCGGCGATACCGATCTCGTCGGCCGCCGGCTCGTAGGCGGAGCGCTGGAAGCGCGTCGGATTCGAGCCCCACTGGATCGACCTCTCGGGGAAATGCAGCTGGTAGAGGTCGATATAGTCGGTCTGCAAGCGCGCCAGGCTCTTGTCGACGGCTTCGAAGATCTGCTTGCGCGTCACCCGCGTCGGGCTCTTGTCGTCGCGGAACCAGGTATTGCCGCCGCGCCCGCAGACCTTCGAGGCCAGGATGACCTTGTCGCGGTTCTTCCGCGCCTTGAACCAGCTGCCGATGATCCGCTCGGTCGAGCCCTGCGTCTCGGGCTTGGGCGGAATCGAATAGAGTTCGGCCGTGTCGAAGAAATTGACGCCCTGCTCGACGGCATAATCCATCTGGGCATGGCCTTCGGCCTCGGTGTTCTGCTGCCCCCAGGTCATGGTTCCGAGGCAGATCACCGAGACCTTGAGATCGGTGCGCCCGAGGCGGCGATAATCCATGGCGAAGCAACTCCGGAAACGGGGGGCCGGCGGGCGGCGATGCAAGAATCGGGGATTCGTCGCGGAAGGGAGCCGCGAACGGATCAGGACCGGGCGGGCAGGGTGGCGATGAAGCGCTCGACCGTCGGCAGGATGTTGCGGACGATGACGGTGACGCCCTCGGCCGTGGGATGGAGCCCATCCGCCTGATTCAGAGCGCGGTCGCCCGCGATGCCCTCCAGGAAAAACGGGTAAAGCACCAGCCCGTGCTTCTCCGCAAGCTCACGGTAGATCGCATCGAAACGTTTCGCGTAATCCGCGCCGAGATTGCGCGGCGCGTACATCCCGGCGAGCATCACCGGAATCTTGCGCTCCTTCAGCCGCGCGATCATCGCTTCGAGCGCTTGCCGCGTCTGCGCCGGGTCGACGCCGCGCAGCGCATCGTTGGCGCCGAGCTCGATGATCACGCCGTCCGTGCCGTCCGGCACCGACCAGTCGAGCCGTTCGAGTCCGCCCTGCGTCGTGTCGCCGGAAACGCCGGCGTTCACGATTTCGACAGCGACGCCCTTCTGGCGCAAGGCCTGCTCCAGCACCGCCGGAAAGGCGGCACTGCCGGGCAGATTGTAGCCTGCCGACAGCGAATCGCCGAAGGCGACGAGCTTCAGCGGCTTCGCGGCGCCGGGATTGGATGGAGTGGTCTGGGCGTTGGCCATATCGCTGGAACCGATGAAAAGCAGCATGATGGCGACGAAAAGCACCAGGACCGATTGGACAAGCGCAAACCTGAGCCCATATGGCCGCAGATCGCGCTGCGCCGTGATTCCGCCCTGCTCGGGGCGTGATTCGGTGTCGGTGGGAATGGCGGTGGAAGCGTAAGTCAGGATCATGGCGTGATGAGCGAGAAGGCCGGCCCGGCGATCGAGTTGCAGGATGTCCATCTGAGTTTGGGGCGTGGCGCCGCCCGCGTCCATATCCTCAAGGGCGTTTCGGTGTCTCTGACTGACGGCGAGGCGACCGGCCTCGTCGGCCCCTCCGGCTCCGGCAAATCGACCCTGCTGATGACCATGGCGGGGCTGGAGCGCCCCGATTCGGGGCTTGTCCGCGTGGCCGGGCAGGATCTCGGCCGCCTCGACGAGGATGGGCTCGCCGTGTTCCGCGGCCGGCATATCGGCATCGTCTTCCAGTCCTTCCACCTGGTCCCGACCATGACGGCGCGCGAGAACGTGGCGCTGCCGCTGGAACTCGCCGGCCACCCCGACGCCTTCAGCCGCGCCGAAGCGGAACTGCGCAATGTCGGCCTCGGTCAGCGCATGGACCACTACCCGGCGCAGCTTTCGGGCGGCGAGCAGCAGCGCGTCGCCATCGCGCGCGCCGTCGCGCCCGATCCGGCGATCCTCGTCGCCGACGAGCCGACCGGCAATCTCGACGAAGCGACCGGCCGCTCGATCGTGGACCTGATCTTCGCCCTCAAGCGCGAGCGCGGCGCGACGCTGGTGCTCGTCACCCACGACCTCTCGCTCGCCGCGCTCTGCGAACGCACGGTCCGGCTGCGCTCCGGCGTGATCGAGGCCGAGCCCGAGACGGCGGTCGCCTGACGATGCACGCACCCGTCAAGCCGCCGCAAAGCCCGGCCTACCGCGCCCCCGGCATCGGCCTCGTCCTGCGCCTTGCCACCCGCGATCTCCGCGCGGGCCTGCGCGGCTTCGGCATCTTCATCGCCTGCCTCGCGCTCGGCGTCATGACCATCGCCGCAGTCGCATCCGCCTCGCGCGGCCTGACCGAGGGCCTCGCCCGCGAGGGGCGGCGCATCCTCGGCGGCGACGCCGCCTTCAGCCTGATCCACCGCGAGGCGACAGCGCCGGAGCGCGCCTTCCTGGCGGCACGCGGCGCGGTCTCCAGCATCGCGACCATGCGCGGCATGGCCAATGCCGGCGAGAAGGGCGCGGCGCTGGTCGAGATCAAGGCGGTCGATTCCGCCTATCCGAGCATCGGCGCGGTCGAGACCGATCCGCAAGCGCCGCTGCCCGGCCTGCTCGAACAGCGCGACGGAGCCTATGGCGCCGTCGCCGACCCCGTCCTGTTCGGCCGGCTCGACCTCAAGCCCGGTGACACCGTCACCATCGGCGGCGCGAAGATCCAGCTGCGCGCCAATCTCGTCTCGGAACCCGACAAGATCGCCGCCGGCGTCGGCTTCGGCCCGCGCCTGCTGATGTCGCAGGAGGCTCTGCGCGCCACCGGCCTGATCCAGCCCGGCAGCCTGATCCGCTGGACCTATCGCCTGCAGCTGCCGCCTACGGCCGCGAGCGACGCCGATCTCGAACGCGTCGTCGCCGATGTCGGCACGCAGCAGCGCGAGGCGGGCTGGGAGATCCGATCCCGCGCCAATGCCGCGCCGAGCTTCCAGCGCAATCTCGAGCGCTTCACCCAGTTCCTGACGCTGGTCGGCCTGACCGCCCTGCTGGTCGGTGGGGTCGGCGTCGCCAATGCGGTGCGCCGCTTCGTCGAGGCCAAGAAGCTCGATTTCGCCACGATGAAGGCGGTCGGTGCCACCGGAGGCCGCGTCGTCGCGATCCATCTGACGGAAGTGATGCTCGTCGCCGCCATCGGCACCGCCATTGGCCTCGTGCTGGGCGCAGCCGCGCCGTTCGGCCTCGGCGCCGTCGTCCAGAGCATCCTGCCCGTACCGTTCGAGCCGACGCTGGCGCCGGGCGAGCTCGCCATCGCCGCGCTCTACGGGCTGCTGACAGCGCTCGTCTTTGCGATCATCCCCCTCGGCCGGGCCCATGACATCCCGGTCTCCGCCCTGTTCCGCGACCGCATCGAGCCGGATCCGCGCCGCCCCCGCGCGATCTATCTCGTCCTCTGCGCGCTCGCCTTAGCGGGACTTGCCGGCGTCGCCGTCGGCTTCGCCTACGATCGCCGGATCGCCCTGATCTATATCGGCGTGATGTTCGGCATCTTCGTGCTGCTGCGCGTCGTTTCCCTCGGCCTGATGCGGCTCGCCCGCCGCATTCCGCGCCCGCGCCGGCCGGCGCTCAGGATGGCGCTCGCCAACAGCCACCGTCCGGGCGCGCTGACGCCGTCGCTCGTTCTCTCGCTCGGATTGGGCGTCGCGCTGCTTTCGGCGCTCTCCTTCATCGACGTCAGCCTGACCCGGCAACTCACCGGCGCCCTGCCCGACAAGGCGCCGAGCTTCTTTTTCCTCGACGTGCCCAGCCGCGATTCCGACCGCTTCGACGCCTTCCTGGCCGAGCAGCGTCCGGGCGCGAAGACCGAGCGGGTGCCGATGATGCGCGGCCGCATCGTCGCCGTGAACGACATCCGCGCCGAGGACATCAAGGCGAGCGAGCAATCCGCCTGGGTGCTCGACGGCGACCGCGGCATCACCTACGCCGCCACGTTGCCGGAAGGCTCGCGCGTCGCGGCGGGCGAATGGTGGCCGGCGGATTACCGCGGCGAGCCGCTGGTCTCCTTCGACGCCCAGAATGCGGCCGGCATCGGCCTCAAGATCGGCGACCGGCTGACGGTCAACGTGCTCGGCCGCAACATCACCGCCCGCGTCGCCAATCTGCGCACGGTCGACTGGCGTTCCTTCGGCATCAATTTCGTCATGGTGTTCTCGCCCAACACCTTCGCCGGCGCGCCTCACACCAATCTCGCTACCGTTTCGATCAGCCCCGACGGCAAGGGCGCGACCGACGCAGCGCTGATGCGCCGCCTCGCGCTCGACTTCCCTGCCGTCACCGCCGTCCGCGTCCGGGACGCGCTCGAAGCGGTCAACACCATCGTCGCCCAGCTCGCCATGGCGATCCGTGGCGCGTCCGGCCTCGCCATCGCGGCGAGCCTGCTCGTGCTCGGCGGCGCGCTCGCGGCCGGCCAGCGGGCGCGGCTCTATGACGCGATGATCCTGAAGACGCTGGGCGCCACCCGCCGCTTCATACTTTCGTCGTACGCCCTTGAATATGCTTCGATTGGTTTCGTCGCAGCCGTCTTCGGCGTTCTCGCGGGTACTGCGGCCGGGTGGGGGATCGTCACGCAAGTGATGCGGATCGCATTCGTCAGTGATCCGACCGGAGCGATACTGGCCGCGACTGCAGCTGTCGGTGTTACCGTCCTGTTCGGGCTGGTCGGTACGATAAAAATACTGACAAAGGCGCCGGCTTCTTATCTCAGGAATTTATGATGACTATCTGAGATCGACTCTCGGTAGACATTAAAATCCTGTAATTCTGCATAGGCCCGGCGCCGAACTTCTATGGCCCGACTCGCCTTAACCATGGCGGGCCCTTGTAAGAACCGGGAAAGCCCATCATATTCCGATGATCGCGCTGATCATGCGCGAGGACGGCTGGCGCCTGCATGCCTTCCGTCGTCCGAAACAACGTCAGGGGAAACTCTTTTAATGAGCAACTTCGACCGCAATGCTCCAGTCTGGGGTGCCGGCCGCGCACAGCAGACCAGCGCCGTCGAGATGGATCAGGGCCTGCGCTCGTTCATGCTCGGCGTCTACAACAACATGACGATCGGCCTCGGCATCACCGGTCTCGCCGCGCTCGCCATTTCGATGCTGGCGATCGCCGGCTTCACGCCCGACGGCAAGATCGCCGGACTGACGGCGTTCGGCCAGGCGATCTATCTCAGCCCGCTGAAATGGGTGGTGATGCTCGCCCCGCTCGCCTTCATCATGCTCTTCTCGTTCAAGGCCGAAAACATGAGCGCCTCCGCGGCGCGCACCATGTTCTTCGCCTTCGCGGCGGTGATGGGCGTCTCGATGTCGTCGATCCTGGTCGTCTTCACCGGCGCCTCGGTCGTGCGCGTCTTCTTCATCACGGCCGCCGCCTTCGGCGCGCTGAGCCTCGTCGGCTACACCACGAAGAAGTCGCTCTCGGGCATGGGCTCCTTCCTGATCATGGGCTTGATCGGCCTGATCATCGCCTCGGTGGTCAACCTGTTCCTGGCGTCGAGCGCGCTCTCCTTCGGCATCTCGGTGCTCGGCGTGCTGATCTTCGCCGGCCTGACCGCCTGGGACACCCAGCGCCTGAAGGAGATGTATCTCTACTCAAACCTGGATCCGGAATCGGCTGCGAAGCTCTCGGTGAACGGCGCTCTGTCGCTCTACCTGAACTTCATCAACATGTTCCAGATGCTGATCAGCCTGCTCGGCGACCGCCGCTGAGCCTTCCGCCTTCGGGCGTCATGCCAGACCAGAGCCCCGGCCCAACGGCCGGGGCTTTTGTTTTGGCACGGGCATTGCTCATTCTGCAGCCATGATTGCCTCGACCGTGACCACATCCCTCATTCGTCCCGCCAGCCCGGCCGACATTCCCGCCATCGCCGCGATCTATGCCCATGCGGTCCTGCATGGGACCGCGTCCTGGGAACTCGAACCGCCGGGGGAAGCGGAGATGCTGCGTCGCCTCGACGCGACCCTGGCGGACGGATACCCCTATCTGATCGCCGAGCGGAGCGGCCGGGTGCTGGGCTATGCCTATGCCGGTGCCTATCGGCCCCGCCCCGCCTACCGGACGACCGTCGAGAACTCGATCTATCTTGCCCCGGAGGCGCAGGGCCTCGGCATCGGCGGGCTGCTGCTCGGCGCCCTGATGCAAGCCTGCACCGAACGCGGCTTCCGCCAGATGATCGCGGTGATCGGCGATGGCACCGGCGCTTCGATAGGCTCGCGCCGCCTGCACGAAAAGGCCGGCTTCCGCCTGATCGGCATCGCCGAGAAGGTCGGCTTCAAGCACGGCCGCTGGCTCGACCAGATGCTGATGCAGAGGGAACTGGGCAAAGGCAACCGCACACCACCGGAGTTCTGATCGCCTGATCAAAGAATCCCGAGTTCATCCGAAAACATCGCCGTCATTCCGGACAAGCCGCGAAGCGGCGCCGATCCGGAATCCATCGAAGGGCGCGGCGCTCTACGATGGATTCCGGGTCAAGCCCGGAATGACGGCAGCATTTTCAGAAAATCGCCTGCGCCTAACTCACCACGCTGAGCTGCTTGTCCAGCACTTTCAGGACTCGCGAGAGCTCCGAGCCGCGCTTCAGAATCAGGCCGGTGGCCGCGACGACCGAATAGGCACCCTGCCGGCGCGCCAGCGCCGGATCCTTGACGATTCGGTAGAGCGGCATTTCGGACGAACGCCGGAACACCGAAAACTGGGCCTTGTCCTTCAGGAAATCGATGGCGTAGTCGCGCCACTCGCCAGCCGCGACCATGCGGCCGTAGAGATTGAGCAGTTCGCTGAGCTCGCGCCGGTCGAAGGTAACGGTCATGGGCCGGGCCGGCGCCGGAAAATGGACGACCGCGCCGGCCGGTTGCGATTGCGGCGATTCGCTTTCGCTCATGGCGCCTCCCTGAGCGGAGCCTCACGAGATACAGCACGGATGATGCGCCCGCAGTGCTGCGCTGGCAAGGGACCGCCTCGCCCTCCTCTCCGGCGCTGGGTCGGCATTCGTCGCAAATGCCCCATTTTCGCCGCGAACGCGTCAAGGGACCGCCAATTTGCGCCGCTCAACTCCCGGCGTTGCCTCGACGGCCCGGTTTCGCTGAACGCCGGTTTGTCAGCCCCCCAGCCCCCCGGAGTTCGGGTGGAGCCGGGCCACCGAGTCGAGGCCAACTAGCGGCTGGCGTTTGCGCCGGCCGTTTTTCTTTTGGGCTTCCGGAGCCACCGCCATCGTTCCAATTCCGTCATGCTCACCCTTGTGGCGAGCATCCACGTCTTGACCACGATCTCCGGCCAGCGAAGACGTGGATGGTCGGGACAAGCCCGACCATGACGGCAAACGCCTATTCGCAAATCCCAGGCGAATCGCTGCGCGAAGCCCCGAAATGACGGAAGAGGACCGAGTTTCTACCGCGCCTGGCCGTGGTATTCGGCGTTGGGCCGCATATCGACGGCCGAAGCCATCCGGTTCGACATGTTGTAGAACGACGCCACCGCGCCGATGTCCCAGATGTCGCGCTCGGTGAAGCCGGCCTTGCGCAGGGCCTCGCGGTCCTCGTCCCCGATCAGATGCGGCGCCTCGGTCAGCTTCACCGAAAAGTCGAGCATCGCGCGATGCCGCGTCGAGAGCTCCGCCGCCCGGTAGTTCATCACCAGCATCTCGCCCAGCACGGGATCGCCGGAGAGCTGCCGCACCGCCGCGCCATGCGCCGTGAGGCAGTAATAGCAGCGGTTCACGCTCGACACCGCGACCGCGATCATTTCCCGCTCCAGCTTCGACAGGCCGGAAGGGGCGAGCATGAGATCGTTGTAGAACAGCGCGAAGGCCGAGAGCTTGGCGTCGTCTTGGGCGTAGGAGGTCAGCACATTCGGCACGAAGCCGAGCTTGTCCCGGCACTTCTCGAAATAGGCCTCGTTCTCCGGTGAGAGCTGGCCGGGCTTCAGCGCGAGCGCCATGACGCGGGGCGGGGCATCCTGACGCACCGGCTCCTCGCCCACCTTCGGTTTGTCATTCTTCGTCGCCATGGTGCATCCTGTTCGATCCTGGGCGGCAAGTTTGCCGCTTTTTCAGGCAAGGCAAAGTTGAAACCCTGCGCAGCCTATGCCATCGCTGCTGCAAAACAACTGGGGTGAAACATGGGCAAACGGGTGACGAACGCGACCGCGGGGGCGATCGCAGCGATCGAAGCCGCGGCCACCGGCCTCAAGGGCACGATGCCCGCCGAGTTTCCCCGCCTGCTCTACGGTCGTTCCGTCGCCGAAGATCTCGAAGCCCCGCCACCGGCCATGCTGGCCGGCGCCGCTGCCGCCGCCTACGACCAGCTCGCCGAAACGCGCAAACCGGAAACCATCAACCTGCGCTTCCGCGACGACGAATTCGGCGAGGGCGACCGGCGCCGCCAGGTCACCATCCTGGAGGTCGTCAACGACAACAAGCCGTTCCTGCTCGATTCGACGCTCGCCGAGCTGCAGGAGCAGGGCTACGAGCCCCGCCTCGTCGCCCATCCGATCCTGGCCGTGGCGCGCGACGCCAAGGGCAAGTTCGCCTCGCTCGCCGGCGAAGCGACCGGCCGCGCGCCCGAAGGCACGCGGCGCGAGAGCCTGCTCCACATTCACATTCCGCGCATCGATACGCCCGAAGCGCGCGAGAAGCTGCGCGCGGGTCTCGAACACGTCTATGCCGATGTCGCGCTCGCGGTCGACGACTGGGCCGCGATGCGCGGCCGCATCACCGAGGTGATCCAGGCCTACCGCGCCAATCCGCCGCCGCTGCCGGAGGACGAGATCAACGAGGCGCTGCAGTTCCTCGAATGGATCGCCGGCGACAATTTCACCCTGCTCGGCATCCGGGCCTACCGTTTCCCCGGCGGCGACGTCGCCGCCGACCCGATCGAGGGCTCGGGCCTCGGCATCCTGCGCGATCCCACGGTCAAGGTCCTGCGCAAGGGCCGTGAGCTGGTCACGGTCACGCCGGAGCTGCGCTCCTTCCTGGCAAAGCCCCAGGCGCTCATCATCACCAAGGCCAACGTCAAGAGCCGCGTCCACCGGCGCGTCCATCTCGACTATGTCGGCGTCAAGCTGTTCACGCCGGACGGCCGGCTCGACGGCGAGCTGCGCATCGTCGGCCTCCTGACCTCGAACGCCTATACCGGCTCGGCCCGCGCCATTCCCTATCTGCGGCTGAAGGTCGCGCGCGTCGCCAAGAACATCGGCTTCGACCCGGCGAGCTATTCCGGCCGCGCGCTGATGAACGTGCTCGACGCCTATCCCCGCGACGAGCTCTTCCAGATCGACGTGACGACGCTGGAGCAGTTCGCGCTCGACATCCTGCAGCTCACCGAGCGGCCACGCATCCGGGCGCTCGCCCGCGTCGACGAATTCGACCGTTTCGTCTCGATCCTCGTCTTCATTCCGAAGGACCGCTACGACACCACGGTGCGCCAGCGCGTCGGCGAGTTCCTGGCCCGGATCTATAATGGCCGCCTCTCGGCCGCCTATCCGGCCTATCCGGAAGGGCCGCTGTCGCGCACCCACTACATCATCGGTCGCGACGAGGGCAAAACCCCGCGCATCGACCGCGCCACCCTCGAATCGGGCATCAGCGCCATCGTCCGCACCTGGGGCGACGGGCTGAAGGACGTGCTCGACCAGGAGAAGGCCGGGCCCGCCGCCCGCGCGCTGGCGGAGCGCTACGCGGAAGCCTTCGGCGCCGCCTATCGCGAGCGCTTCTCGGCCGCCGACGCCCTCGTCGATATCGAGATGCTCCAGCAGCTCTCGCCGGAGCGGGGCCGCGCCGTCAATCTCTACCGCCGCGAAGGCGACGACGCCAAGCGCGCCAACCTCAAGGTGTTCTCGCGCGGCGCGCCGATCTCGCTCTCGGCCCGCGTGCCGCTGCTCGAGAACATGGGCTTCCGCGTCGTCAACGAGCGGACCTACAACGTCATGCCGCAGGGGACCGGCGAGGACGCCCGCGTCTGGCTGCACGACATGTCGCTGGAGCGCGCCGACGACGGCGAGATCGACATCGAGCATCTCGATCCGACGATCGAGGCGGCGCTGATGGCGCAGTTCCGTGGGCTGGCCGAATCCGACCGTTTCGACCAGCTCGTGCTTGCCGCCGGACTCGCCTGGCGCGAGGCGGCGCTGCTGCGCGCCTTCGGTCGCTATCTCCGGCAGGCTGGCGCACCTTACGCCCAAGGCTACATCGCCGATGCGCTGACCCGCCATCCCGGCATCGCCTCGGGCCTGATCGCCTATTTCAACGCCAAGTTCGACCCGCGCATCCCGGGCGCCGAGCGCGAGCAGCGCATGGCCCAGAAGCGCGCCGAGATCGAGGAGGCGCTCGACGCCGTCACCAGCCTCGACGAGGACCGCATCCTGCGCCGCCTGATCAATCTGGTCGACGCGGCGCTGCGCACGAACTTCTTCCAGATCGGCCCGGACGGCCATCCGCGCCAGACCATCACCTTCAAGTTCGATTGCGCCAAGGTGGACGGGCTGCCGCTGCCGCGCCCGCTCTACGAGATCTTCGTCTATTCGCCGCGTGTCGAGGGCGTGCATATGCGCTTCGGCAAGGTCGCGCGCGGCGGCCTGCGCTGGTCGGACCGGCCGCAGGACTTCCGCACCGAAGTGCTCGGCCTGGTCAAGGCGCAGCAGGTCAAGAACGCCGTGATCGTGCCGGTCGGTGCCAAGGGCGGCTTCGTGCCGAAGCAGCTGCCGCCAGCCTCCGACCGCGCCGCCTGGCTCGCCGAGGGCACGGAAAGCTACCGCATCTTCATCCGCAACCTGCTCGAGCTCACCGACAACCTCGACGGCGAAACCATCGTGCCGCCGCCGGACACGGTGCGCCATGACGGCGACGACCCCTATCTCGTCGTCGCCGCCGACAAGGGCACGGCGACCTTCTCCGACACCGCCAACACGATCTCGCTGGAGAAGCACCACTGGCTCGGCGATGCCTTCGCCTCCGGCGGCTCGCAGGGCTACGACCATAAGGGCATGGGCATCACGGCGCGCGGCGCCTGGGAAGCGGTGAAGCGCCACTTCCGCGAGGTCGATATCGATATCCAGACGACGCCCTTCACCGTCGCCGGCGTCGGCGACATGTCGGGCGACGTCTTCGGCAACGGCATGCTGCTCTCGCCGGCGATCAAGCTCGTCGCGGCCTTCGACCACCGCGACATCTTCCTCGATCCGAATCCCGATCCGGCGAGCTCGCTCGCCGAGCGCCAGCGCCTCTTCGCCCTGCCGCGCTCGTCCTGGCAGGATTACGACAAGACGCTGATCTCGAAGGGCGGCGGCATCTTCTCGCGCTCGGCCAAGAGCATCCCGCTCTCGGCCGAGATCCGCGCCCTGCTCGACCTCGACAAGGCCGAGGTCTCGCCGCCGGAACTGATGACGGCGATCCTCAAGGCGCGCGTCGATCTGCTCTGGTTCGGCGGCATCGGCACCTATATCCGCGCCCATGACGAATCCGACGCGCAGGTCGGCGACCGCGCCAACGATGCGATCCGCATCGCCGGCAACGATCTCCGGGCCCGGGTCATCGGCGAGGGCGCCAATCTCGGCGTGACCCAGCGCGGCCGCATCGAGGCGGCGCGCAAGGGCGTGAAACTCAACACCGACGCGATCGACAACTCGGCCGGCGTCAACACCTCCGACGTCGAGGTCAACATCAAGATCGCGCTCGCCGGTCCGGTGACGGACGGCCGTCTGAAGGAAGACAAGCGTAACGAATTGCTCGCCGCGATGACCGACGAGGTCGGCCTCCTCGTCCTGCGCAACAACTACCTGCAGACACTCGCGCTCTCGCTGACCGAGGCGCAAGGCGCCGCGGCAACGCCCGGCCTGCGCTTCCTGATGCAGACGCTGGAGCAGGACGGAAGGCTCGACCGATCGGTCGAGTATCTGCCGAGCGACGCCCAGCTCGCCGAGCGCGAGAAACGCAGCGAAGGCCTGACCCGGCCGGAACTCGCCGTGCTACTCGCCTATGCCAAGCTCTCGCTGCACGACGCGCTGCTCGAATCCTCGGTGCCGGACGACCCCTATCTCGCCAGCGAACTCATCCGCTATTTCCCGAAGGCGCTGCGGGACGCCTATCCGGATGCCATCGCCAGCCACAAGCTGAGGCGCGAGATCGTGGCGACGCAACTCGCCAACGCGATCGTCAACCGCGGCGGCCCGGCGCTGGTGCCGGTTCTGGCGGCGCTGACCCGCTCGGGCGCGCCCGCCATCGCCGCTGCCTACGCCATCGCCCGCGATTCCTTCGACCTGTTCACGCTCAACGGCGAGATCGACGCGCTCGACGCCAGGATTCCCGGCAAGACTCAGCTCGGCCTCTACGCCGCGGCCCAGGAACTCGTCACCAACCGGATGAGCTGGTTCCTGCGGCGCGGCGTGGCCAAACCCGGCACGATCGAGCAGACGATCGCCCGCTACGCCAAGGGCGTGAAGGAACTGTCGGCGGAACTCGGCAGCCTGCTGCCCGAGGCCGCATCGCAGGCCCGCCTCGCCCGCATCGCAGTGCTGACCTCGGAAGGCGTGCCGGAGGCGCTCGCCGCCCGCGTCGCCAGCCTGCCGGCTCTGGCGGAGGCGACCGACATCGTCGACATCGCCGAGCGCAGCAAGCGCAAGATCGGTGACGTCGCGCGGATCCATTTCGGCATCGATGCGCTGTTCGGCCTGTCGAGCCTGAAGGCTGCGGCGGCAGCGGTGCCAGCGACCGACGATTACGAGCGCCTCGCCCGCGAGCGCGCCCTGGAGACGCTCGACGACGCCCAGTCCAACCTCACCGAGGAGGTTGCCGCTTCGGCCAAGGGCGCGGGCACGCTGGAAAGCTGGCTCGCGGAACGCGGCGAGGAGGCGGAGCGCACTCGCAGCACCGTCAGCGCGATCACAAGCTCCGGCCTCACCTTGCCGAAGCTCATGGTCGCGGCCGGCATGCTGGCCGACCTGCCGCGCAAGCGCGGCTGAACCGGACGAGACGAATGACCGAAACCGACACCAGCACCCGCATCGACCCCAAGCTGCTCGAAATCCTGGTCTGCCCTCTGACCAAGGCGACGCTCGAATACGATGCGGCGAAGCAGGAACTGATCAGCCGGGCCGCGAAGCTGGCCTATCCGATCCGCGACGGCATCCCGATCATGCTGCCGGAAGAGGCACGGCCGCTGGAGGAGTGAAGTCATTTGGCCTGTTTCGACCCTTGTGTTAGGATGTACACATGCCAACACAAGGGTCGAAGCGATGGCCGCGACGGAAACCATGACGATCCGGGTTTCGGCCGAAACCAAGCGCAAGCTTGAGCGCATCGCGGCGGGCACCCGGCGCAGCAAATCCTTCCTCGCCAGCGAAGCGATCTCGGCTTACGTCGACCGCGAGCTCCAGATCATCGAGGGAATCAAGCGCGGCTTGGCCGATGTCGAGGCCGGTCGGGTCGTGCCCCATGACGAGGTCATCGCCGACGCTCGCCGTATCGTCGCGGATGCGAGGCGTCGGAAAGCCGACCGGGAATGAAGCCGGTCGTCTGGTCGGACGATGCCCGGCGCGATTACCTTACCATCCTCGGATACATCGCCCAGGATAATCCGGACGCGGCCGAGCGGGTCGTCGACGTCATCGAGCAAACCGGAAACAAGCTCGGGGAATTCGCGACCGGACGGCCCGGCCGCGTGGGCGGAACTTATGAGAAGCTGGTTCCCCGCTTGCCCTACATCCTCGCCTACACCATCGCCTCCCAAGGCGGGCGCGAGGTCGTCGCGATCCTGCGCGTCATCCACATGGCACGAGACTGGCGCGAAGAGGATTGGCCCCCATAAGCGAGGCCCTACAGCGCCTCGCCCCGGAGCAGCCGTGGCGGCGCGCCGGCGACACCCGCCGCCTCGCGGATGAAGAAGCGCTTCAGCCCCGGCAGCCTGTCGACGATCCCGAGCCCGAAATCGCGCGCGAGCCGGATCGGCGTCGCATCGTTCGAGAACAGCCGGTTCAGCCCGTCTGTGACCGCGCCCATCGCGACGGTGTCGAAGCGGCGCGCCTTCTCATAACCTTCCAGCACGTCGAGCGCGCCGGGATCGAGTCCGAGCCGCGCCGCATCGACGATGGCCTCGGCCAGGGCCGCGACATCCTTCAGGCCCAGATTGAGGCCCTGGCCCGCGATCGGGTGGATCAGATGCGCGGCATCGCCAAGCAGCGCGAATCGCTCGGCCACGAAGCGCCGGGCGACGCCGAAGCCGAGCGGATGCGCGCTGACCGCGCTCTCCAGCGCGATCTCGCCGAGTTCAAGGCCGAAGCGCGTCTCGATCTCGGCCAGGAGGTCCTCGGCATCGAGCGACAGCAGCGCAGGGACATTCGCCGTCTTCTCGGTCCAGACGATCGAGGAGCGGTGGCCGAGCTTGCCGCCATCGGCCAGCGGCAAGATCGCGAAAGGCCCGGATGGCAGGAAATGCTCGACCGCCCGGCCGTGATGCGGGCGCTCATGGCCGATCGTGGCGACGATGCCGGATTGGCCGTAGCTCCAGCCGACCCAGCCGATTCCGGCCTGCTCACGCAGCTTCGAGCGGGCACCGTCGGCCGCGACCAGCAGCGTGGCCTGCGCGCGCGCTCCGTCCTCGAAGACGATCTCGATCGCAGCCGCTTCGGTCACGAAACGGCGCACACCGGTCGCGCGCAGCTCGACGCCCTCCCTCTCGCAGGCCGATTTGAGCTGCGCGACCAGAGCCGCGTTCTCGACCATGTCGGCGAAAGGCTGGCCGGGCTCGACCTCGCCGTCGAAGGTCAGGAAGACTGGACGCACCGCATCGTTCGTGCGGCTGTCGGAGACGATCATTTCCGTCATGGCCTGCGCCGAGCCCGCGACGGCGCTCCAGACGCCGAGCGTCTCCAGCATGGCGCGGGCGCCGGCCGCCACCGCATAGGCGCGATTATCGGCGCGTGGCGCCGCGGCCAGCATCGGATCGGCCAGGACGACCGCGAAGGCGCCGCCGAGCGCCTGCTTCAGCGCCAGGGCCAGGGTCAGCCCCGCGATCCCGCCGCCCGCAATGACGATACGAGCGTCCGAATCCTGCCTCGTGGCCATGCTGCTGCTCCCTCTGGCGTCTTGACGGCACGGGATGCCTCGGTGCTGATGCGAAGCGATCCGGTTTCCCTGTGCGGGCAGCCGGCTGCTCCGTCAACCTGACCGCGATACCCGCCGCCATGTCCCAGATCAGCGCCTCCCTGACGGCGATTCTCGACCTCGAACCGCTCGAGCGCAACCTGTTCCGGGGTCGCAGCCCCAAATCGACCTGGCCGCGCGTCTTCGGCGGCCAGGTCATCGCCCAGTCGCTCTATGCCGCCTGCAAGACGGTCGAGGGCCGGCAGCCCCATTCGCTGCATGCCTATTTCCTGCTGGGCGGCGATCCGGAGGTTCCGATCGTCTACGAGGTCGACCGGCTGCGCGACGGTCGCTCCTTCACGACGCGCCGCGTGCTCGCCGTCCAGAAGGGCGAGGCGATCTTCGCCATGTCGGCGTCCTTCCAGGTCGAGGAGCCGGGCTACGAGCACCAGATGCCGATGCCGAAGGTGCCGATGCCCGAGGAATTGCCCGGCCGGGAAGAGATGGCCAAGACCTTCCTCTCCCACGTCCCCGACGCGATCCAGGCCTATTATCAGCGCAAGCGGCCGATCGAGATCCGGCCGGTCGAGCTCGAGCGCTATCGGACCGGCGGCAAGATGGAACCGAAGTTCAACGCCTGGATCCGGGCGCTGGAGCCCCTGCCCGACGAGCCGGCCTTGCATCAGAGCGTGCTCGCCTACGCCTCCGACCTGCTCCTGCTCGATTCCAGCCTGATCGCCCATGGCATGACGGTCTTCGATCCGAAGATCCAGGCGGCGAGCCTCGATCACGCCATGTGGTTCCACCGGCCCTTCCGTGCCGACGACTGGCTGCTCTACTCGCAGGACAGCCCCTCCACCTCCGGCGCCCGCGGCTTCTCGCGCGGTCTGATCTTCGACACACAGGGCCGGCTTGTCGCCTCGGTCGCCCAGGAAGGCCTGGTCCGACCAAGGCCGGACCGAGCCTGACGCTATTTTGAGCGCCTGCCCTCCAGATGATCGATTGCCTATAAATTAGGCACAAAATCCCGTCTCGACTCCGTTTTGCCGACCTTGGACCCTCCGGATGCGCTCCCGCGCCGTTCGGAGGGCGGGTTGGCACGCGCCTTGAATTGCATGTTGCGATGCAACTGCGGTTCCGCAGGCGCGAGAGGTGCAACGAGATCGCCGGGGCTGACGACCGGGCGGCGCAGACGGGGAAACCCAGCACATGAAAATCGTGATGGCGATCATCAAGCCGTTCAAGCTGGAGGAGGTCCGCGACGAGCTCACCGGCATCGGCGTTCACGGCCTGACGGTGACCGAAGTCAAAGGCTACGGCCGCCAGAAGGGCCACACCGAAATCTATCGCGGCGCCGAATACGCCGTGAGTTTCCTGCCGAAGATCAAGATCGAGGTCGCGGTCTCCGACGAGCTCGTTTCGCGGGTGATCGAAGCGATCACCGCCGCTGCCCGCACCGGCCAGATCGGCGACGGCAAGATCTTCGTCTCGTCGATCGAGAAGGCCGTGCGCATCCGCACCGGCGAAACCGACGCCGACGCCCTCTGAGCCCCGACCCTTCAGGAGTTTTCGACGATGACTTTCAGGACTTTCGTGCGGGCCGGATTGCTAGGCCTCGCATTGACGGGCCTCTCGACCGGCCTCGCGCTCGCCCAGGCGCCCGCGGCGGCCCCGCCGGTGCCCAACAAGGGCGACGTCGCCTTCATGATGAGCTCGACGATCCTCGTCCTGCTCATGACCATCCCGGGCCTCGCGCTGTTCTATGGCGGTCTCGTCCGCTCCAAGAACATGCTCTCGGTGCTGACGCAGGTCTTCGCCATCGTCAGCGTGGTCTGCATCCTCTGGGTGACCTATGGCTACTCGCTCGCCTTCACCAATGGTGGCGGGCTGAATGATTTCGTCGGCGGCTTCTCCAAGGCCTTCCTGCGCGGCGTCGACGCGACCACGGTGGCCGGCACCTTCTCGAACGGGGTCTACATCCCGGAATTCGTCTACATCTGCTTCCAGATGACCTTCGCCTGCATCACGCCGGCCCTGATCGTCGGCGCCTTCGCCGAGCGCATGAAGTTCTCGGCGCTGCTGCTTTTCACCGTGCTCTGGGTCACCTTCATCTATTTCCCGATGGCCCACATGGTCTGGTACTGGGGCGGGCCTGACGCGGTCGGCAATGCGGCCAAGGCTCTCGCCGAGGCCGGCGCCGACGGCAAGGCTGCGGCGCAGTCCGCGCTCGACGCCGTCAATGCCGATGCCGGCATGCTCTTCAAGTGGGGCGCGCTCGACTTCGCCGGTGGCACGGTCGTTCACATCAACGCAGGTATCGCCGGCCTCGTCGGCTGCATCCTGATGGGCAAGCGCATCGGCTTCGGCAAGGAACTGATGGCGCCGCACTCCCTGACCATGACCCTGATCGGCGCCGCGCTCCTCTGGGTCGGCTGGTTCGGCTTCAATGCCGGCTCGAACCTCGAGGCCAACGGCACCGCCGCGCTCGCCATGATCAACACCTTCGTCGCCACCGCTACGGCCGCGCTGGGCTGGCTGTTCATCGAATGGGCGGTCAAGGGCAAGCCCTCGATGCTCGGCATGGTCTCGGGCGCGGTCGCCGGCCTCGTCGCCGTGACCCCGGCCGCCGGCTTCGCTGGCCCGATGGGCTCGATCGTGCTCGGCCTCGTCGTCGGCGTCGTCTGCTTCGTCTTCTGCACGACGGTGAAGAACGCGCTCGGCTACGACGACTCGCTCGACGTGTTCGGCATCCACTGCGTCGGCGGCATCATCGGTGCGATCGCGACCGGCATTCTCGTCAACACCGCCCTCGGCGGCGGCGGCATCCCGGACTATGCCAGCAAGCCCGGCGAACTCGCCGTCGGCACCTATGAGTTCGGCACGGCCGTCATGGCGCAGGTCAAGGCGGTGCTGTTCACGCTGGTGTTCAGCGGCGTCGGCTCGGCGATCCTTTATAAGATCGTCGACGTCACCGTCGGCCTGCGCGTCACCTCGGATCAGGAGCGCGAGGGCCTCGACATCGCCGAGCATGGCGAGCGCGCCTACAACATGTGACCGTCCGCGGAATTCACGCACAGAAGGCCCCGGTGGCAACACCGGGGCCTTTTTCATGGCCCGCGCAGAAGCGGGTTTTCGCAAGGACACGGCCGGAATGCGTGGACGCGCCTCAAGGTTAAGCGGGTCTTAACCTCGCCTTCCTAACCTCTCCGCTATGGCCGGCATGATGCGGCCCGACAGCCGGATTTGAAGACCCGAAGCCGCATGCGCACCATTCGCCGCTCCCAATCGCTCATGGACCGCCTGCCCGACCCGGTGCGCGACTTCCTGTCGCGCCGCGCGTCGGAGCTGACCGGGCTCGGGCTGCTGGCATTGACGGTCGCCTTCGCGATCGCGCTCGCCAGCTGGTCGGTCGACGACCCGAGCCTCAACAACGCCACCAGCGGCGCGGTCCGCAACTGGCTCGGGCGCCCCGGCGCCATGGTCGCCGACCTGCTGATGCAGCTCATCGGCCTCGGCGTCATCGCACTGCTGTTCCCGCCGATGATCTGGGCCTTGCGGCTGATTCGCTTCCACCTGTTCGACCGCGGCGCGCTCAAGCTCGGCCTCTGGGTCGTTGGCATCGCCGCCGCCGCCGCCGTCGCCAGCGCCCTGCCCGCGACCCCGCGCTGGCCGCTCCCGACCGGCATGGGCGGCGTCGTCGGCGACGGCCTGCTCTTCGGCACGCGCAACATCGCCGGAATCGCCGGCAGCGCCGTCGGCAGCCTCGTCGGCTTCCTCTATGCCGGCATCGCAATCCTCGCCGTGACGGCGGCTGCCGGCTTCGGCTTCGTCACCGACGAGGATCCCGCGCTCGATGCCGACGAGGCCGAGGACAGCTGGTCCGATGGCGAGGAGCGCCGCGACGACGAACCCGGCCTGACCGTCATCCTGATCGGCTGGCTGGCCCATGGCGCCATGGCGCTGCGCGCCGCGATCCTCCGGCGCCTGCCGCAGCCGCCCGAGCCCGCGGTCGATGCCGGCCTGGTCCCCTCCGACGCCAACGGGCGCATCCGGCGCGAACCGCAATTCGGTGCCGCGCCCGCCGCCCGCCGCAGCCTCCCTGAATTCGACCCCGAGCCGCTCCCCGGTGCCCGCCCGGCCGTGAGCGGCCGAAGCCCCGACGAAATCGACGCTCCCTTCGATCTCGACGATGAGCCGCAGGATCTACGCGACCTCAACGCACCCCGCGTCGCCATGCCGCGCGCCGCGCCGAAGCCCGGCAAGCGCATGCAGCGCGAGGCACAGCCCTCGCTTCTCGACCGCGAAACCTTCGAGCTGCCGCCGCTGACCTATCTCGCCGAGCCGAAGAAGATCGCGGCCAACGCGGTCTCGACCGATGCGCTGGAGCAGAACGCCACGCTGCTCGAAGGCGTACTGGAGGATTTCGGCGTGCGCGGCGAAATCACGCAGGTCCGGCCCGGGCCCGTGGTCACGCTCTATGAGCTCGAACCCGCCCCGGGGACGAAGTCGTCCCGCGTGATCTCTCTCGCCGACGACATCGCGCGTTCGATGAGCGCGGTGTCGGCGCGCGTTGCGGTGGTGCAGGGCAAGAACGCGATCGGCATCGAACTGCCCAATGCCCGCCGCGAGACCGTCTTCCTGCGCGAGCTGCTCGCCAGCCAGGATTTCGAGGCGACCAAGCACAAGCTCGCGCTCTGCCTCGGCAAGACCATCGGCGGCGAGCCGGTGATCGCCGATCTGGCGCGCATGCCGCATCTGCTCGTCGCCGGCACCACCGGCTCGGGCAAGTCCGTCGCCATCAACACCATGATCCTGTCGATCCTCTACCGGCTCAAGCCCGAGGAATGCCGCCTGATCATGGTCGATCCCAAGATGCTGGAACTCTCCGTCTATGACGGCATCCCGCATCTGCTCACCCCGGTCGTCACCGACCCCAAGAAGGCGGTCGTCGCCCTCAAATGGGCGGTGCGCGAGATGGAGGAGCGCTACAAGAAGATGTCGAAGCTCTCGGTGCGCAACATCGACGGCTTCAACGCCCGCGTCCAGGAGGCCAAGGCCGCCGGCGAGGTGATCACCCGCACGGTCCAGACCGGCTTCGACAAGCATTCCGGCGAGGCGATCTACGAGGAGGAGGTCATGGACCTCGAGCCTCTGCCCTATATCGTCGTCATCGTCGACGAGATGGCCGACCTGATGATGGTCGCCGGCAAGGAGATCGAGGGCACGATCCAGCGCCTCGCCCAGATGGCGCGCGCCGCCGGCATCCATGTCGTGCTGGCGACCCAGCGCCCCTCGGTCGACGTCATCACCGGCACGATCAAGGCGAACTTCCCGACCCGCATCTCCTTCCAGGTCACCTCGAAGATCGATAGCCGCACCATCCTCGGCGAGATGGGCGCCGAGCAGCTGCTCGGCCAGGGCGACATGCTCTACATGGCCGGCGGCGGGCGCATCACCCGCGTCCATGGCCCCTTCGTCTCGGATGCCGAGGTCGAGAAGGTGGTGGCGCATCTCAAGACGCAGGGCCGGCCGCAATATCTCGACGCCGTCACCTCCGAGGAGGAGGAGGGCGCCGAGGACGAGGACGGCGCCGTCTTCGACAAGACCGGCATGGGTGCGGTCGATTCCGACGACCCCTACGAGCAGGCGGTCGCGGTCGTGCTGCGCGACAGGAAGGCCTCGACCTCCTACATCCAGCGCCGCCTCCAGATCGGCTACAACCGCGCCGCATCCATCATGGAGCGCATGGAGAACGAGGGCATCGTCGGACCCGCCAACCACGCAGGTAAACGCGAGATCCTGGTCGAGACCCAGAACCAGCACGACGAATGAGGCCCGATGCCAGCGGCAAACCCTTGCAGCAGCACCGATCAGTCCTCAAATTGCCATGACGCTGCTGCAACCTCGGCGGCAGACCACGCGTTGAGCTTTCGGCAGGCCGGGACCCGCCGATCCTTTCGCCGCGACGCGCTTGCAGGCTTCGGCACGGGGATGGCCGCGGCACAGGGAGTGGAGCAGCCTTGCTCGAGAGATTGACCTTGACGGTCCGGACTGTGTTTCTGGCGACGGCTGCGATCGGATGCGCGGTCGCAGCCGGGCCTCTGGCCGCGCAGCCTCTCACGCTCCAGCAGCCGCCCGCCAACCCGGCAGCCAAGCCCGCCGCGCCCCGGCCGGCCGCGCCGCGTCTTGTCCTGCCGCCACCGCGCCCCGCCGGTCTCGGCATGCCCCGCTCGGCTGCGGCGGAGACGCCGGCGGCCCAGCCTGCCTCCTCCGGCAGCGCTGCCGCAACTACGGCCGCCCCCGAGACCGCGCAGCCTGCAGCCACCCCCGCAAAGGGCAAGCTCGCGGCGCCCGCGACGCAGGAAGAAGCGATCGAGCGGCTCAACGCCTATCTCAACAGCTTCACCACCCTGCAGGGCAACTTCATCCAGTTCGCCGCCAATGGCCGGCGGCTGGAAGGCCGCATCTACATCCAACGCCCCGGCAAGATGCGCTTCGAATACGAGCCGCCCACCACCACGGAGGTCATCTCCGACGGCACCTCCGTCGCGGTGCGGGACAAGCGCCTGGCGACGCAGGACATCTATTCGATCGGCCAGACGCCGCTGAAATTCCTGGTGCGCGAGCGCATGGATATCGCCCGCGAGGGCACGCTGAAGGGCGCCAGTATCGACGGCGACATCCTCTCGGTCCGGCTTGAGGACCGCTCGACGCTCGGCGGCACCTCGAAGATCACGTTGAAATTCGATCTCGTCGCCAACGAGCTCCGCCAATGGGTCGTGGTCGACCCGCAGGGCTACGAGACCTCGGTCTCGCTCTACAATCTCGACACGCGCCGCCGGCCCGACCCGAAGAACTTCGTGATCGACTACCAGCGCACGCTCTGACGCCTCTCGACCGAAGCGATCGCGTGAGTCCGTGACGGGGCTTGCCTTTTGCGGCGCGCCGACCCAGTTTCCGGCGCCCCTCTTGGCCGGAATCCTCGCGTGAAACTCACCGTCACCAGCTGGAACATCAACTCCGTCCGCCTGCGCATCGGCATGGTCGGAGACTTCCTGAACGCCCACGCCCCCGACATCTTCTGCCTGCAGGAGACCAAGACGCCGGACGAGCAGTTCCCGGCCAAGGCCTTCCACCAGCTTGGCTATGTCCACCAGGCCTTCATCGGCCAGAAGGGCTACAACGGCGTCGCCATCGTCTCGAAGCTGCCCTTCAGCGAGAAGGAGGCGATGTCGATGTGCGGCCGCAATGACGCCCGGCACATGACGGTGACGCTCGACAAGGCGGCCGGAGCCGCCGCCGGCGTCGCGATCCATAATTTCTACATCCCGGCCGGCGGCGATATTCCCGACCCGGAGAAGAACGACAAATTCGCCCACAAGCTCGCCTTCCTCGACGAGATCGGCGCCTGGGGCGTGACGAAGAAGCCAACGGACCGGCCCGCCATCCTCCTCGGCGATCTCAACATCGCCCCGCTCGAACACGATGTCTGGAGCCACAAGCAGCTTCTCGACGTGGTCAGCCACACCCCGATCGAGACCACGACGCTGGAGCGGCTGCGCAGCGAACTCGGCTGGACCGACGCCGCACGCACGCTGCGGCCCGAGCCGGAAAAGCTCTATTCCTGGTGGAGCTACCGCGCCCAGGATTGGGAAGCCTCCAATCGCGGCCGCAGGCTCGACCATATCTGGCTCTCGGATGCGCTGAAGCCGGCGCTGCGTGACCTCACCTTCCTGCGCGAGGCCCGTGGCTGGGAACGCCCCTCCGATCACGTCCCGGTCACGGTGACGCTGGAACTCTGACGGCAGCAGCGCGCCCCGCCTCGTGAGCGGGCGGCGCCTCCGCCATGCCCGGCCGTCCTAACGGGCCTCCGGCGCAACGTGATATAGCCCCGGCCGTTTCCTAGCGTTTTGATTGTGCATCGGCTTTTCCCGAAAGCCGCAGTCCGCTTTTCGGGCCGATGCCATAGACGGTGAACCGGCCCGGTGCATTCCCCGCTTCCCACATCGCTGTCCCTGCGCGACGCGCTGCTCACCCTCGCGGTGATGGTGGTCTGGGGCACCAACTTCGTCGTCATCCATATCGGCGTGGAACATTTTCCACCGCCGCTCTTCGCCTGCCTGCGCTTCACCTTCGCGCTGCTGCCGGCCGTCTTCTTTCTCAAGCGGCCGGCCGTGCCGTGGCGCAAGCTCGCCGCCTATGGCGTGCTGATCGGCGCCGGCCAATTCGGCCTGCTGTTCTTCGCCATTAAGGGCCTCATCACGCCGGGCCTCGCCTCGCTGGTGGTGCAGTCGCAGCCCTTCTTCACCATCCTGCTCGCCGCCGCGATCACCCATGAGCGCGTACAGCCCTTCCAGATCACCGGCCTGCTGCTCGCCGCGGTCGGGATCGGCGTCATTCTCTGGCACACCGACGGCGCGACGACGCCGCTCGGGATCGCCCTCGTGCTCGGGGCGGCGCTGTGCTGGGCCGCAGGCAACATCGTCTCCCGCAGCACGCCCGGCGTCGACATGCTGGCCTATGTCGTCTGGACCAGCCTCTTCGCCGTGCCGCCGCTCTTCGCCCTGTCCTGGCTCGCCGAAGGCTGGCCAGCGATCCGCGAGGCGCTGTCCAGTGCCCCTCCAGCCGCATGGGCAGCGGCCCTCTGGCAAGCGGTCGGCAATGTCATGTTCGGCTATGCCGTCTGGGGCTGGCTGCTTTCGCGCTACGCCGCCGCGACGGTCGCGCCGACCGCCTTGCTGGTACCGATCTTCGGCATGGGCGCCGCCGCCCTCTGGCTCGGCGAGCCCCTGCCGGCCTGGAAGTTCCTGGCCGCCGGGCTCGTCATGTCCGGCCTGTGCATCAACATCCTCTGGCCGCGCTTCGCGGCAATCCGCGCCGCCAGGCACCCGCCGGCATCCTGATCCGCGAAGAAAGCGGAGGAGGCATGTCGTCATTGCGAGCATAAGCGAAGCAATCCAGGGGGATCAGGTTGGGTGTCTCACCCGGTCCCCCCTGGATTGCTTCGTCGCTCCGCTCCTCGCAATGACCGTCGAGGTGGCCCGAAAGCGCTATTTGTGGTCGATCGCGCCGAGCGCCTGCTGCACGGTCGAGAGCTCGTCGACGAACCCGCGCAACCTGTCGCCGAGCACCGCCATGATCGCCTCGGCCGAGTCGGGCGATTCGCCAAGCACGCGCCGCATCACGCTGCGCGGCAACCGCATGATCTGCGTCGGCTCGCGCGCGATGGCCGTCACCTGCCTGGGCAGCGAGGTGAAGAGGGCGAGCTCGCCGATCATCGCGCCCGGCCCGATGATCTCGCTGGCGGGCTGGCCGTCATCCTGCGTCGTGATCGCGATCGCGCCGGACACCACGATAATGGCCCCGTCCGAAGGCTCGCCGGACCGGAACAGCACGTCCCCGGCCCGCAGGATGCGGCTTTCCGCCGCGAAGGCCAGCAGCCGCAGCGCGTCGCGCTCCATCAGGCTCAGCAGCGGCTGCCGGGCCAGCAGGGCCATATCGTCGTCGAGCGCCATGCGTCAGGGATTCAGCCGGTAGCCGCCGGCATCGGTGACGAGCAGGCGGGCATTGCCGGGGTCGGGTTCGATTTTCTGGCGCAGGCGGTAGATATGCGTTTCCAGCGTATGGGTCGTGACCTGGCTGTTGTAGCCCCAGACCTCCTGCAGCAGCACCTCGCGCGCGATCGGCTTGCGGCCGGCCCGGTAGAGGAAGCGCAGGATCGCGGTTTCCTTCTCGGTGAGCTTGGTCTTCGAGCCCTTCTCGCTGACGAGCAGCTTCGAGCCGGGGTGGAAGGTGTAGGGGCCGACCTGAAAGATCGCATCCTCGCTCGCCTCGTATTGCCGCAAATGCGCGCGGATGCGCGCCAGCAGCACGGCGAATTTGAACGGCTTGACCACATAGTCGTTGGCGCCGGCTTCGAGCCCCAGCACCGTGTCGGCATCGGACCCTTGCGCCGTCAGCATGACGACCGGGCTCTTGAAGCCGTTCTTGCGCATCACCTTGACGGCCTCGCGCCCGTCCATGTCGGGCAGGCCGACATCCATGACGACGAGGTCGACGCGCTCGCCCTGCACGGCCTTGACGGCCGCGCCGGCCGTGCCGGCCGTGGACAACCTGAACTCCTCGTAGAGCGCAAGCTGCTCGGCCAGCGCATCACGCAGGGTCTGGTCGTCATCGACCAGGAGAATATGATGGACGACGGACATGAACGGTTCGCTCGCACGCAATCGTTAGGGCAACATGAGCCCGCTGAGTCGTCATCGCAAGTCAGGCAGCCTGGAATTCCCCGTGAGAAACCGTCCGCCCGCCGTCTCCGACCCGCGCAAGCTCTCCTCGCTGCGGGTCTTCGCCTCCGTCCATGACCGCCGCAAGGGCTTCATCGTCGCCGGCTCCACCGTGTTCCCCTGTGCGCTCGGCCGCTCCGGCATCCGCACCGACAAACGCGAGGGCGATGGCGGGACACCGCGTACAGCCCTGCCGCTACGCAGCGTCTTCTACCGTGCCGATCGCCTCGCCCGTCCGCGCACGCTCCTGCCGCTGAAGCGAATCGGGCCGCGCGACGCCTGGTGCGACGATAGGGAGGATCGCCGCTACAACCGCCTGATCGACCGTCCGCCCGGAGAGGCCGAGGAACGCCTGCAGCGCGAGGATAATCTCTACGACGTCATCGTCGAGCTCGGCTGGAACGACCGGCCGGTGATTCGCGGGCGCGGCAGCGCCATCTTCTGGCACCTTGCCCGGCCGGGCTTCACGCCGACGGCGGGCTGCGTCGCGGTCGAAGGCCATGTCTTCGCCAAGGTGCTGCCCAGGCTGGCGCGCCATTGCCGGATTCTGGTCAGGTAAGTAAGACTGGCGCGGAGCACCGTCTCGACCATCCTCTCCGGAACCGGCCGACGCGACCAGGCACCGTCCTGCATCGCCGCGCCGCTCCCAATACGAGCATTGCGATGACTGATTCGGTCTCTTCCGGCCTCCGCTTCGGGCGGATCGCCGCCATGCTGCCCGTAGCCGACATGGCGCGGGCTTGCGACTTCTACATCGGAGCCCTCGGCTTCCGGAAAACCTTCGAGAACGGAAACCCCGTCGGCTTCATGATCCTGAAGCACGACGCCGCCGAACTGCACCTCACGCTTCAACCCGGCCATAAGGCGGCGCCCTTCAACGTCGCGCATATGATGGTCGAAGATATCGAGGCGGTGCACGCCATCGTCCGCGAGCGCGGCCTGCGTATCGTCAAGGGCCTGCGCGACAAGGATTACGGCTTGCGTGCGTTCGTCTTCGAGGACCCCGACGGCAACCGCATCGATGTCGGCGAGCCCTTGAAACAGGTTTGAAACGCGCTGTCATCCCGTGCGCGCTGCGGCGCGCAGTGCCGCTGCGCAGACACGGGACCGCTATCAGAAGAGGGTGCCCTCTCCGGGTGGCGGTCCCGGATCTGCGCGGCTTCGCCGCTTGTCCGTGATGACGACTTGGTTGACCTTACCCCCGCGCCCCGAAGATGGCGCTGCCGACGCGCACATAGGTCGCGCCAAGCTGGATCGCCGCCTCGTAATCGGCGCTCATGCCCATCGACAGGCCCTTGAGCCCGTTCCGCACGGCGATCTTCGCGAGCAGTCCGAAATGCGGCGAGGGCGGCTCGTCGGCCGGCGGAATGCACATCAGCCCCTCGATCGCGAGACCGTGAACCTCGCGGCAGCGGGCGATGAAGGCATCCGTATCGGCCGGCAGCACGCCGCCCTTCTGCGCCTCCTCGCCCGTATTGACCTGCACGAAGAGCCGCGGAGTCTTGCCGGCACGCGCGATCTCGCGTGCGAGCTCCTTCGCTAGGCTCTCCCGGTCGAGCGACTGGATGACGTCAAAGAGCTCGACCGCCTCGCGCGCCTTGTTCGACTGCAGCGGGCCGATCATGTGCAGCTCGGCATCGGGAAAGCGTTCCTTCAGCGCCGGCCATTTCGCCTTGGCTTCCTGGACATAGTTCTCGCCGAAGATGCGTTGCCCGGCTTCGAGCACTTCCACAATCTGCTCGACCGGCTTGGTCTTGGAGACCGCGACCAGCGCAACCGAACCGGCTTCACGCCCGAAATCGCGCTCGGCCCGGCCGATCGCCGCCCTGATTTCAGCCAAACGCGTAACCGTATCGCTCATCTGCCAGCCTCTCATGCCCTGCGCGCCGTTGACCGCGTGCGCGCAATGGTGTCCTAGAGCAGGTTGCAAGATTCCGACATCCGGTTTTTGCATTCAGCCCCTGCGCCGGCCTGCCTCCGGGAGCCGGCAAACCGTCAAGAATTGCCCGCTGACATGGCCGTCGAACGCTACAATCCGAAAGAGTCCGAGCCGAAATGGCGCACCGTCTGGGAGGAGCGCAAGCTCTTCGAGACGAGGAACGACGACACGCGGCCGAGCTACTACGTCCTCGAGATGTTCCCGTATCCGTCGGGCCGCATCCATATGGGCCATGTCCGCAACTATGCGATGGGTGACGTCGTCGCGCGCTACAAGCGCGCCAAGGGCTTTTCGGTGCTCCACCCGATGGGCTGGGACGCCTTCGGCCTGCCGGCGGAGAACGCCGCCAAGCAGAAGAAGGTTCATCCGCGCGAATGGACCTATGAGAACATCGCGACGATGCGCAAGCAGCTGAAGTCGATGGGCTTGTCGCTCGACTGGAGCCGCGAGCTCGCGACCTGCGACCCCAGCTACTATCGCCACCAGCAGAAGATGTTCCTGGACTTCCTGAAGGCCGGGCTGGTCGACCGCAAGACCGCTAAGGTCAACTGGGACCCGGTCGACGAGACCGTGCTCGCCAACGAGCAGGTCATCGACGGCCGTGGCTGGCGCTCGGGCGCGCCGGTCGAGATCCGCGAGCTGACCCAGTGGTTCTTCAAGATCACCGATTACGGCCAGGAGCTGAACGACGCCCTCGACGGCCTGACCCGCTGGCCCGACAAGGTCCGGCTGATGCAGAAGAACTGGATCGGCCGCTCTGAAGGTCTGCTGGTTCGTTTCGCACTCGAATCGAATGCGGTCGGCCAGGGCGAGGTCGAGGTCTACACCACCCGGCCCGACACGCTGTTCGGCGCCAAATTCGTCGCGGTCGCGCCCGATCATCCGATCGCCAAGGCCATCGCCGCCAATAATCCGGAGCTGCAGGCCTTCATCGAGGAATGCAAGCGCACCGGCACGGCGCAGGAGGCCATCGACAAGGCCGAGAAGCTCGGCTTCGACACCGGCTTGCGCGCCGTCCACCCGCTCGATCCGAACTGGACGCTACCGGTCTATGTCGCGAACTTCATCCTGATGGAATACGGCACGGGCGCCATCTTCGGCTGCCCGGCGCATGACCAGCGCGACCTCGACTTCGTCAACAAGTATGGCCTGGGCAATACCCCGGTCGTCGCGCCGGAAGGCACCGATCCGGCCGGCTTCGTCATCACCGACACCGCCTATGACGGCGACGGCCGGATGATCAATTCCCGCTTCCTCGACGGTATGACCATCGCGGAAGCCAAGGAGGAGGTCGCCCGCCGCCTCGAAGCTGAGACCCGCGGCAACCGTCCAGTCGGCCAGCGCAAGGTCAATTTCCGCCTGCGCGACTGGGGCATTTCGCGCCAGCGCTACTGGGGCTGCCCGATCCCGGTCATCCATTGTTCCGACTGCGGAACGGTTCCGGTTCCCGATGTCGACCTGCCGGTGAAGCTGCCGGACGACGTCTCCTTCGAGAAGCCGGGTAATCCGCTCGATCATCACCCGAGCTGGAAGCATGTCGCCTGCCCGCAATGCGGCAAGGACGCCCGTCGCGAGACGGATACGATGGACACCTTCGTCGATTCGTCCTGGTACTTCGCCCGCTTCACCGACCCGTGGCGCACGGAGAGCCCGACCGACCGCAAGGCCGTCGACCGCTTCCTGCCGGTCGACCAGTATATCGGCGGCGTCGAGCACGCGATCCTGCACCTGCTCTATTCGCGCTTCTTCACCCGCGCCATGAAGAAGACCGGCCATGCCGGGCTGGACGAGCCCTTCGCCGGCCTCTTCACGCAAGGCATGGTCGTGCATGAGACCTATCGCGCCGCCAATGGCGACTGGGTCGAGCCGGGCAATGTCCGCATCGAGGTCGCCGGCAGCGACCGGCGCGGTTTCGATGTCGAGACCGGAGCTCCGATCGAGATCGGCCCGATCGAGAAGATGTCGAAGTCCAAGAAGAACGTCGTGGACCCGGACGACATCATCGCCTCCTACGGCGCCGATACGGCGCGCTGGTTCATGCTCTCCGATTCGCCGCCGGATCGCGACGTGATCTGGACCGATGAGGGCGTGCAGGGCGCCGCCCGCTTCGTCCAGCGCCTCTGGCGCCTGGTCGCGGAGATCGCCGAGCGCACCGGCGGCAAGGCCGACAAGCCTGCCGCCATCGGCGAGGCCGCATTGGCCCTGCGCAAGGCGAGCCATCGCGCGCTCGACGCTGTCGGCGCCGATATCGAACGCCTCGGTTTCAACCGCTGCGTCGCTCATATCTACACGCTGACCAACGCCATCGGTAAGGCGCTGGACGGCGCGGCCGAGAAGCCCGAACTCGATACCGACATCGCCTTCGCGCTCCTCGAAGCCGCCACGATCGTCACCCAGCTTGTCGCGCCGATGATGCCGCATCTGGCCGAGGAATGCTGGCAGACCCTCGGCCGGCCGGGTCTCGCCGGCGAGGCGTCATGGCCCGAGGTCGACGGCACGCTGCTGAAGGACGACAGCATCACGCTGCCGGTCCAGCTCAACGGCAAGAAGCGTGCGGAGGTGACCGTGCCGGCCGATGCCGATACGGTGGCGGTCGAAGCGGCGGTGCGGGCGAACGAGGCCGTGCAGCGCGCTCTTGAAGGGCGCGCGATCCGCAAGATCATCGTGGTTCCGGGGAGAATCGTGAATGTCGTCGTCTGAAGCCGTGTTCCCCCGCCGGGCCTTGCTGGCAGCCGCGCTCGGCGCGGCCGTCCTTCTCGGGGGCTGCTTCCAGCCGCTCTATTCCGAGAACACCACGAGCACCGTCGGCGGCAGCGTCAAATCGGCGATGCGCGGCATCGAGATTCCCGAGATCAAAGGGCTGATGGGGCACTACTTCCGCAACGAGATGGTTTTCGAGCTCGACGGCAGCGGCGATCCCGACGCCCCGAAGAAGCTGAGACTAGAGGCCAACATCGCGGAATCGATCGAGGTCATCACGGTCGACTATGCCGCAGGCCGCGCCGATTCGGCCGTCCTGATCGCCACGGCGACCTGGAAGGTCACCCGGATCGGAACCGGCGAGGTCGTCTCCTCCGGCACCAACTCTGTGCGCGCGCCCTATGAGCGCTCCTCGCAGCGATTTGCCAGCGTCCGGGCGGCGCGCGACGCCCAGGTCCGGGCAGCGAAGAACCTCGCGACCATCGTCCGCGGACAGATTGCCGCCGACATCACCTCCTGAGCACGCATGGTCGCGATCAAGGCGCACGAAGCCGAACGGACACTGGCGCGCCTCGATCCGGCCTGGCGCCTGGTCCTGATCTACGGCCCGGACGCCGGCCTCGTCTCCGAGCGCGGAAACGCGCTGGCCCGTGCCAGTGTCGACGATCCCAATGACGCCTTCCAGCTCATCCGCATGGACGGTGACGCCATTGCCGCCGATCCGCTGAAGCTGGCCGACGAAGCCAATACCATCGGCCTTTTCGGTGGCCGCCGCGCCATCCGGGTCTCGCCGACCTCGAAGCCGCTGCTCGCCGCCGTCGAGCCCTTGCTGACCGCCCCCTCCCAGGATGCGCTCGTCATCGTCGAGGCCGGCGATCTTCAGCGCAGCAACCCCCTGCGGACCGCCTGCGAGAAAGCACGGACCGCGCTCGCCGTCCCATGCTACGGCGATGCCGCCCGTGATCTCGGCTCCATCATCGACGAGATGGTGCGCACCGCCGGAAAGTCGATCGACCGGACCAGCCGCGACCACCTCGCGAGCCTGCTCGGCGGCGACAGGCAGACATCCCGCCGCGAGATCGAGAAGCTGCTGCTCTATGTCGGTGGCGATCCGGCGGTGCGGGACGAGCATATCGAGGCGATCGTCGGCGATACCGCCCAGCGCGAGCAGGCGATGCTGGTCGATGCCGTCTTCGCCGGAAAACTGCCGGTTCTCGACCTCGCCCAGGCCAAGCTCAGCAGCGAAGGCCTCGATCCGGGCGTGATGCTCGGCGCGGTCCTGCGCCAGGCGCTGACGCTGCTGAAAGCGCGCCAGTCGATCGACGCCGGGAAGGGGATCCGCGATGTCGTCGGGGCGATGCGCCTGCCCTATCCGCGCATCGCAACCACTGAAGCCGCGCTGAACAGCTGGTCCAGCGCCCGGCTTGGCGAAGCGGTCGGCCTGTTGGGCAACGCGGTTCTGGCGACACGGCAGAATGCGGATATGGGCCGCGCCATCGCAACCCGCACACTGTGGACGCTCGCCCGGCTCGCACGCAGCAGCCGGGCGGACTGATCAGGCCTTGAGCCGGTGGCAGAGCGCGTCGAGCTGTTCGAGCGTCTTGTAGCCGATCTTCAGTTCCCCAGAGCCGTTGGCGCGGTGCGCGATCGACACCGAAAGGCCAAGTGCTTCTTCGAGCGCCTTCTCGAGCGCCCGCGTATCCGCATCCTTGGCGGCCTTCGGCTTGGTCGCGACGGCGCTTTTCGTCTCGCCGCGCGTTTCCGCCTGCACAACACGCTCGATGTCGCGGACGCTGAGCCCCTCGTCGATGATCTTCCGCGCCATCAGTTCCGGGTCCGAAACAGACAGCAAAGCCCGGGCATGACCGGCCGAAACCGCGCCCTCGCTGACCATTTTCCGCACGGGCTCGGGCAGCTTCGACAGGCGCAGCGTGTTGGCGACATGGCTACGGCTCTTGCCGATGACGCGTGCAAGATCGTTCTGCGTATAGTTGAACTCGGCAATCAGCCGCTCGTAGCCGGCTGCCTCTTCGATCGCATTGAGATCCGTGCGCTGCACGTTCTCGACGATGGCGATCTCCAGCGCCTCGCGATCATCGGCTTCGACGAGAATGACCGGGACATCGTGCAGCTCGGCGCGCTGCGCCGCCCGCCAGCGCCGCTCGCCGGCGATGATCTCATAGGCATCGACCATGCCCGGAATCGAGCGGACGATGATCGGCTGCAGAATGCCGCGTTCGCGAATCGAATTCGTCAGCTCGTCGAGATCCTCCTCGACGAAGCTGCGTCGCGGATTGCGGGCGCTCGGGCGCAGGAACTCGACCGGAACCCGGCGCTGACCACGCGCACGCTCGATCGCACCGATTTCCTCACCGACATCGCCGATCAGCGCTGCCAGACCGCGACCAAGGCGGGAACGCCCCTGTTCTTCGGCCATCGCCATCCTCGTTACCTCATTCTCTCGCTTGTTCAGGCTGCGGCGCGCAAGGCGCGCTCCCGCTTGATCACCTCCGATGCCAGCCGCAGATAGGCCTGCGAGCCGGAGCAGCGCAGGTCATAGAGCAGCGCCGGCTTTCCATAGGACGGAGCTTCGGAAATTCGCACATTTCGTGGGATTACAGTCTCATAGACTTTATCACCAAGGAAACTCTTCACATCGGCCATGACTTGGCCCGACAGATTGTTGCGCGGGTCGAACATGGTCAACACGACGCCCTGGATGATCAGGCGCGGGTTGAGCCCGGCGCGAACCTGTTCCACCGTCTTGAGCAACTGGCTGAGACCCTCGAGCGCGAAGAATTCGCATTGCAGAGGCACCAGCACGGCGTCGGCCGCCGTCATCGCATTGATCGTGATCAGGCTGAGCGAGGGTGGGCAATCGATCAGGACATAGGTCAGATCCTGGCAGCGCTGGTCAAAAACCAGTTCGTCGATCGCATTCTTCAGGCGATGCGCCCGGTCTTTAGCCGAGGCAATCTCCAGCTCGACACCGAGCAGATCGAGCGTCGACGGCGCCAACGACAAGCCGGGCACCGCCGTAGGCTGCAGGGCCTGTCCCAACCCGACATCCCCGCATAGCACGTCGTAGGTCGAGGATTTGCGGTTGCGGCGATCGACGCCAAGGCCGGTCGAGGCATTGCCCTGAGGGTCGAGATCGACGATCAGCACCTTCTCGCCGATCGCAGCGAGCGCAGTGCCCAGATTGATCGCCGTCGTCGTCTTGCCGACGCCGCCTTTCTGATTCGCAAGCGCGATCACGCGCGGGCGGCGCTGTGCAGTCGCAGATTTCGCTTCAATCATGGATCGGCTCGTCTCTCGGCCGAGCGGACCATCAGGACTCGCGCGGCATCGTCAGTCACGGAGGAAACCGTTGTCGCCTGAATCTTCCAATATCTGGCCGAGTCGGTCAATTCCGCATCTAGATGTTGTCCCTTGGGAAAGAGTCCCAGAGTGCCTGTTCTCAACAGCTCTTCGCACCAATCCAGCAGCTGCGTCAGCGGAGCCAGCGCCCGGGCCGTCACCACGTCGACCTTGCCGGTGAAATCCCCGATCACATCCTCGATCCGCGCGGCATGAACCTTCACCGGCGCTCCGGTGATCCGGGCGGCATGGCGCAGAAAAGCGCATTTGCGGGCATTGCTCTCGACGAGATCGATCTGGCCGTGGCCTCGCTCCGCCAGGCAGATCCCGATCACCAGCCCCGGAAAGCCGCCGCCCGAACCGAGATCGAGCCAGCGCTGCCGGTCGGGGGCAAGACTGAAGATCTGGAGCGAGTCGGCGATATGGCGCGTCCAGACATCGGCCAGCGTCGTGGACGACACCAGATTCTTCGCCGCCTGCCAGCGCTCGAGTTCCGCCACGAGCAGCGCCAGGCGCTCCTCTGTTTCACGTGAAACAGGCGTCAAGCGCAAAGCGCGCTGACGGTCGGTCTTTTCAACAGTCACGTCGATCCTGTGGATAACGAAGCCAGATTCCGGTTCTTCCGCGCGTGAGCCGCCAGCAGCGCCAAAGCAGCCGGCGTCATTCCCTCGATTTTGCCGGCCTGCGCAAGGTCAGCCGGGCGCTGCGCTGCGAGCTTGGCTTTGAGCTCGTTCGACAGGCCCGAAATGGCATCGAGGTCGAGCTCCGCCGGCACTTTCAGCGCCTGGTCCCGGCGATAGGCCTGAATTTCAGACGCCTGCCGATCGAGGTATACGGCGTAGACCGCATCCGCCGTCACGCGCGCCTGAACAGGAGCCGAATATCCCGACAACTCAGGCCAGATCGCAGCAAGTCGCTCGAAGCCGATATCCGGATAGGACAGGATTTGGTAGGCGCTGCGCCGCAAACCGTCCTGATTGAGCTGCAAACCGACCGCTTCCGCTTGCCGGGGGGTCAGCCACAGATTCTGGAGCGCCTCGCGCAGCGCTGCAATCTGGCCATGCCGCGTCGCAAAAGCCGCCTGCCGGGCCGAGCCGACCACGCCGAGCTTCGCTCCTAGATCGGTCAGCCGCTCATCGGCGTTATCCACACGCAGCGACAGGCGGAACTCCGCTCGCGACGTGAACATTCGATACGGTTCCGTAACGCCACGCGTCACCAGATCGTCGACGAGCACGCCGATATAGGATTGCGTCCTGTCCAGCACCACCGGTTCCGTGTTCCCGGCCACACGCGCAGCATTGAGGCCCGCGAGCAATCCCTGCGCCCCCGCCTCCTCATAACCGGTCGTCCCGTTGATCTGCCCGGCCAGGAAAAGACCGGCGATGGCACGCGTCTCCAGCGTATTCTTCAGGGCGCGCGGATCGATGAAATCATACTCGATCGCATAGCCCGGCCGCAGCATCGTAGTGCGTTCCAGGCCCGGAATCGTCTTCAACAACCCGAGCTGAACGTCTTCCGGCAACGAGGTCGAGATTCCGTTCGGATAGACAGTGTCGTCGTCGAGACCTTCCGGTTCCAGGAAGATCTGGTGGCCGTCGCGATCGCCGAAGCGCCCGACCTTGTCTTCGATGGAAGGACAATAGCGCGGGCCACGCCCTTCGATCTGTCCGGAAAACATCGGCGCCCGGTGCAGATTGGCGCGGATCAATTCGTGGCCCGCCAGCGTCGTCCGCGTGATCCCGCAGGAGATCTGCGGATTGGTGATAGCCGCGGTCAGCGCGGAGAAAGGCTCGGCCGGATCATCGCCGGGCTGCATCTCCAGCGAAGCCCAATCGATGGTGCGGCCATCGAGCCGGGGAGGGGTGCCGGTCTTGAGTCGCCCGAGCGGAAAGCCGTGGCGTTCCAGCGTCGCCGAAAGACCAAGCGAAGGCTCCTCGCCGACACGGCCCGCCGGAATCCTCGTCTCACCGATATGGATCAGTCCACGCAGAAAGGTCCCGGTCGTAAGCACGACCGTTCCGGTCCCGAATCGGCGGCCATCGGCGAGAACGACCCCCACCACCCGCCCAGCCTCGATAGCGAGATCGAAGACCTCGCCAGCGACGATATCGAGCCCTGTCTGCTGGCCCAAGAGATCCTGCACCGCCTGGCGATAGAGCTTCCGGTCGGCCTGGGTACGGGGGCCCCGGACTGCCGGGCCCTTACGCCGGTTGAGCATGCGAAACTGAATGCCACCGAGATCGGCGGCGCGGGCCATGACCCCGTCGAGCGCATCGATCTCCCGCACGAGATGGCCCTTGCCGAGGCCACCGATCGCCGGATTGCAGGACATGACGCCGACGGTTTCGGGCTTATGCGTAATGAGCGCGGTGCGCGCGCCGTAGCGCGCCGAAGCCGCGGCGGCCTCGGCTCCGGCATGGCCGCCACCGACGACGATCACGTCGTAGTGCTGCTGATGAATGGACATGGCAAGTTCGCTATCGAAGCCGGCAAGTCGGGTCAACGGCAAACGCAGCAAAGACCGTCCCTAAGCTGCCTGGGCTTACTTTCCAATACAGAATCCGGCGAAGAGCTGGTCGAGCACATCCTCCACGTCGATGCGACCGACCAGCCGCTCGAGCGCCACGACGGCGACCCGCAAATCCTCCGACAGCAACTCCCCATGTCCGTGGCGGGCGCTAACGGCCTGCTCCAGCGCGAGGATCGCCTCGGTCACGGCGATGCGGTGCCGCTCACGGGTCAAGAGGGCGGGCTCGGCCTGTCCCAGCCCCTGCAACCGCGCGACGATCTCCGCCAGCAACGCTTGAATCCCTTCGCCGGTCTTCACCGAAATCGCACGTTCTCCATCCCGGACGACGCCGTCGAGATCGGACTTGGTCGCGATGAGCAGCGTCGGTGTCTCCTTGCCTACGATTCGATCCGTATCCGAATCGGTCCCGCGCAAGCTGAGAACGAGGTCCGCACGATCGACCAAGGCGCGCGCGCGCCGCACACCTTCGGCTTCGATCGGATCGACGCTGTCGCGCAGGCCCGCCGTATCGATCAGGATGACCGGCAGACCCTCGAGATCGAGCCGGACTTCAAGCGCATCGCGGGTCGTACCCGCAATCGGCGAAACGATCGCCACCTCTCGCCGGGCCAGCGTGTTGAGCAAGCTCGACTTACCGGCATTCGGTGGCCCGGCAAGGACGACGACGAAGCCCTCGCGCACCCGCTCGCCCATAGCAAAGCTGCCCAGAGCCCCGCGCAGCGAAACCAGTACGTCGCGTGCGATGCCTAACGCCTGGTCCTGCAGAGGCCCCGAAACATCGCCCTCGTCGGAGAAGTCGAGTTCGGCCGCGAGCAGGCTCATCGCCTCGGTGAGTTGGGTTCGCCAGCGTCTCGCGATCTCACCAAGCGCGCCATCCATCTGGCGCAAGGCCTGCTTGCGCTGCCATTCCGTTTCCGAATCGATCAGGTCCGCCAGCCCTTCGACTTCCGCAAGGTCGAGCTTCCCAGCCTCGAAGGCGCGGCGCGTGAATTCCCCGGCTTCCGCAAGTCTGACTCCGGGTAGTGCCGTGAGTAGGGCCAGCAATCGAGCAAGGACAGCCCGAGAACCATGGATGTGGAACTCCGCGATATCCTCGCCCGTAAAGCTCGATGGCCCGGCAAAGTACAGCACCAGGGCCGTATCCACGGTCATACCGTTTCCATCGGTCAGACGGCGCAATGTCGCGACCCGCGGCGGCGGTACGACTCCGGCTATTGTTTCGAGAACGAATCGAACGCGCGGCCCGGAGACCCTGACAACAGCCACGCCCGCTCGCCCCGCAGCCGACGAGAGCGCCACGATCGTCGGATGATCTGCAGCAGGCGAAGGGCCTTCGGCGTGGAGTTTAGTCATAGGGTGCTCAGCATCGATGCCAGATAGTGCTGCTCTCAGGCGCTTGCCAGGTCAAGCGGGCCTGAGCGGCTCCGTCTCCTCCCGCTTGCGCTATTCGTTTCGCTTGTGAATCGAAAGGTGCGGGGCGCGACCGATGTATCGGATGCGTATCGGTTGGCACCGCCATAGCGGGAAGGGGGCCAAACAACCGCCGAAACAAAAAATCGCCCCCGGACCAACTGCGCTCACGCAATCGGTCCGGGGGCGAATCGAATGCCGGATCGGGAAATGGATCCGATCAGGTGTTCATCGAATCAAAGAATTCCGAGTTCTGCTTGGTCTGCCGCAGCTTGTCGATGAGGAACTCGATCGCGTCCTGCGGACCCATCGGGTTGAGGATACGGCGCAGCACATAGGTCTTCTGCAGGTCGGAGCGTGGCGTGATGAGCTCTTCCTTGCGGGTACCGGACTTGAGGATATCGATCGCCGGGAAGATGCGCTTGTCGGCCACCTTGCGGTCGAGCACGATTTCCGAGTTACCGGTGCCCTTGAACTCTTCGAAGATCACCTCGTCCATGCGCGAGCCGGTGTCGATCAGCGCCGTGGCGACGATGGTGAGCGAACCGCCTTCCTCGATGTTGCGTGCGGCACCGAAGAAGCGCTTCGGCCGCTGCAGCGCATTGGCGTCGACACCACCGGTCAGCACCTTGCCCGAAGACGGCACAACGGTGTTGTAGGCGCGGCCGAGACGCGTAATCGAGTCCAGCAGGATGACGACGTCCCGGCCATGCTCGACCAGGCGCTTGGCCTTCTCGATCACCATCTCCGCGACCTGAACATGGCGCGAGGCCGGCTCGTCGAAGGTCGAGGACACGACCTCACCCTTCACCGAGCGCTGCATGTCGGTGACTTCCTCCGGCCGCTCGTCGATGAGCAGCACGATCAGGTAGCATTCCGGATGGTTGGTCGTGATCGACTGCGCGATATTCTGCAGCAGCACGGTCTTGCCGGTGCGCGGCGGCGCGACGATCAGGGCGCGCTGGCCCTTGCCGATCGGTGCGACGATGTCGATGACGCGCGGCGAGAAATCCTTCTTCGTCGGGTCCTGGACCTCGAGCTTGAGCCGCTGATCCGGGTAGAGCGGCGTCAAATTATCGAAGTGGATCTTGTGCTTGATCTTCTCAGGGTCCTCGAAATTGATCGAGTTGACCTTGAGCAGGGCGAAATAGCGCTCGCCGTCCTTCGGGCTCCGGATCGGGCCTTCGACCGTGTCGCCGGTGCGCAGGCCGAACTTCCGGATCTGCGAGGGAGACACATAGATGTCGTCCGGCCCGGGCAGATAATTCGAATCGGAGGAGCGCAGAAAGCCAAAGCCGTCCTGCAGGACCTCGACGACGCCCTCGCCCAGGATCTCGGTCTCGCGCGCAGCGAGCTGCTTCAGGATGGCGAACATCAGCTCCTGCTTGCGCATCGTGCTGGCGTTCTCGACCTCCACCTCCTCGGCGAAGGTCAGAAGTTCGGTCGGCGACTTGATCTTGAGTTCTTGGAGTTTGATTTCCCGCATGGGGCACCCGGATCGTGAACGCCCTGCGGATCGGCAGGGGTGGGGACGGTACTGGAGTGATCGACCTGGGTCCTTGGCGGACCTGCGCTTAGGTTGCGCGACATGAGCTGCTGCAAGGGCAGGCGGCTCACGAACAGTCGACAACAGGGAGGACGCTGGAGAAGCGTAGCGTCCTGATAGCGGGAAATGCGTCCAGGCTCAAGCGGGAAACGATAGCGTGACTCAGAAGGGCTTCACGATCACGAGAATCACGATGCCCAGCATCAGCACTGCCGGCACCTCGTTGAGGATCCGGAAGTAGCGCGGCGATTTCTGGTTCCGGTCTTCGGCGAAGGCCCGGACATGCTTCACCAGCACGCCATGGATGCCGGAGAGAATGAAGACGAACAGAAGCTTGGCATGCAGCCACCCGCCCTTGAAGCCGAAAGCGTCCCAGGCGAGGTAGAGGCCCAGGACCCAGGCGACGATCATCGCCGGGTTGATGATGCCCTTCAGCAGCCGCCGCTCCATGATCTTGAAGGTCTCGGACTGGATCGAGCCGGTCTGTGCCTCGGCGTGATAGACCATCAGCCGCGGCAGATAGAGCATCCCGGCCATCCAGGAGATGACCGCGACGACGTGGAAAGCCTTGATCCACTCATACATGTCCTGACCCTCAGCCCCGAACGGCCTTCAGCAATCGCTCGACATGGGCGATCGGCGTGTCCGGCAGGATGCCATGCCCCAGATTGAAGACGAACGGCCCGCTGCCGAAGGCCGCCAGAATCGCCTCGATCTCTTGTTCCAGCGCGGCGCCGCCGGCTCTCAGAACGAGTGGATCGAGATTGCCCTGCACCGGGACCTGAGCCTGGATCGCGTCGCGGGCAAAGCTCCGGTCGATATCCGATTCGAGCCCCACGGCATCGACGTCCGTGCCCGCCACATAATCCGGGATCAGGCGACCCGCGCCACGCGGGAAGCCGATGATGCGCGCATGCGGATGAACCGCGCGCACGCCCTCGACGATCCGGCGGGTGGGCGCGATGCACCAGCGCCGGAAGTCGTCGGGGCCCAGCGCCCCCGCCCAGCTGTCGAAGATCTGCACCGCATCGACGCCGGCCGCGATCTGGGCGTTGAGATAGATCACCGAGGCCTCGACGATCCTGTCGATGATCGCCTGGAACAGCACGGGGTCGCGCACGAAGAGCGCTTTCGCGGGTCCCTGATCCGGCGTGCCTCGCCCGGCCACCATATAGGTCGCCACGGTCCAGGGCGCGCCACAGAAGCCAATGAAGCCGGTCTCACGGCTCAAGGCAGCACGAACCCGCCTGACGGTCTCCAGGATGGGCTCCAGCTTGACACCATCGGCAAGCGCGTCGATCTCGACGAGTCTCGCTGGATCGGCCACTGGTTCGAGCCGGGGCCCTTCGCCCTCGACGAACCACAGCTTCTGCCCGAGGGCCTGCGGTACGACCAGGATATCGGAAAACAGGATCGCCGCGTCGAAGCCAAAGCGGCGAATCGGCTGGAGCGTCACTTCGGCCGCCAGCTCCGGGTTATAGCAGAGGGCGAGGAAACTCCCGGCCTTCGCCCGAACCTCCCGGTACTCCGGCAGATAACGTCCGGCCTGACGCATCAGCCAGACCGGAGGAACCTTCAGCGTTTCGCCAGCAAGCGCGCGCAGAAAGAGCGGCTCGGTGCGGGTCGTTTCCGGGGCTCGCCCGCTCATCCCGTGTCCTCTCATAAAAGAGATTGTATGAAAGAATCTCTTTCTTTGACTCTTGGACGGGGGAGATAGCCCGCCACAATTCTGTCCACAACCGTTCCACAGCCGGTGGGACAGCAGGTCGCGGGCCCACGATCGGCAGCCAGGTCGTTAAGGCTTTGTTAACGGATCGGAATCCGTCGACCCTTCCGGGACGGCGAAATGATTCACGTGAAACACTTCCTTAACCATGCACAGTATGGGGGCTGTTGATGGCCGGGGCGGGTTATACAGACGCGCGCCCGGCGCCCCGGCGAAACCCGGGTTGTCCACATTGCTCCCCATGCCGGTGGACAAGCCGGCCCGAGGCGGAACCCGGCCCGGCGCGCGAATGCGTGATTCCGGTCCGGGCGAAAGCGCGCTAGATGATGACGAAGCGCTTCAGGCCGGGGGATGCCGTGGTCCGCAACTATTTCCATCTGCATCTGGTTTCGGATGCGACCGGCGAAACGCTGATCGCCGTCAGCCGCGCGGCCGCGGCGCAGTATGAGAGCGTCTCCGCGATCGAGCATGTCTACCCGCTGGTGCGTTCCGAGGCGCAGCTCGCCCGCGTCCTGGCCGAGATCGAATCTTCGCCGGGTGTGGTGCTCTACACGCTGGTCGAGCCGGAATGGCAGGAGAAGCTGGAGAGCTTCTGCCGCGAGCTCGGCTGTCCCTGCCTCTCCGTGCTGCAGCCGGTGCTGTCGCTGTTCCAGTCCTATCTCGGCCAGGCCTCGGCACCGAAGCCGGGCGCGCAGCATGTGCTCAACACCGAATATTTCCGCCGCATCGACGCGATGAACTACACGCTGCTTCATGACGACGGGCAGACGGGCGGCGATCTCGATGGCGCCGATGTGATTCTCGTCGGCATCAGCCGCACCTCGAAGACGCCGACGAGCATCTATCTCGCCAATCGCGGCATCAAGACCGCCAATATCCCGCTGGTTCCGAATATCCCCCTGCCGTCGGAACTGGAGAATGCCAAGCGCCCGCTGATCGTCGGGCTGATCGCCAGCCCCGACCGGATCGTCCAGATCCGGCAGAACCGGCTTCTCTCCCTGCGGGCGGATGAGGAGACGGCCTATGTCGATCCGGCCGCGGTGGCCGACGAGGTCACGCAGTCGCGCCGGCTTTGTGCCCGCAGGGGCTGGCCGGTCATCGACGTGACGCGCCGCTCGATCGAGGAAACGGCCGCCTCGATTCTCGATCTGCTCCGCGACCATCGCATGAAGTTCATTGCGACATGACCCCGACGACCAGCCTCTGGCTGCGGGAGCAGCCCCTGATCCTGGCATCCGGCAGCGAAGCCCGGCGGGACATGCTCGTCGCCGCAGGCATTCCCGTCGAGGTCCTGAAACCCGAGATCGACGAGCGCGCGGTCGAGCACCCACTTGTCGAGCAGGGGGTTCCGGCCGACCAGATCGCCGCCGCGCTGGCTTGCGCCAAGGCGCTTGCGGTCTCGCATGAGCGACCCGGACGCCTCGTCCTTGCCGCGGACCAGACGCTGACTTGCGACGGAGTCTCCTTCCACAAGCCGACCGACAGCTTCGCCGCCGCCGAGCAAATTGCCGCGCTTGCCGGCAGGACGCATGAGCTCCACGCCGCCTTCGTCCTGGCGAAGGATGGTGCGCCGATCGCCGAAGGGCGGGAGACCGCGCGGATGACCATGCGCCCGCTCGATATCGAGTTCATCGGCACCTATGTCGAGCTTGTCGGCCCGGCGGTCTTGTCCAGCGTTGGCGGCTACCAGCTCGAAGGGCTGGGCGTGCAGCTCTTCGAGATCGTCGAAGGCAACCACTTCACCATCCTGGGCATGCCCTTGCTCGCCGTTCTCGCCGCCTTGCGCGATCTCGGCTACCTCGCCCGCTGACCGGACTTCCCCATGTCGCCTCGCTGCTTCGTCGTTGGACACCCCATTGCCCATTCGCGCTCGCCGCTGATCCATGGCGAATGGTTGCGCCAATACGGGATCGCCGGCTCCTATGAGCGCGTCGATGTCGCGCCCGCCGATCTGCCTGCCTTCATCCGGCGCCTGCGCGACGGAGAATTCGCCGGTGGCAATGTCACCGTCCCGCACAAGGAGGCGGTGATGGCGCTGGTCGATGCGGTCAGCGATGCCGGCCGTGCGGTCGGCGCGGTCAACACGCTCTGGCGCGAGAATGGACGCATCCTGGCCGACAACAGCGACGTGCCGGGCTTTCTCGCCCATCTCGACGCGACGGTGCCCGGTTGGCAGGAGCGCGTCAGGACCGCGCTCATCCTCGGTGCCGGGGGAGCTGCGCGAGGCATCTGCTATGGCCTGAAGGCGAGGGGCGTTGATCGTATCCTCGTCGTCAACCGCAGCCCGGGCCGGGCCGAGGAACTTGTGGCGGCCTTCGAGCGCCCGCTCGAAGCAGGCGCCTGGGATCGGCGCGACCGGCTTGTCGCCGAGGCCGATCTCATCGTGAACACGACGGCGCTCGGCATGCAGGGCAAGCCGCCGCTGGAGCTCGATCTCTCCCGCCTGCGACCCGGAACTATCGTCGACGACATCGTCTATGTCCCGCTCAAGACGGCGCTCCTGGCGGAGGCGGAAGGGCGGGGCGGCATCCCGGTCGATGGGCTCGGCATGCTGCTGCATCAGGCGGTGCCCGGCTTCGCCCGCTGGTTCGGCGTGACGCCACAGGTCACGCCGGCCCTGCACGCGCTGATCGAAGCCGATATCCTGAAGGCCTGATTCGGCGGAGAAGACATGACCTTCGTGCTGGGCCTGACGGGCTCGATCGGAATGGGAAAATCGACCACGGCCGCGCTGTTCGTCCAGCGTGGCGTGCCGTTGCATGATGCCGATGCGGCCGTGCACCGGCTGCATCGCGGTCGTGCCGCCGCTCCGATCGAGGCGGCCTTTCCCGGCACCGTCGTCGATGGCGCGGTCGAACGGGCAAGGCTCGGCGCCGCCGTGCTCGGCAAGCCGGAAGAGCTGCGACGTCTGGAGGCGATCATCCATCCGCTGGTGCGGGAGGAGGAGGAAGCCTTCATCGCGCGTTGCCGCCGTGACGGCGCGGAGCTTGCCGTCATCGACGTGCCGCTGCTGCTTGAAACCGGCGGCGAGGGGCGCTGCGATGCGGTCCTCGTCGTCACCGCGCCGGCACAGGTGCAGCGCGAGCGCGTCCTGGCCCGGCCGGGCATGACGGCGGAGAAGCTCGACGCGATCCTCTCGCGCCAGATGCCCGATGCTGAGAAGCGACGCCGGGCCCATTTCCTTGTGGACACCTCTCGCGGGCTCGTGGCCGCGGAGCGGGAGGTCGGCTCTATCCTGAAGGCGCTTGCCGGCCGTCCCGGGCGCGGCGCGGAAGCGAGGTCCTGAAACGATGCGCGAGATCGTTCTCGATACCGAAACCACGGGCGTCGAAGCCAATAATGGCGACCGCATCGTCGAGATCGGCTGCGTCGAGCTGGTCAACCATTGCCCGAGCGGCCGCACCTTCCACGTCTACATCAACCCCGAGCGCTCGATGCCGGTCGAGGCCTTCAACGTTCACGGCCTGTCGGAAGAGTTCCTGTCCGACAAGCCCGTCTTCGCCGCCGTCGCCCAGGACTTCGCCGCGTTCATCGCGGGCGCGAAGCTGGTGATCCACAACGCCGCCTTCGACGTCGGCTTCATCAACATGGAGTTCAAGCGCCTGGGATTGCCGCCGGTCGAGCAGGCCTTGGTGGTCGATACGCTATCGATGGCGCGCCGCAAGCATCCGGGCGCCTCGAACAGCCTCGATGCGCTCTGTTCGCGCTACGGCATCGACAACAGCCGCCGTACAAAGCACGGGGCTCTGCTCGACTCCGAAATCCTCGCCGAGGTCTATATCGAGCTGATCGGCGGCAAACAGGCATCGCTCGGGCTGGGCGTCGGTGCGGCCGCCGGTCGCGGCGGCCTTGCCGTGGTCGCGGCCGAAAGGCCGCAGCGCCAGCGCCCGCTCGCGCCGCGGCTCGACGAGGCCGCGATCAAGGCGCATGAGGCCTTCATTCTCGGTTCGCTGAAGGCTCCGCTCTGGAAGGGCTATCTCGGCATCACCGACGACGCGGCGCAGTAAGCAGTACGTCATTCTCGGGCTTGACTCGAGAATCTCTGGACGAGAAAGCGTCGGAGCCTCCTGCTGAAAGAGATGCTCGGGTCAAGCCCGAGCATGACGCGGCAGGCGGACTTACGACGCCCTGCGCCGCGACAGCATGTTGAGCGCCTCGATCAGGGCCGAGAAGGCCATGGCCGCGTAGATGTAGCCCTTCGGCACATGCACGCCGAAGCCTTCCGCGATCAGCGTCGCGCCGATCATCAGCAGGAAGCCGAGCGCCAGCATCACGATGGTCGGGTTCCGGTCGATGAAACGCGCCAGCGGATCGGCGGCGAGCAGCATCGTCAGGACCGCGACGATGACCGCGATCACCATCACCGGCACATGCTCGGTCATGCCGACGGCGGTGATGATCGAGTCGATCGAGAAGACGAGGTCGAGCAGCAGAATCTGGAAGATCGCGCTGCCGAAGCCGAGCGTCACGGCCCGGCCGCCGGCGGCGAGCACCGATTCCGGATCGGGATCGACCTTGTGATGGATCTCCTTGGTCGCCTTCCAGACCAGGAACAGGCCACCGGCGATGAGGATGAGGTCGCGCCAGGAGAAGGCCTTGCCGAGAACCGAGAACACCGGCGCGGTCAGGGTCACGATGAAGGCGACGGTGCTGAGCAGGGCGAGCCGCAGGATCAGCGCCAGGCCGATGCCGATCTTGCGGCCCTTCGAGCGTTGATGCTCCGGCAGCTTGTTGGTCAGGATCGAGATGAAGATCAGGTTGTCGATGCCGAGCACGACCTCCATGGCGATCAGTGCCCCGAGCGCGGCCCAGACGGTGGGATCGGCGGCAAGCGTCAGAAGGGTGTCCATCGGGTCTCCATCGGATACGGAAAAGGCGGGCGTCCCTGCCGGGGCGTCCGCCGTTGCCTGGGCGAGATGGAGAGGGGGGGCAGGCTCCGCAAGGGCAACAATAATCCGCAACAAACGAAAAAGGGCCCCGTAGGGGCCCTTTCACCGGTCGCCGTCGCGAGACGGCTGCCGTCAGTTGGTGGCGCCGCCGGGCTGGCCCTGCAGCTCCTGCATGCGCTGCTGATAGAGCGCGGCGAAATCGATCGGCGGGATGTAGAAGGGCGGGAAGCCGCCGTTCTGCACCGCTTCGGCGACGATCTGGCGCGCGAAGGGGAAGAGCAGGCGGGCGCAGTCGATCACCAGAACGGGATGGACGTGCTCCTGCGGGATGTTCTGCAGGCGGAAGACGCCGGCATAGCTCAGATCGAAGGCGAAGAGCGTCTCGCCCTTCAGCTCGGCCTTGCCCTCGAGGCGCAGCACGGTCTCGTAGTCGCTGTCGCCGAGCGCGGTCGAGCCGACATTGACCTGCAGCGACATCTGCGGGCCCTGCTGGGCGTCCTGCTGGGCGAGCGAGCGCGGCGCCTTGGGGTTCTCGAAGGAGAAATCCTTCGTGTACTGGATCAGGGCGTTCAAGCTCGGAGCCGCGTCGGCGCCGGCGCCGTTTCCGTTGGGGTGTTCGTTGGCCATCGGTCCCATCTTGTTCTGGCAGGCGGTCTCGGGAAATCCCGCGCCATTGCCGGCGTCCGGGACTACGCCCCATATTCAGGAGCGTTGCGCGCGTCGGCTATCATGGACGTCGGGCTGGCACAAGAAGTCGCCTTCACAAGCGGGGGGGTGGATGTTACGAGCCTGTCTTACCATATGACGGCTAAGGCCTGCCGCGGCTTCGCGGAAAGGCCGTAAGCAATACGGGGAGCCGCGGGTCAGCCTTCGATGCAAAATTCCTTCGACATGACGACTTTGGTCTTCTTGGCTCTGGCCGTTTTCGTCGCCTGGAAGCTGCGCTCCGTGCTTGGCCAGAAGACCGGCCACGAGCAGCCGCCCAAGGACCCATTCGCCCGTCGCGAGACGCCGCCGATGCGGCCGGATCAGGCACAAGCGCCGGAAAAGCGCGACAATGTGATCAGGCTGCCCGGTGCCGCCAACGATCCGGTCGCGCCCGAGCAGCCGGCGGCCGAGCGCTGGAAGGACCTCGCTGCAGCGGATTCGCCGGTCAGCGCCGGCATCGAGGCGATCATCCGCCAGGAGCCGGGTTTCGATCCCCACGCCTTCGTCTCGGGCGCCAAATCCGCCTATGAGGCGATCGTCACCGCCTTTGCGCGCGGCGACCGCAAGATGCTGAAGGGCCTGCTCGCCAAGGACGTCTATGACGGTTTCGAGCAGGCGATCACAGAGCGCGAGAAGCGCGGCGAGAAGGCGGAATCCAACTTCGTCTCGATCGACAAGGCCGATCTCGCTGCTGTCGAGGTCAAGGGCAAGACCGCCCAGGTGACGGTCGCCTTCATCTCGCAGCTGATCAGCGTCACGCGTGATGCCCAGGGCGCGGTCGTCGATGGCAGCGCCGAGCAGGTCTCCGAGGTCAACGACATCTGGACGTTCTCGCGTCAGCTCGGCAGCCGCGATCCGAACTGGTTGCTCGTCGCCACCGAATCGGCGGCGTGAACCGTGGCGCCTGGATCGCGCTGGCCGTTTCGGTGGCGGCCGGCTTCGCATCCATGAGCGCAGGGGCTGCTCCCTTTCCGCTTCCTGACGGTGCTCGGGCCGAGCGGCTTGCCCCGCGCGAGCTCGCAGGCTGGGCGCGGGACGATCATGGCAAGGCCTTCGCGATCTTCGCGCGAGGCTGCATGGCCGATCCGCCGCTGCGCCAGGCCGTGCCGGTTCCCGATGCACTCGCTGCCGCCTGCGACAAGGCGAAGGCGCTCGCGGCGAAGGGCGACGTGTCCCCGGATCAGGCCCGGGCCTTCTTCGAGCAGAATTTCGGCTTCTGGCGCATCCGTCCGGCGGGCGCCGAGACCGGCTTCACCACCGGCTATTTCGAGCCCGAATTCGAAGGCTCGCTCACCCGTTCCGAGGCTTTCCCGACGCCGCTCTACGACCGGCCGAAGGATCTCGTGACGCGCTTCCCGGAGGATGACTGGCCCGGTCTCGACAAGGCGCTCTCCGCCGCGCGCCGCACCGGCAATGGGCTCGAACCGTTCCCGGACCGCACTGCGATCGAGACCGGCGCGCTCGACGGGCAGGGCCTCGAAATCCTTTGGCTGCGCGATCCCGTCGACCGCTTCGTGCTGCAGGTGCAGGGTTCGGGCCGCGTGCGCCTGCCGGACGGCTCCGTGACGCGGCTGACCTATTCCGGCCGCAACGGGCACCCCTACACCTCGCTCGGCCGGGCTCTCAGCCAGCGCGAAGGTATTCCGCCCGAGCAGATGACGATGGACCGGCTCGTCGCGCGGCTGAAGGCCGATCCGGTCTTCGCGCGTGACCTGATCCGCCTGAACAAGTCGTTCGTCTTCTTCGCGCGCCGCGACGATCTGCCGGCGGAAAGCGGGCCGATCGGCGGCGCCGGCCTGCCGCTGACGCCGCTGCGCAGCATCGCCATCGACCGCACGGTCTGGCCCTACGGCCTGCCGGTCTGGATCGACGCGACGATTCCCGACGGCGAAGGCGGCGACGCGCATCTCACCCGCCTGATGGTCGCGCAGGATACCGGCTCGGCCATCCTCGGTGCCGCCCGGATGGATCTCTTCGTCGGTTCAGGCCCGGCCGCCGGCCATCGCGCCGGGCTCATCCGCCACCCGGTCGCCTTCACCGTGCTCTGGCCGCTTTGAGATGCGCTCGCGCCGGGGGAAGACGCTGACGGAGGCCGATATCGCGCTCTGGCGACAGGTGGCACGCTCGGTGAAGCCTTTGCCCGGCCGGGCGCCGATCGAACCCGAACCGCTGCCGCCACCGGCAACGCCGGCTCCGGCCGAAACCTCCATCCTCGTCGTCGCGGCGGCTCCCCCGGTGAAGGCCACGTCGCCAGCCGGGCCGCCACTGGCGCCGATCGAGCGCCGCTTACGGACCCAGCTTCGCCGTGGCCAGCAGGAGATCGAGGCTTCGATCGACCTGCACGGCATGCGCCAGGACGAGGCACATCTGGCCCTGCACGGCTTCCTGCGTCGCGAGCAGGCGCGCGGCACGCGCCTCTGCCTCGTCGTCACGGGCAAGGGTGGTCCGGCGCCGGTGCTGTTCGGCGAGGAGCGCGGCGTCCTGCGCCGGATGGTGCCGCATTGGCTCCGGCTCTCGGAATTGCGCCCGCTGGTCCTGGGGTTCGAGGAGGCGGAGCAGCGCCATGGCGGCTCCGGCGCGCTCTATGTCCGCATCCGCAGGCTGCGGGAGCACGGGCCATGACCCCGTTCGGACGGCGCGTGCGCGAGCTCAGGGAGCGGCGTGGGCTGACCCTTGCGGAGATGGCGGAAGGCCTCGGCGTGACGCCGGCCTATCTCTCGGCCCTGGAGCACGGCAAGCGAGGCCGCCCGACCTTCACCCTGATTCAGGGCACGATCCATCTGCTCGGCGTGATCTGGGATGAGGCGGACGAGCTCGTCCGCCTCGCCGATCTGTCGCATCCGCGAGTCACGGTCGACACGGCCGGCCTCGATCCCGAGGCGACGCTCCTCGCCAATCGCCTTGCCCGCGAGATCGCGAACCTCGACGGCGACGAACTGCGCCGCCTCGCGGCGATCCTCGATGAGGCTGCCCAGCGCCGCAGCGCCGGTTGAGAGCGGCTGCGCTTGACCCGGCGGCGTGCGGATGCGACACGCCGAAACCTTCCTTTCCGGCACTTTCGCCGCGTCATTCCGGACAGAACAGCCCATGACCAAGACCCGTACGGATGTCCTCGCCCTCGGCAACGCCATCGTCGATGTCCTGGCTTCGGCCGAAGAAGATTTCCTGGCCGCCCAGAAGCTGACCAAGGGCGCGATGATGCTGATCGACGAGGAACGAGCGGAATCGCTCTATGCGGCGATGGGGCCGGCGCGCATCATCTCGGGCGGCTCGGCGGCGAACACCATCGCCGGCCTGGCCTCCTTCGGCGGCAAGGGCGCCTTCATCGGCAAGGTCAGGGCCGACGAGCTCGGCAAGCTCTATCGCCACGATTTGACCTCGCTCGGCGTCGCTTTCGACACCGCGGCTGCGGCTGACGGCCCGGCGACCGCGCGCTCCTTCATTATCGTCACGCCCGATGGCGAGCGCACGATGAACACCTATCTCGGCGCCTGCCAGGGCCTTTCGGTCTCCGATGTCGACGAGAAGGCGGTCGAGAACGCCGACATCATCTATCTCGAGGGCTATCTCTGGGACCCGCCGGCAGCGAAGGAAGCCTTCCGCAAGGCCTCCGAGGTCGCGCACAGGGCCGGCGGCCGTGTCGCCATCACGCTGTCGGACTCCTTCTGCGTCGACCGCTATCGCGACGAATTCGTCGGCCTGATCCGCAACGGCATGGTCGATCTGGTGTTCGCCAACGAGCATGAGCTCAAGAGCCTCTACCAGACCTCGGATTTCGATACCGCCCTGTCCTGGCTGCGTTCCGAGAACGTCCTGGCCGTGGTCACCCGCTCCGAGAAGGGCGCGCTCGCCGTGACGCCGGACGGCATCGTCGAGGAACCGGTCTTCCCGGTCGAGCGCGTCGTCGATGCGACCGGCGCCGGCGATCTCTTCGCCGCGGGCTTCCTCTACGGCCTGACCTCGGGCCGCGAGATCCGCGATAGCCTGCGTCTTGGCGCGCTGGCGGCAGCCGAGATCATCTCCCATATCGGCGCCCGGCCGGATGTCAGCCTGAAGACGCTGGCGGGGAACGAAGGGCTGCTCTGAGCGCACCACGGTTGTCATTCCGGGGCGGCCCTTTGGGCCGAACCCGGAACCCACGACTGGGCGACGTCCGGAATTACCATTTATCTGCTGTGCTGCACGACTGGTCTCACCCGGTCGTGGGTTCCGGGTTCTTCGCTGCGCGAAGCCCCGGAATGACAAGACGGGTCTTCCTTCTCAATACAGCGTCGCCTTGACCCTCGCCGGCAGCGCCGCGTCATAAGCCTTGCCGTCGAAGGTCTCGACCGTCGCATTGCGCGCCGTGATGTCGCGCAGGATCGTGCCGGGCGAGGGCAGGTTGCGGCGATCGACCTGCCGCTCGGCATTCCACAGCTCCGCCCGCACCACCGCACGCGAGCACTGGAAGTAGACGGCCTCGACATGGACGATCATCACGCTCGCCGGCAGCTTCTCGGCTATCTCGAACCGCGATAACAACTTAGGGTCGCAGGAAATCTCCGCCCGTCCGTTCACGCGCAGGGTCTCGCCGCAGCCGGGGACGAGGAAGAGCATTCCGATTCGATCGTCAAACAGGATATTCTTCAAGGAATCCAGGCGGTTATTGCCTTTTCGGTCGGGAATCAGGAGCGTTTTCGTGTCCCGGACCGTGACGAAGCCCGGCAAATCCCCGCGCGGCGAACAATCCAACCCCTCCGGGCCGATCGTCGCGAGCACGAAAAACGGCGAGGCGGTGATCAGCGCTGCATAATTCTCGTCGACATGATCGATCTCCTTGAAGACCGAAGCCGGCGCGGCCGGATTGGGATAGGCGCGAGCGAGATCGTCGAGCGATGCGATGCGGTGGTCGGACATGCCGGTCTCCATGGATCGACATATGTCTAGACTATTGTGAGCGCCGCGTCACCAACCGGGAACATGGGCGTCATTATCGGGCGCCGCACAGCGGCGACCCAAGAATCTCAATACGCGAGCGCAGGGGGCCTTCTCCGGCAAGAGATGCTCGGGTTAAGCCCGAGCATGACGGCGGTTGGCCTCGCCCATACAGCCTTCGCTTAAAGCAAAACGCCCCGCATCAGCCGATGCGGGGCGCCTCGTTTCACATGAATCGGCTTGCGGCGATTACTCAGCCGCGCCCTGACGCTCGCGGGCCTTCTCGGCGTCGCGCTCGGCCTTGAGCTTCTCGGTGATGTCCTCGCCGGTGGTCTGGTCGACGACCTTCATCGAGAGGCGGATCTTGCCGCGCTCGTCCATGCCGAGGAACTTGACCTTGACCTTGTCGCCTTCCTTGACGACGTCCTGGACCTTCTGGACGCGCTTGGGGGCGAGCTCGGAGATGTGGACGAGGCCGTCCTTGGCGCCGAAGAAGTTCACGAAGGCGCCGAACTCCATGATCTTGACGATGGTGCCGTCATAGATCACGCCGGCTTCCGGCTCGGAGACGATCGACTTGATCCACTTGATCGCGGCTTCGATCGACTTGCCGTCGGCCGAGGCGATCTTGATGGTGCCGTCGTCCTCGATGTTCACCTTGGCGCCGGTCTTCTCGACGATCTCGCGGATGACCTTGCCGCCGGAGCCGATGACTTCGCGGATCTTGTCGACCGGGATCTTCATGGTCTCGATGCGCGGCGCGAACTCGCCGAGCTGGCTGCGCGAGGCGGAGAGAGCCTTGGCCATCTCGCCGAGGATGTGCTCGCGGCCGCCCTTGGCCTGCTCGAGGGCGACCTTCATGATCTCCTCGGTGATGCCGGCGATCTTGATGTCCATCTGAAGCGAGGTGATGCCGCTGGCAGTACCCGCCACCTTGAAGTCCATGTCGCCGAGATGGTCTTCGTCACCCAGGATGTCGGAGAGCACGGCGAAGCGCTCACCTTCGAGGATGAGGCCCATCGCGATGCCCGCGACCGGGGCGCGCAGCGGCACGCCGGCATCCATCAGCGCCAGCGAGGTGCCGCAGACGGTGGCCATCGAGGAGGAGCCGTTCGACTCGGTGATCTCCGAGACGACGCGCAGCGTGTAGGGGAACTCGCCCTTGCCCGGCAACATCGGGTGGATGGCGCGCCAGGCGAGCTTGCCGTGGCCGATCTCGCGGCGGCCGGGCGAACCCATGCGGCCGGTCTCGCCGACGGAGTAGGGCGGGAAGTTGTAGTGCAGCAGGAAGGTTTCCTTGTAGGTGCCTTCCAGCGAGTCGATGAACTGCTCGTCGTCGCCGGTGCCGAGCGTGGTCACGACCAGCGCCTGGGTCTCGCCACGGGTGAACAGCGCCGAACCGTGGGTGCGCGGCAGGACGCCGGCCTCCGCGATGATCGGGCGCACGGTCTTGCCGTCACGGCCGTCGATGCGGATGCCGTCGTCGAGGATGTTCCAGCGCACGATCTTGGCCTGGGCTTCCTTGAACTGCGCGCCGACCTTGTCCTTCGGGAAGGTGGCGACGCCGTCCGGCGTCTCGGAGACGAGCGCGGCGACGACCTTGGCCTTGACGGCGTCGACGGCCTTGTAGCGCTCGGCCTTGGCGGTGATCTTGTAGGCGCTGCGCAGCTCGGCCTCGCCCACCTTCATGATCGCGTCGAGAACGGCGGAGTCATCCGGCGGGTTGAAGTCGCGCGGCTCCTTGGCGGCCTTCTCGGCGAGGCGGATGATCGCTTCGATCACCGGCTGGAAATGCTTGTGGCCGAACATCACGGCGCCGAGCATGACCTCCTCGGTCAGCTCCTTGGCTTCCGACTCGACCATCATCACGGCGTCCTGGGTGCCGGCGACGACGAGGTCGAGAGCCGATTCCTTGGCTTCCTCGATCGTCGGGTTCAGCTTGTAGGCGCCGTCGATATAGCCGACGCGGGCGCCGCCGATCGGGCCCATGAAGGGCACGCCGGAGAGGGTGAGCGCAGCCGAGGTCGCGACCATCGCGAGGATGTCGGGATCGTTCTCGAGGTCATGCTGCAGAACGGTGACCACGACCTGCGTGTCGTTCTTGTAGCCTTCGACGAAGAGCGGGCGGATCGGGCGGTCGATCAGGCGGGAGACCAGCGTCTCCTTCTCGCTCGGACGGCCTTCGCGCTTGAAGTAGCCGCCGGGGATGCGGCCGGCCGCGAAGGTCTTTTCCTGGTAGTTGACGGTCAGCGGGAAGAAGTCGAAGCCCGGCTTCGGCTCCTTGGCCGAGACGACGGTCGCGAGCACGACGGTCTCGCCATAGGTGGCCATCACGGCGCCGTCGGCCTGGCGGGCGACCTTGCCGGTCTCGAGGACGAGCTTGCGGCCGCCCCAGATCAGTTCTTCGGTTTGGATGTCGAACATGGATATGTCTTTCGGTCGGGTTCGACCCGTCCGGTGCCTTCAGGCCCATGGGCAAGACGGCGGAACGCTCGGGTTGGAAAGGGAATGCGCCCGAGCGCTCGGCGATCCTGCCATGGACGTCTTGGGCGCCCGGCGGGTCACGCGGAGAGGCCGCCCCATGCGGCTGCCGCGGGATTGAGGCGCACCGCCCGTTGCGGCATCGCCTGAAAAGGAGCCGCCCGGAGCGTGACGCACCGGGCGGAAACCATCAGCTGAGGATCAGCGGCGGATGCCGAGCCTCTCGATCAGCGTCTTGTAGCGAGCCTGGTCCTTGCCCTTCAGGTAGTCGAGCAGGGAACGGCGCTGCGAGACCAGCTTGAGCAGGCCGCGGCGCGAATGGTTGTCCTTCGCATGCGACTTGAAGTGGCCGGTCAGGTTGGTGATGCGCTCGGTCAGGATCGCGACCTGGACTTCCGGCGAGCCGGTGTCGTTCGGCTTGGTGGCGTATTCCTTCAGCAGCGCGGTCTTGCGCTCGGCAGTGATCGACATCGGGATATCCTCGTGTTCGGGTTGATCTGGCGGGCCAGGCCGGGATGTCGTCCAGCAAGGTCCGAAGCCCGCGAGCCGCCTCATCGCGGAGGGGTCGCGCAGCCGGCTTTTCGGTCCGGATGCGGGGCATATACACGAAATCGGCGGAAACGCCAGCGCCACCGCATTGCGGTGGCCGGCCTCGGGTCAGCCCGCCCTCCGCATCGCGTTCTCGCCCTTGTCGTAGCGCCGCTGCGCGTCTTCGATCTCGCCGATATGGCTTTCGGCCCAGAGCGTGAGCTGGTTGACCGTCTGCGACAAGGTGCGGCCGAGCTCGGTCAGCGAGTACTCGACCGTCACCGGCACGGTCGGAAACACCTCGCGTCGCACCAGCCCGTCGCGTTCCAGGCTCTTCAGCGTCTGGGACAGCATCTTCTGGGAGATGTTCTCGATCCGCCGCCTGAGTTCGTTGAAGCGCAGCGTGCCGCCGTCGAGCGCGATCAGGATCAGGACGGCCCAGGTGTCGCCGATGCGATCGAGCACGCGCCGCGTGGGGCAGAGGGCCTGGAAAGGGTCGGGACGTTTCAGCATGGCGGTTTCGTCAAGGTGACCATGTCGCGCGGAAGTGCCTTCTTTACGGGGCGGCGGCGCATGGCCAGATAGGTTCCATCGGAGTGTTGGTATCCAACAGATACCATTGAAAGGAACCTTTGTCATGAAAGTTGCCCTGATCGGCGCCAGCGGTTTCATCGGCTCGCGCGTGCTCGCCGAGCTTTCCCGGCGCGGCCACGACGTCACCGCCATCGTGCGCAATCCGCAGAATGTCGCGGCGCTTCCGGGCGTCACCGCCGCCAAGGGCGACGTGTTCGACAGGGATGGGCTCGCCCGCCTGCTCGCGGGTCACGACGCCGCCATCAGCGCTGTCCATTTCACCGCCAGCGATCCGCAGATCCTGCTCGCGGCGGCAAAGCAGTCGGGCGTGGCGCGCTATCTTGTGGTCGGCGGCGCCGGCAGCCTCGAAGTCGCGCCGGGCGTCAGGCTCTTCGATACCCCGGAGTTTCCGGCCGCCTATCTCGGCGAGGCCAGAAAAGGCGCCGTCTTCCTCGATCTCCTCAAGGGCGAGCAGGCGCTGGACTGGTCCTTCCTCTCGCCCTCGGCCCTGATTCAGCCGGGCGAGCGTACCGGCAAATTCAGGCTCGGCACCGACCGACTTCTGGTCGATCAGACGGGCAGCAGCGCGATCTCGGCCGAGGACTATGCGGTGGCGCTGGTCGACGAGCTGGAGAAGCCGGCCCATAGCCGCCGGCGGTTCACCGTCGGCTACTGAAAACCCTGTTCGGCTGCCGTTAAAAATGAAACGGCCGCACCTCGGATGGAGGTGCGGCCGCTTTTTCGACCGATCGGCCGTGACGCATCAGGCCTTGTGGAAGCGCTTCTCGCCGATGCTGAGGGTGCCGCGCTTGAGCTTGCCGAGCGCTACCCAGCCCGAATCGCCCTCGAAATAGAGCTTCGAGCGATCGACGGCATAGCGGCCGCGATGCTGCGCACCTGCTGCCGGTTTGGCCTTGTGGAACTGCCCGTCGGGCCGCAGGTCGATCAGGATCGACCCGTCCTCGGTCTTCCACCGGCCGATGGCGGCTTGTTCGAAAAGGCTGGGGCCATCGACCCCATCGAGCTCGATCTCGAGCGGGCGGACCGAACGGCTGCCGGGCGCGAAGCCGGAAGCGAGCTGGCCGAGAGCTTGAAGAACCTGACTGAATGGCATGGTTCGTCTCCCTGTTGTGGTGACGGCTGAAACCGCTTGTCGCAGACATCCCCGTCGGGATCTGTCAGCAAGCGGTTGAGCATCTGCCGTCTCCTCGGAAACGGCCGGACGATCGTCACGAATCTGTGTTGCGAAGGCGGCGTCATGGGGCACGGAGGCCCGGCGCCTGCTGCAGAGATAGGTCGCTGCAGCTTTGCTGCAAGGCGCGGCCTATGAAAAATTCGGCGGCAAGCGAAAACGGCGCCCCAAGGGGCGCCGTGTCGCGTGATCGGTAATATCCGGCGGCTGGGAGGCCGGGCCGCGTTTTGCGGTCTCAGAACTCTTCCCAGCCCGAGTCCTGGGCCCGGCCATTGGCGATCTTGCGCGGGGCGGGAGCCGCCCTGGACTGCGCGAAGGCGGCCTCGGCGAGCTGGCGCAGCCGCTCTGGCTCGGAACCGTCGGCAGCGGCCGGGGAAGGGGTGCCGGCGGGAACCGGGGCCGGCCGGCCGAGAGGCCGGGGCGCCGCCCTTGCGGGGCGCGCGGCGGCGGAGGCGGGCGAGGCCATGGCGGCTTGCGGATAGCTCGACTGGCCCACCGCCTCGCGGCCGGTGCGGAAGGTTGCGACGAGTTCGTTGAGCTGGCCGATCCGGCCCGAGAGCGCATTGGCGGAGGCCGCGCTCTGCTCGGCCAGCGCCGCGTTCTGCTGCGTCATCTCGTCGAGATGCGCCACGGCCTGGCTCATCTCGTCGATGCCGTTGGCCTGCTCGCCGGAGGCGGCCGAGATGTCGGCGATGGTCGCCGCCACCTTCTGCGACGCCTGGAGGATGCGGCTGAGCTGGTCGCCGGCCTGCCGCACCAGCTTCACGCCTTCGCCGACCTCGGTGTTCGACGAGGAGATCAGGGCCGAGATGTCCTTGGCGGCCTCGCCGGAGCGCTGCGCCAGCGTGCGGACTTCCGAGGCGACGACGGCGAAGCCCTTGCCAGCCTCGCCGGCACGCGCCGCCTCGACCGCCGCATTGAGCGCCAGCAGATTGGTCTGGAAGGCGATGTCGTCGATGACGCGGATGATGTCGGAGATCTTCTGCGAGGCGGTCTCGATGCGGGCCATGGCCTCGACGGCCTGGCCGGCGATGGCGCCGCCGTTCTGCGCCGCCTGCATCGCATCGTCGGCGATGCGCGCGGCATCCTTCGAGGCCTGGGCCGAAGCCTTGACCGAGGCCGCGAGTTCCTCGGTGGTGGCCGCCGTCTCCTCCAGCGAGGAGGCCTGCTCCTCGGTGCGCTTGGAGAGGTCGTCGGCGCCCATGTTGATCTCGCGGGCGGCGAGGCCGACATCGGCCGAGGTGGTCTGGATCGTCGCGACGGTGTCGGACAGGCGGTCGACCGTTTCGTTGATGGCGCCCTTGAGATCGGCGAAGCGGCCGCGATAGGACGTCTCGACCCGGTTCGTCAGATCTCCGCCCGCGATCGCCGACAGGGCCTGGGCGAATTCCGTCGTCGCCGAATCGACCACCACATTGATCTCGTTGATGCCGGCCACGAGCCGCTGCATCTGCTCGTCGGCGTCGTCAATCTTCAGGCGCGCCGAGAAATCGCCGGCGGCCGCCGCAGCGACGACCTCGCCGACATCCGAGACGACGGCCTCCATCGACTGCGCCCGGGCGAGGCGGGTGGCAGCGGCGGCGCGCTCCTGCTCCTGCAGCAGCGCGACCTGCTCGGTGCTTTCACGCAGCACGGAGACGGCACGCGCCATCGCGCCGATCTCGTCCGGGCGGTTCGTATGGGGAACGTCGATCCGCGTGTCGCCCGCCGTCAGCTTCTCCATCACCCCGCTGAGGTCGAGGATCGGGCGGGTGATCGAACGCTGGGCGAAGACGAGCGCGACGCCGACGGAGATCAGCAGTGTGGCCAGCAGGATGATCGGCATGATCAGCTGGACCTGCCGGGTGAAGGCGGTCGCTTCCTCGCCGACGGCAATGCCGGCCTTCTCGAGGCGCTGGCTGAAGCTGATCAGCAGGTCGTTCAGGGCCTTGCGGTTGGCGCGGTTCGCCTCGTTGTTGCCCTGGATATTGGCGGCATCGGGCGAAACCTGCCGCCCGAGCCGGGCGGTTTCGGTCCTGAAGGCGATGAATTCCTCGACAGATTTGGCGATCTGGCCAATGGTCTCGCGTTCTTCGGCGGGTGCGATTTTCTGAAGGTCGGCCACGAATTTGCGCAGCGTCGGAACGCGGTCGTCGATGCCTTTGGCGAAGGGCTCGGCATCTTGGGTGGTCTTCGACATGTAGATGCCGCGCGATTCCATCACCACCGCGGTGACGACGCCGTTGATGCGCTGCGTCAGCAGGGCGACATTGGCCTGGATCTCGGAGCGTGTATTCAGGTCGTCGGCCTTGTGCAGGCCGTAGAAACTGACGAATGCGGACAGGATGGCCCCGCTCGCGACGATGGCGAGCATGGCGAGAATCTTCAGGCGAATGGATTTCATCGTGACGGTCCCGGGGGCGGCCGCCCGAACAGGGAAACCGCTTCAACAGAACGACCTTTCGCGATTAACGCTAAAAAACTGCTTAAAAACCGATCGATCGGTGACGTAGAATTTTCGCGCGCGCCGCAGGATATCGAAAGATCTGCGTAGGCCCGGCCAGCGTCGAGCGATGAGCAGGCCGCGAAATGATCTGGCAGCAATCTCGTCAGGGGCGGCCGTCTGGCAGGCGTCTGGCGAAATGCGGTGAGGGTCGCTTATCGCTGCCGCGGGCGCGCATTGCTGCGCTTACCCCTTGATAGAGCGGGCCGGCCTGAACATGTTGGCGTCTTCCGCAGTCCAGATTTCGGTTTCCGATCGCCATGTCCGAACACAGCAATGCCCCGGTTATGCACGCCACCACCATCCTGATGGTGCGCAAGGGCGGGCGGGTCGTCATCGGCGGCGACGGACAGGTCTCGCTCGGCCAGACGATCATGAAGGGCAATGCGCGCAAGGTCCGCCGCCTCGCCAAGGGGCAGGTGATCGCCGGCTTTGCTGGCGCGACCGCCGATGCCTTCACGCTGTTCGAGCGGCTGGAAAGCAAGCTCGAGCAATATCCGACGCAGCTTCTGCGCGCCTGCGTCGAACTCGCCAAGGACTGGCGGACCGATCGCTATCTGCGCCGGCTGGAGGCGATGCTGCTTGTCGCCGACAAGGAGGTCTCGCTGCTGATCTCCGGCACGGGCGACGTGCTGGAGCCGGAGGCGAGCGAGTACGGGGCGGTGATGGCGATCGGCTCCGGCGGCAACTACGCGCTTTCGGCGGCCCGTGCCCTCATCGACGTCGAGCCCGATGCCGAGACGATCGTGCGCAAGGCGATGAAGATCGCCGGCGACATCTGCGTCTACACCAACCACAGCCTCGTCATCGAGACGCTGGAGGCGGCATAATCATCGCTGCCGAGCCATGCCTCAGGCCATCTGATCCGGATATCATAGCGTAATGACCAGCTTTTCCCCCCGCGAGATCGTCTCCGAACTCGACCGTTTCATCGTCGGCCAGAAGGATGCCAAGCGCGCCGTCGCCATCGCGCTGCGCAACCGCTGGCGCCGGCAGCAGCTCGAAGGGCCGCTGCGCGAGGAGGTCTCGCCGAAGAACATCCTGATGATAGGGCCGACCGGCTGCGGCAAGACCGAGATTGCGCGCCGGCTGGCGAAGCTCGCCAACGCGCCCTTCCTCAAGGTCGAGGCGACCAAGTTCACCGAGGTCGGCTATGTCGGCCGCGATGTCGAATCGATCGTGCGTGATCTCGTCGAGGTCGCGATCGCGCTGGTGCGCGAGAGCCGCCGCAAGGATGTGGAGGCCAAGGCCCATGTCGCGGCCGAGGAACGCGTGCTCGACGCTCTCGTCGGGGCGAATTCCAGCCAGGCGACGCGCGATTCCTTCCGCCGCAAGCTGCGCAACAACGAACTCGACGATAAGGAGATCGAGGTCGAGGTCTCGGCCGGTGCGGGAGCGGCGGCGCCGATGTTCGAGGTTCCCGGCATGCCCGGCGCCTCAATCGGCGCGATCAATCTTTCCGACATGTTCGGCAAGGCCTTCGGCCAGAAGGGCAAGCCGAAGCGCATGCTGGTCAAGGACGCCTACCAGCCGCTGCTGGCCGAGGAGAGCGACAAGCTGATCGACCAGGACGCGATCGTGCAGGCCGCGATCCGCGAGGTCGAGAACAACGGCATCGTCTTCCTCGACGAGATCGACAAGATCTGCGCCCGCGAGGGCAAGGGCGGCGCCGACGTCTCGCGCGAGGGGGTGCAGCGCGACCTGCTGCCGCTGATCGAGGGCACGACCGTCGCCACCAAGCACGGCGCGGTGAAGAGCGACCACATCCTCTTCATCGCCTCGGGCGCCTTCCACGTCTCGCGCCCGTCCGACCTGCTGCCGGAACTGCAGGGCCGCCTGCCGATCCGCGTCGAGCTCAACCCGCTCGATATCGAGGATTTCAAGCGCATCCTGACCGAGACCGAGGCGAGCCTGATCAAGCAGTCGGTCGCGCTGATGGCGACCGAGGAGGTTGCGATCGAGTTCAGGCCGGATGCGATCGACGCCATCGCCCGCATCGCCGTCGAGGTGAATTCCACGGTCGAGAACATCGGCGCCCGCCGGCTCCAGACGGTGATCGAGCGCATCCTCGACGACATCTCCTTCACGGCGCCGGACCGCTCGGGCGAGACCATCGTCATCGACGCGGCTTATGTCGAGACCCGCATCGGCGATCTGTCGAAGAATGCCGATCTGAGCCGGTTCATTCTGTGACGGATACGGTTCGCGGCCGTCGCCATAGTTCTCGTCTTCAAGATTGTGTATCTTGAAGACGAGAAGGAGATGGAACGATGTCACGCACGACGACCATGACGGTGCGCATCGGCAGCACGCTCGGTGATTTCGTTGCCCGGAATGTTGGCGAGGACGGCGCCTATGAGAATGTCAGCGAGTATGTCCGCGACCTGATTCGCCGCGATAAGGAGCGCGTGGAACGCGAAGCCTTTGAGCGGCTGAAGGCCGAGCTGACGCATGCCTTCGCCGCCCCGGATTCGTCCTACCGGCCTCTGACGGCGGCCGAAGTGATTGCGCGCAACAAGGCGCGGGCATGAGCGCCGTTCGCATCCAGGAAGCGGCGTCGCGCCGCCTGGATGAGATTTATCGCTACACTCTGGAGCAATTCGGCGCGGCGCAGGCTGACCGCTATATCGAGGGCCTCTTCGAGGCCTTCGCGTGGATCGAGACGCATGGCGTCCCGTCCCGCCCGGTGCCCGCGGCCTTCGGTGTCGATGGCTTCACCTTTCGCTACGAGAGCCACGTCGTCTATTGGCGCAGACTGGCGGATGGCGACATCGGCATTGTGACGATCCTGCATGAGCGCATGCATCAGATCGATCGCTTCCGCGAGGATTTCGGCTTGTGATCGGGAATCCTCCGTCTTGAGCGAATCTCAGACTCCGCCATCCCGCCTCGCCCGCGATTCGGCCGTCGTCGGTGCCGCCACGGTCGCGTCGCGCCTGCTCGGCTTCGCGCGCGACGTGCTGATCGCCCGCCTGCTCGGCGCCGGGCCGGTCGCGGATGCCTTCCTCGCGGCGCTGCGCCTGCCCAATCTGGCGCGCCGCGTGCTCGGCGAAGGCGGGCTCAACGCGCCCTTCGTGCCGCTTTATCTGGCCGTCAGGAAGAGCGAAGGCAGCAAGCCGGCGCTGCGGTTCGCCGGGGAGGCGGTGGGCCATCTCGGCCTTCTGCTGCTTGCGCTCGTCGCCTTGGGCGAGCTGTTTGCCCCCTGGCTCGTCCTCGGCCTCGCCGGCGGTTTCGCCGAGGAACCCGAGACACTCGCCCTGGCGGCCTCTTATACCCGGCTGATGCTGCCCTTCCTGCTGCTGACGACGCTGGCGGCGCTGCTGGCGGCCCTGCTCAACGCGGAGCGCCGCTTCACCGTCGCGGCGCTCGCGCCGGCGTTGATGAATGCGATCCTGCTGGGCCTCCTCGTCGTGCTGCACGCGACGGGGGCCGAGCCCGAAATCGGCGCGCATTGGCTCGCGATCTGCGTCAGCCTCACCGGATTCGCCCATTTCGCGATGATTCTGCTGAGCCTGCGCGGCCTCGGCCTGCCCCGCCCGAGCCTGCGCTGGTCGCCCGAGATGACCCGGCTGATCCGCACCGGCGGTGCGACGTTGCTGGCGGCTTCCTCGGCCCAGCTCGTCCTGCTGGTGGCGACGCAGATTGCTTCCGCCGAACCCGGCGCCGTGGCGGCGCTCTATTATGCCGACCGCGTTTTCCAGCTTCCGCTCGGCTTCGTCGGCGTCGCGATGGGCACGGTCGTGCTCTCCGACATGGCGCTGGCGGCGAATCGCGGCGGACCGGACGCCATGCTCGGGCCTTCGCTGGCGCTCGGTCTCGCGCTCGCCCTGCCGGCGGCGACGGCGCTCGTCGTGCTCGCCGCGCCGATCGTCTCGGTGCTGTTCGAACACGGGCGCTTCGATGCCGCCGACCGCGAGCGCACGGCCGCGGCGCTGGCCGCCTTCGGCTGCGGCCTGCCTTTCGCCGTCATGGCGAAGGTCTTCGGTCAGGTCTATTTCGTGCGCAGCCTGCCGCGCCTGCCCCTGATCTCGGGCGGCTTGGCAGTGGTCGTCGCGGTGCTCGCCGGCGTCCTGCTGCCCGGCGGCCGTCAGGCGGCGCAGATGGCGGCGCTGGCGGCGACCCTGGCCTTTGCGGTTCAGGCGTCGATGCTCGCGCTCGCCTTGCTGCGCGCCGGCATCTGGCGGCCGGATTCCGGCAACATGCGGCCGATCGCCGCCAGCCTCGCCGCCAGCGCGATCATGCTCGCCGTGCTGGAGCTGCTTCTGCCCTTGCTGGCGCCGTCGCTGGCGGCGGACCAGCCGGTGAATCACCGGATCGGCGCACTCGCTCTGCTTTGCCTTGCGGGGCTCATGAGCTATGGCGCGGCGGGCTGGGCGCTCGGCGCCTTTGGCGCTCTCCCCTTGCGCAAGCGGCGGGCTTAAGCCAGAAGCGCCGCTTCCCTCCTCCATCGTGACGACGGAGTGCCCCATGTCGGGTTTTCATCAGCGCGTATTCTCAGGCATGCAGCCGACCTCGACGCTGCATCTCGGCAATTATCTCGGCGCGCTGACCAACTGGGTGGCGATGCAGAAGACGCATGAGTGCATCTACTGCGTCGTCGACATGCACGCGATCACGATGTGGCAGGACCCCGCCGACCTGAAGCGCGCTATCCGCGAGGTCACGGCCGCCTATATCGCCGCCGGCGTCGATCCGAAGCAGAGCATCATCTTCAACCAGAGCCAGGTTTCCGGCCATGCCGAGCTTGCCTGGGTGTTCAACTGCGTCGCCCGCCTCGGCTGGCTCAACCGCATGACCCAGTTCAAGGAAAAGGCCGGCAAGGACCGCGAGAACGCGTCGGTCGGGCTCTATGCCTATCCGAACCTGATGGCCGCCGACATCCTGCTCTACAAGGCGACGCATGTGCCGGTCGGAGAGGATCAGAAGCAGCATCTGGAGCTGACCCGCGACATCGCCCAGAAGTTCAACAACGACTTCGCCCCGCAAATCGCCGAGCTCGGCCTCGGCACGGGCGAACTCGGCTTCTTCCCGCTGCCCGAGCCGATGATCCAGGGCCCGGCGCCGCGGGTGATGAGCCTGCGCGACGGCACCAAGAAGATGTCGAAATCGGACGCTTCCGACTATTCGCGCATCAACCTGACCGACGATGCCGATGCCATTGCCCAGAAGATCCGCAAGGCCAAGACCGATCCCGAGGCGCTGCCCTCCGAGGAGAAGGGACTGGAGGGCCGGCCCGAGGCCGAGAACCTCGTCGGCATCTATGCCGGCCTCTCGGGGGTGGCGAAGAGCGCGGTGCTGAAGGAGTTCGGTGGCAGCCAGTTCTCGGGCTTCAAGGCCGCGCTGGTCGATCTCGCGGTCGAGAAGCTCAGCCCCATCGCCGGCGAGATGCGCCGCCTGCTGGCGGAGCCGAAGCATATCGATGCGATCCTCGGCGAGGGGGCCGCTCGCGCCGATGCCATCGCCGCGCCGATCATGCGCGAGGTCAAGGACATCGTCGGCTTCGTGCGCCGCTGACGGGGCCGTTCGGCCGGGCGGGCTTGCGCCGGGGTACCGGCGCAGGCCACCATGCCCGCCCCGAAGCGGCGGCAGGATGGTTTCATGGTCAAGAAGCGGCGATCCTACGAGACGGGCCATCGGCCGAAGTTTCTCGCGGTGGTCGACGACACCGAGGAATGCGCCAAGGCGGTTCGCTTTGCGGCGCGCCGTTGCGCCCGCGTCGGGGCGGCGATGGTGCTGCTCGCTGTCGCGCCTCCGCCCGAGCACGAGACCTGGCTCGGCGTCGGCGACGTGATGCGCGCCGAGGCCGAGGCGCAGGCCGAGAAGCTGCTCGATGCTGCTGCGGCGGCGGTGCGGGCCCTCGCCGGCCTCGAGCCCGAGCGCCTCGTGCGCACCGGCGACAAGGCCGGTGAACTGGTCAAGCTGATCGAGGAGGACGAGGACATCTCGCTCCTCGTGCTCGCCGCCGGGACCGGGCGCGAAGGCCCCGGCCCGCTGGTCAGCGCGCTCGCCGGCAAATCCTCGGCGAGCTTCCCGATCCCCGTCGCCATCGTCCCGGGCCATCTGGATGACGAGGAGATCGACGCGCTGGCGTGATGCTCTTCCGTCATTGCTACGCTGCGCTTGCAATGACGGCACCGCTGGAATGATTCCATCCGCGGGCCTATATCGAGACTAGGAACGGCGACCTTGAATCGCCGGTACCGGAGGTATCCATGTTCATCCAGACCGAAGCGACGCCGAATCCGGCGACCTTGAAATTCCTGCCCGGACGCATCGTCATGGGTAGCGGCACGCTCGATATGCGCGATGTCGCCGATGCCGGGCGTTCGCCGCTAGCGCAGCGCCTGTTCGGCGTTTCCGGCGTTTCCGGCGTCTTCCTCGGCTCCGATTTCATCACCGTCACCAAGTCCGACGGCGAGTGGCCGCATCTGAAGCCGGCCATCCTCGGCGCGATCATGGAGCATTTCATGTCCGGCGCCCCGGTGCTGGCCGAGGACTCCGCTGCCGACCTCGACGAGGAAGGCGAGTTCTTCGCTCCGGAGGATGCCGAGACGGTCGAGACGATCAAGGATCTGCTGGAAACCCGCATCCGCCCGGCCGTGGCCGGCGACGGCGGCGACATCACCTTCCGCGGCTATCGTGACGGCACGGTCTATCTGGTCATGAAGGGCGCCTGCTCCGGCTGCCCCTCCTCGACTGCGACGTTGAAGCACGGCATCCAGAATCTGCTGCGCCACTTCCTGCCGGAAGTGCGCGAAGTCGAAGCGGTTTGACGGGCCGGAGGACGAATGCGTGACGGGCCGGCCTTTCGCGGAATGAAGATCTGATGCGCATTCTCGCGATCGACACGGCTCTGGGAGCCTGCTCAGCCTGCGTGCTCGAGGCGGGCGCGGCGGAGCCGCTGGCGCAAGAGCAGCTCGCAATGGATCGCGGCCATGCCGAGGCGCTGATGCCGCTGGTCGAGCGGGTGATGCAGGCGGTCGATGGCGGCTTCCCGTCGCTCGGCCGCGTTGCCGTCACCGTCGGTCCCGGCAGCTATACCGGTCTGCGCGTCGGCGTCAGCGCGGCCCGCGCGATCGCCTTCGCCGCCGGTATTCCGGCCGTCGGCGTCACTACGGTCGCGGCCTGTGCGGCGCCCTTGATCGTGGGCGAATCGGGCCGCGTCATTGCGGCGGCGCTCGATGCCCGGCACGGCCAGGTCTGGTTCCAGGCGCTGACCTCGGAAGGCAAGCCGCTCGTCTCGCTCCGTCAGGTCAGCTATCGCGACGCCGCGCGCGCCATCGGCGCCGGCCCGGTCAGCCTCGTCGGCTCCTCGGCGCTGGCCGTGGCCAACGAAGCCTGGGCGATCGGCCTCGATGCCGTGGTCGTCGACGATGCGAAGGCGCCGGACATCGCCTGGGTCGCGCGGCTCGGCCTGATCGCCGATCCGGAGAACGCCCCGCCCCGCCCGCTCTACCTGAAGGCGCCGGAGACGACGCCACAGGACAAAGCACGTTTGCCGCGCAGGTGAGCGCATCCTCTAAATGGTGGTTGTCGTTACGTCAGTCTGTGCCACCAAGCGGCATGGACTGGCTACGCAAACTCCTGCACCCCGATTCGATGCCGGCGCGCACGATGCGGCTCGATACCGCCTTCGCGCGACAGGTCGCGATCCTGCATCATCAGGGCGGTTTCGCCCGCGGCTGGGAGCCTGCCGAATGCGCGGCGCTGATCGCGGATGCCGGCGTCGTGGCGGATGGCATCTTCGGCCGGGGGAGCGACCCGGTCGGTTTCGTCATGTCCCGCAAGGCGGCGGACGAGGCGGAAATTCTGAGCATCGCCGTCGCTCCGGCGAACCGGCGCGATGGCTTGGGCCGGGTGCTGCTCGCGGCCCATCTCGCACGGCTGGCGGAGGACGGTGTCGCGCACGTCTTCCTGGAGGTCGAGGAGGGGAATGTGGCGGCGGAGCGTCTCTATCGCCATTTCGGCTTCCGCGAGGTGGGGCGCCGGAAGGGCTATTATCCCAAGGTCGATGGCAGCCGCGCCACCGCGATCGCGATGCGCCTCGATCTCGCGTGACATTGCCGGACGATCACGTCATTGACAGCTCCAGATCCTGACGAGGCGCCTGCCCTGCCGATGACCGGACCTGTCCGCGCATGAAAGAGATCCGCGTCGGCGCGCTTCTTCGACTCGCCATCCTCGTCGGCGGCACGCTCGGTCTCGTCCTGGTCCAGCTCGTGGTGATGCGCGTCGCGCCGAAGCATCGCGGCGCCCTGCCTCTGCGCTTCCATCGCTTGACCTGCTGGTGCCTCGGCGTGCGCCGGCGTGTCGCCGGATTGCCGCCCCCACCCGGAACCGGGGCGCTGATCGTCGCCAACCACGTCTCCTGGCTCGATATCGGTGTCATCGGCGCCGAGCGCGAACTCGCTTTCGTCGCCAAGAGCGAGGTCGGCCAATGGCCCGTGGTCGGCTTCCTCGCCAATCTCCAGCGCACCGTCTACATCGACCGGCAGCGCCGTGGCGCGACCGCCGGCGTCGCCGCCACGATGGGCGCCCGCATTGCTGCCGGCGAGGAGGTGGTGCTCTTCGCCGAGGGCACGACCGGCGACGGCACGCGCATCCTGCCCTTCCGCTCCTCGCTGCTCGGCGCGGCCCATCAGGCCATGGGCGATGCGGATGCGGATGTGACCGTCTACCCCCTGACCATCACCTATACCGGCTGGCGGGGCCTGCCGGGCGGACGGGTCGAGCGTGCGGCACTCGCCTGGTACGGCGACACCGATCTCTGGCCCCATCTCAAGCTGGTGCTGGAATGCGGCGCGATCGATGCCGAGCTGGTCTGGGGCGAGCCGATCGTCATGGGGCGCGCCATGTCTCGCAAGGAGGCGACCAGACGCGCGGAAGCGGCGGTGCGCGCGGCCCGACGCGAAGCGGTGACGGGCCGGCCCGACGCCTGAAACCGGGTTGGCGCGCAGTTTGCCTGTCGCATCCGCAAGCGGCCGGGCCGTTTCCAAGGCGCCCGATCCGCAGTAAAGGAAACGCTTTGGAGACCTGATCCGCGACGATGAAGAAAGTTCACATCAAGTCCTTCGGCTGCCAGATGAACGTCTATGACGGGCAGCGCATGGCCGACATCCTGAGCCACCAGGCCTATGAGGAGACGGCGACGCCGGAGGGCGCGGACCTGATCCTGCTCAACACCTGCCACATCCGCGACCGTGCGGTGCAGAAGGTCTATTCCGAGCTCGGCAAGCTGCGCGACATCAAGAACGCCCAGAAAGCGGAGGGTCAGGAGACGAAGATCGTCGTCGCTGGCTGCGTCGCCCAGGCCGAGGGCGCCGAAATCCAGCGCCGCCAGCCCGCCGTCGATCTCGTGGTCGGGCCGCAGGCCTATCACCGCCTGCCGGAGCTGCTGGCGGAAGCGGCCAGGAAGCGCGTCGTCGACACCGATCTGCCGATCGAGGACAAGTTCGGCTTCCTGCCGGCGCCCAAGCCGCAGATCATCCGCGCGCGCGGCGTCTCCGCCTTCGTCACGGTCCAGGAGGGCTGCGACAAGTTCTGCGCCTTCTGCGTGGTGCCCTATACGCGCGGCGCCGAGTTCTCGCGCCCCGTCGCCCAGGTTCTGGCCGAGGTCGAGCGCCTGGCCGATGCCGGCGTGCGCGACGTCACGCTGATCGGCCAGAACGTCAACGCCTATCACGGCGAGGGGCCGGATGGGGCGGTCTGGGGCCTGGCGCGGTTGATGCGCCGCGTCGCCGAAGTGCCGGGCATCGCCCGCATCCGCTACACCACCAGCCACCCCAGGGACATGGACGACGATCTCATCGCCGCCCATCGCGATCTGCCCCAGGTGATGCCGTTCCTGCACCTGCCGGTGCAGGCGGGCTCGGACCGCATCCTCGCCGCGATGAACCGCAAGCATACGGGCGACGAATATCGCCGCCTGATCGAGCGCATTCGCGAGGCGCGTCCCGATATCGCCCTGTCCTCGGATTTCATCGTCGGCTTCCCGGGCGAGACCGATGCCGATTTCGAGGACACGATCCGTCTCGTCGACGAGATCGGCTTCGCTTCGAGCTATTCCTTCAAGTATTCGTCGCGCCCCGGAACGCCGGCCGCCGAGATCGACGCGCAGGTTCCGCGCGCGGTCATGGATGAGCGCCTCTACCGGCTGCAGGAGCGCATCGAGCACCACCGCAAGGCTTTCAACGCGGCCATGGTCGGACGGACTGTGGATGTCTTGCTGGAGCGTGCGGGACGTCACCCCGGCCAGCTTGCCGGAAAGTCACCCTATCTGCAGGCTGTGCAGATCGAGAGCGAGACGAATCAGATCGGGGAGATCGTGCAGGTGACGATCGACCGGATCAGTACCAACTCGCTCTTCGGCCGGCTGGCGCAGGCAGGACAGACGGCTGGAAAGGACATGGCCGCTTGAGCACGCTGCGGCTCGTGCCCATCTCTTGCCGGAAGGGCTTGGCTTGTCATCAGGCTGAGATTGTAGCGTTCGGTTATGCTGCGAGACGACCCGGCCGGACGCTCCTGCCCGGCGGGAACGGGTGCAAGGGCCCCCTCGAGGGAGACGACGCATTTGGCACAGGCTGATTCGACGCACAGACCCGACAGAACCCCGCGGCGCGACCTGCCGCCAGCTCGCCCCGAGGGCGCGGGCCGCGACGGGTTGTCGGCGACCGAGGTCGTGTTGTCCTTCGACGACAACCGTCTCGCCAGCCTCGTCTTCGGCCAATATGACCAGCATCTCGCGCATCTCGAGCGCCGGCTCGGCGTCGTGGTCAATCCCAATGGCAACCACGTCACGGTGAAGGGGCCGCGCGAGACCGCCGAACAGGCGGGGCGGGTCCTCAAGACGCTCTATGCCCGCGCTAAGGCGGGTGCCTCCGTGACGCTCGGCGAGGTCGACGGGGCGATCGAGGAAAGCAACGTGCAGCGCTCGCTCTTCCCGGCGGCGGATGTCGGAAAGGCCTCCTTCGATGCGGTCGTGACCCGGAAGCGGGGACCTGTGAGGGCGCGCAACGCCGCACAGGACGCCTATCTGCGCCAGCTCAAGCGCCATGAGCTCGTGCTCGCCGAGGGTCCGGCCGGCACCGGCAAGACCTGGCTTGCCGTCGGCCATGCGGTCTCGCTGATCGAGCAGGGCATCGTCGAGCGCATGGTCCTCTCCCGCCCGGCGGTGGAGGCCGGCGAGCGGCTCGGTTTCCTGCCCGGCGACATGCGCGAGAAGGTCGATCCCTATCTGCGACCGATCTACGACGCGCTCAACGACTTCATGGAGGCGCGCCATGTCGAGCGTGGCCTGCAGACCGGCATGATCGAGATCGCGCCGCTCGCCTTCATGCGCGGCCGCACGCTGAGCAACGCCGTCGTGCTGCTCGACGAGGCCCAGAACGCCACCTCGATGCAGATGAAGATGTTCCTCACCCGCCTGGGCGAGGGCTCGCGCATGATCATCACCGGCGATCCCTCGCAGATCGACCTGCCGCCGGGCCAGCGCTCGGGTCTGGTCGAGGCGGTGAAGCTGCTCAAGGACGTCGACGGCGTCGGCTATGCCCGCTTCGAGGAGGGCGATGTCGTCAGGCATGAACTGGTGCGACGCATCGTCATGGCTTATGAGACGGCGTCGCGCCGTGAGCGCGAGGAGCGGGAAGAGCGTTTGCGCAATCCCGAAACGCCCGGCGATCCGAATCGCGAGGGCGACAGCGAAGGACTGAAGCGGATGTTGGCGCGGGAGCGACCGCGATGAACGATCGACCTCCGGGGCGGCGCTCGGCGCCGCGCCCCGGCAAGGTATCGCTGGATTGCGATCTGAGGGCGCAGTCGCGCCGCTGGCAGGCGCTCGGCAATCTCGCGAGCCTGCGCAGCCTGATCAACCAGGCGCTCGAAGCCGGGCTGAGTGTCGCGCCGCGCAAGCCGCTGGCGGGTGCCGAGCTCAGCCTGCTGCTGACCGACGACAGGCGCATCCGCATCGTCAACCGCGACTGGCGCGGCTTCGACAAGGCGACGAACGTCCTGTCCTTCCCGGCGGCTCCGCCGGAGCGCATTGCGGCGAGCCCGCTGCTCGGGGACATCGTCATCGCCTATGAGACCGTCGAGCGCGAAGCGCAGGCGGAGGGCAAGGACATCGCCGACCACCTGCGCCACCTCGTCATTCACGGGTTGCTCCATCTGCTCGGCGAGGATCACGAGACCGAGGCCGAGGCGCACCGGATGGAAGCGCTTGAGGTCGCGGCGCTCGCCAGCCTCGGCATCGCCGATCCCTATGCCGACGCCGAACTCGTTGCCGCGCCGGCTCCTTCTTCCCTATAGTCCCCGCAGCCATGAGCGACGACAGTCGACAAACCCAATCCGAAACCAACGGCCGTGGCCTCGGCCACTGGCTCGGCCAGTTCCTGGAACGCCTCGGCCTGCGCGCCGGCGGCACGGCGCGCGAGGAGATCGTGGAGGCCCTGGCGGAGGAGAATGGCGAGCTCGCCGACCTCTCCGCGCAGGAACGTTCGATGCTCACCAATGTGCTGAGCCTGCGCGAGCGCCGCGTCGGCGACGTCATGATTCCGCGCGCCGACATCGTAGCGGTGCCGGCGGATGCGTCGCTCGACGAGCTGCTTGCGCATTTCCGCACGGCCGGGCATTCGCGCCTGCCGGTTTTCGACGACACGCTCGATGATCCGCGCGGCATGGTCCATATCCGCGACTTCCTCGAATACATCGCCGAGAAGGCCCGTCCCGAAGGAGACGTTCCTTCGCAGGAGAGCGGCAAGCTCGCCGTGCCGCATGATCTCGCGGCCGTCGATCTGACGACGTCGCTTTCGGCGACGAAGCTGCTGCGTCCGGTGCTCTACGTCCCGCCCTCGATGCCGGCCGTGGACCTTCTGGTACGGATGCAGGCGACGCGCACCCATATCGCGCTGGTCATCGACGAATATGGCGGCACGGACGGGCTCGTCTCGATCGAGGATCTGATCGAGATCGTCGTCGGCGACATCGAGGACGAGCATGATCTCGAGGAAGTGCCGATCGCGCCGGCCGGCGAGGGCAGCTTCACCGCCGATGCCCGCGCCACGCTCGAGGAGCTCAAGCAGGCGACGGGTGTCGATCTCTCGCAGAACGAGATCGCGGACGACATCGACACGCTCGGCGGCCTGATCGTGACGCTCGCAGGCCGCGTCCCGGCACAGGGCGAGGTCGTCGAGGGGCCGGAAGGGCTGAGTTTTGAGATCCTCGACTCTGACCAGCGCCGCGTGAAGCGCCTGACGATTCACCGTCGCGACCAGACGGCCCCCGAAGAAGCGGCGATGGAGCCCGGTTGATGCGTCTGGCGGGCCTCGCTGAGGCCGTCATCCTCGCCTGGGGATGGCGGAGGCGGTTCATCGCGCTTTTCGCGGGTGCCAGCGGGGCGCTCGCCTTGCCGCCGCTCGATCTCTGGCCGCTCGTCGTCGTCCCGATGAGCGTCGCGGTCTGGCTCCTCGACGGTGCGGTCGGCACCAGCCTCGGCCGCCGTTTCCGGGCCGGTTTCGCCGTGGGCTGGTGGTGGGGCTTCGGCTTTTTCCTCGCCGGTTTGTGGTGGCTCGGCGCCGCGTTCCTCGTCGAGGCCGACAAATTCGCCTGGGCGATGCCGCTTGGTGTCGTCGCGCTGCCGGCGTTTCTGGCGCTCTTTCCCGCTTGTGCCTTCGGCCTCGCCCGCCTCGCTTGGCCGGCTGGGAGCCGGCGGATTCTCGTGCTCGCCGTGGCGCTGGCGGCGAGCGAATGGCTGCGCGGCCATGTGCTGACCGGCTTTCCGTGGAATGTCTACGGCATGATGCTGGCGGGCGAGATCCATCTCGCCCAGTTCGCCGCGCTCGCGGGCCTCTACGGATTGACCCTGCTGGCCGTGGCGATCGGCGCCGCGCCCGCGGTGATCGGCACCGCCAAGTCCCCGGCGGAGCGCTGGACCGCGCCGCTGCTGGCGCTGGCGGCTCTCGCAGGGCTGTTCACCTTCGGCTTCTGGCGCATTCCGTCGGCGCCCTCGCCCGCCGTGGCGGGGGTCAAGCTCCGGCTGATGCAGCCGAACCTGCCGCAGGACGCCAAGTTCAACGGCCGCAACGGCGAGGCCATCCTCAACCACTATCTCGCCCTCAGTGATCGGGCGACGAGTCCGACGACGCCCGGCCTGCAAGCCGTCACGCATGTGATCTGGCCGGAATCCGCCTTTCCCTTCCTGCTCGGCCGCACGCCGGAGGCGCTGTCCCGCATCGCGGCGGCTCTTCCGCCCGACGTGACGCTGATCACCGGCGCGGCGAGGGCGGGCGAAATGCTGCCGGGAGAAGGGCGGCCGCCGATCTACAACGCGATCCAGGTCGTGAACGACGAAGGCGTCATCACCGGCAGCTACGACAAGGTCCACCTCGTTCCCTTCGGCGAGTACCTGCCGCCCTTCCTCGACGCCCTAATCCGCCGGGTCGGCCTCTCCGAGTTCGTCTCCATTCCCGGTGGTTTCGCGGCGGGATCGAGCCGTATGCCGCTGGCCGTCAAGGGGTTGCCGGCGGCGGCCCCGCTGATCTGCTACGAGGCGGTCTTCCCCGGCGAGGTGACGTCGCGCGGACCGCGCGCGGGCTTTTTCCTGAATGTCACGAATGATGGCTGGTTCGGCCAGACCAGCGGCCCGCACCAGCATTTCGCGCAGGCGCGGCTGCGCAGCATCGAGGAGGGCCTGCCGCTGGTGCGCGTCGCCAATACCGGGATCTCCGCCGTGGTCGATGCCTATGGCCGCACGCTTGCGAGCCTGCCGCTGGGCGTGGAGGGCGTGCTCGACTCCGTCCTTCCGCGCAGCGGGCCGATCACGCTTTACGGCCGCGCCGGCGATGCGCTTTTTGCAGGCATGTTGCTTATTTTTATGGCTTTTTCCCGATTCTGGCGGGCGTGATCATCCCATTTGGAACAAATTTTACGATAACAGTGGACCGTTCCAGGAGCCTATAATACACACGGTTTCGCGCCGACCAGGATGGCGCTCCTGGTCATGACGACTGACGCAGAGCAGGTTAATCATGATCAAGAAGGTCCCCAATCCGATCGACAAGCACGTCGGTAGCCGCGTCCGCATGCGCCGGATGCTCGCGGGCATCAGCCAGGAAAAGCTGGGCGATGCGCTCGGCCTGACCTTCCAGCAGGTTCAGAAATACGAGAAGGGCTCCAACCGCATCAGCGCGAGCCGCCTGCAGCAGATCGCCAAGATGCTGGACGTGCCGGTCTCCTTCTTCTTCGACGGGGCTCCGACGGTCGATACGCCGGCCGGCGGCTTCGCGGATTCGTCCGCGACCGCCTATATCTCGGACTTTCTCGCGACCAGCGAGGGCGTGCAGCTCACCAAGGCCTTCACCCGCATCAAGAGCGGCCGGGTTCGGCGCAGGATCATCGACCTCGTCGAGGCGCTGGGCGAGGAAGACAGCGAAACAGCTTGAATCGGCTCTGTGTTCGTTCGTCAGGACGAACGTTCCTCCCGATAAACGGATTATTCGCTTGACGGCGAACGCGTCCGCTGTAAAGACGTGGCGTTTCCTGAGGCTGGTGCGTGCGCCGGCCTTTTCAATGTGCTGATTCAGGGGTCCTGCGACCGTGTCACGCCAGAATTATCTGTTCACCAGCGAGTCCGTCTCCGAGGGCCATCCCGACAAGGTCTGCGACCGCATCTCCGACGAGATCGTCGATCTCTTCTTCAAGGAAGCCGCCAAGGCGGGCATGGATGCGAGCAAGGTTCGCGTCGCCTGCGAGACGCTCGCGACGACCAATCGCGTCGTCATCGCCGGCGAGGTTCGCACCTCGCTCGATGAAAAGGCGATGAAGAGCAAGGTCAAATCGGCCGCGCGCAAGGCGATCAAGGCGATCGGCTACGAGCAGGACGGCTTCCACTGGAAGAAGTGCAAGATCGACGTGCTGCTGCATCCGCAATCCGCGGATATCGCCGTGGGTGTCGATGAGGCCGGCAACAAGGATGTCGGCGCCGGCGACCAGGGCATCATGTTCGGCTATGCCAGCCGCGAGACGCCCGAGCTGCTGCCCGCCCCGATCTACTATGCCCACAAGATCCTCGAGACCCTGACACTCGCCCGCAAGAAGGGCGAGGGCGACGCCGCCAAGCTCGGCCCGGACGCCAAGAGCCAGGTCACCGTCAAGTACGAGAACGGCAAGCCGGTCGGCGTCACCCAGATCGTGCTCTCGACCCAGCATCTCGACGAGACGCTGTCGTCCGCCGATGTCCGCAAGATCGTCGAGCCCTATATCCGCCAAGCGCTGCCGGACGGCTGGATCTCCAAGGACACGGTCTGGCACATCAACCCGACCGGCAAGTTCGTGATCGGCGGGCCGGACGGCGACGCCGGCCTCACCGGCCGCAAGATCATCGTCGACACCTATGGCGGCGCGGCCCCGCATGGCGGCGGCGCCTTCTCGGGCAAGGATCCGACCAAGGTCGACCGTTCGGCGGCTTATGCGGCGCGTTACCTCGCCAAGAACGTCGTCGCGGCCAAGCTCGCCGACCGCGCCACGATCCAGCTCTCCTACGCCATCGGTGTCGCCAAGCCGCTGTCGATCTATGTCGACCTGCACGGCACCGGCAAGGTCGACGAGGCCAAGCTCGAGGACGTCCTCGGCAAGCTGGTCGATCTCTCGCCGAACGGCATCCGCAATCATCTCGGCCTCAACAAGCCGATCTACGCCAAGACTTCGGCCTACGGCCATTTCGGCCGCAAGGCCGGCCGTGACGGCTCCTTCTCCTGGGAGAAGACCGACCTCGTCGACGCGCTGAAGAAGGCCGTCGCCTGAGGCAGCCCATCGGGTCACGAACGGAAAGGCCGGGGTCCACCCGGCCTTTTTTCTTTGACTTGATGGATGAGGTCGCTGAAACACCGCCGTCATCCCGGGCTTGACCCGGGATCCATCGCAAAGCGCGCAGCTCCATGATGGATTCCGGACCTCCGCTTCGCTGCGTCCGGAATGACGGCGTTCCATTGGACAAAGCGACACGAAGACGATCATGACCTACCACCCCGATCATGACGACCGCGCCTTCTATGGACGCCGCAAGGGCAAGGCGCTGCGCGACGGCCAGAGCCATCTGATCGAGCACACGCTGCCGCGCCTGCGCTTGCCCGAAGGCGAGATCGCGGATCTGAAGGCGCTCTTTCCGCAGCCGGTCGAGGCGGTCCGCCTCGAGATCGGCTTCGGCGGCGGCGAGCACCTGCTGATGCGGATGCGCGAAAGCCCGCAGATCGGTTTCATCGGCGTCGAGCCCTTCATCAACGGCATGGCCAAGTTCCTGGCCGTGGCCGAGCGCGAGGGGCTGACCAATATCCGGGTCTGGGACGACGATGCCGCGCTGCTGCTGCCGCGGTTCCCGGCTGGCAGCCTCGACGCGATCGACCTGCTCTATCCCGATCCGTGGCCGAAGCGCCGCCAGCGCAAGCGCCGTTTCGTGTCCGAGCAAACGCTTGCCCTGTTCGCGCGCGCTCTCAGGTCCGGCGGCCGCTTCCGCTTTGCCAGCGATATCGACGATTACGTCGGCTGGACGCTGTCGCGGCTGCTGGCTTCGCCCGATTTCGACTGGACCGACGAGCGGCCCGGCGACTGGCGCACGCCCTATCCCGGCTGGATCCGGACCCGTTACGAGGCCAAGGCCGTGCGCGAGGGCCGCGTGTCCAGCTACCTCACGGCTTTGCGTCGCGCATCCTGAGGAAGCCGAGCACGCGCTGGGCCGTGCTCTGCGCGAGATCGCGGAAGCGCTCGCGGGCACGGTCGAGCGCGGCCTGCGATTTTCCCTGATCCTTGCGCAGCGAGATCAGCGCGGCCGTCGTCTCCCACGACCAGCCGAGCCCGCGCGCGACGATCAGGATGGCTTCGCGGTCGCTGCCGAGGACGACCTGCTCGCTGGCCGGCAGGCCGAGCTGGGCCAGCACCGCGACGGCACAGATGGCGTGCTCCGATGCCCCTTCGCGCGCGAAGTCGCGCAGTTTCGCCTCGTCGAGCAGGCCGGCTTCGTTCAGCTCGCGGACCTGGACCAGCGCGGCGCTGATGGCGCCGAGCTCGCCGGGCATCCGGCCGCTGGCGGCGATGGCGCTGGCGCTGCGTTCGACGGCGCCGTCGAGCTCTCCGGCCAGGGCCGGCTCCAGGTTTTCGCTCAGCCGCCGGCGCGCAAAACTCTTCGCCGCGGCCATGAGCTGGCCGACGAGCTCGGCCGGAATATCGTGCCGCAGGCCGAGCGTGGCCTGCAAGGCGTCGTCCTGGGCGGCGCGCATCACCAGCACGCCCATGCCGTGGCGCGAGAAGCGAGCGCTCTGGTTGGCCGCGACCGCATGGGTCACGACGCGGCCGCCGCGCAGGATCAGGAAATCGGTGACGGGCTCGCCGAGGTCGGGGCGTTCGGTGATGGCGAGCATATGATCCCGGCCCTTGGCGGCGGAAACGGCGACGAGGTCCTGATCGGTGAGGCGCGGCGACTGGACCAGCACCGCCCGCGCCACGGCGATCTCGTCTAGGGCGAGCTGGCGCACGACGCCGACCGGCGCGTTCGGCACGGGCGCGATCCGCTCCGACAGCTCGACCCGGGCGCGCAGCTCGATCGCCCGCGACAGCCGCCCGATCACCGCGTCGAAGACGCCGACCTGCTCGTCGCCCATGTCGCCTGCGGTCGCGAGGAACAGGTCGGTCAGGCGCGACAGCATCTCGGCGCGCTCGTCGCCGGACCCGCGCGCCATCGTGTTTTCGAGATCTCGCAGCAGCGTTGCGACCGCACTCATACTCTGCCCTCGGCGCGTGCTCTATCCATGGTCGGGAGACGGGTTCACCGCCCAAAACTGGTCGGGTCCGGCTCTCGCCCGTCCGCACACTGGCAGCCAAGGATGACCATCGGGTTAGCGTAATCGTTGCAGAACTTGCATATCGGCGCGATGCGGACTAAGAAGCGGCCAACAGCTCTGGTATCGGTTAACGCCGATGATCAAGAGCGGGCCGGCCGGCCCGCTCTTTTTTATTGGCCGCGACCCGCCGGAGGCAGACGGGACGGCCCGGCCATGAACGAACCAAGCGATCCGAAAGCAGCGCCCGATCAGGAAGCGCGCCTCGTCGTCGAAAGCGGCGTGGCGGCGCGCGTCGCGGCGATCGTCGAGCCGGCGATCATGGATCTCGGCTATCGGCTGGTGCGCGTGCGCGTCACCGGCCAGAACGGCTGCACCGTGCAGATCATGGCCGAGCTGCCCGACGGCTCGATGAATGTCGAGGGCTGCGAGGAGATCAGCCAGGCGGTCTCGCCGGCGCTCGACGTCGACGATCCGATCCAGGCGGCTTACCATCTCGAAGTTTCGTCGCCGGGGATCGACCGGCCGCTGGTGCGCGCGAGCGATTTCGAGCGCTGGGCCGGCCATCTCACCAAGATCGACACGAGCGAGCCGGTCGCGGGCCGCAAGCGTTTTCGCGGCATCCTGCGCGGCGCCTCCGGCGAGGACGCGCTGCTGTCGCGGGACGACGCCAAGAGCGAGGAAGAGCGCGACGTCGCCATTCCGATGCGGCTGATTGCCGAGGCGCGGCTGGTCCTGACCGATGCGCTCGTCACGGAATCGCTGCGTCGCGGCAAATCCGGCCTGCCGCCGGAAATGCCGGCCGCCGACGACATCGCCGGCCCGAAGAAGGGCCGAGGCAAATCGCTGGGACCGCGACCGGGTACGAAAGCCCGCGGATCGGCTCCGCACGAAGACAATAACGAAGAGGAGTGAGCGTCATGGTCGTCAGCGCCAACAGGCTCGAACTGCTGCAGATCGCCGACGCGGTCGCCCGTGAGAAGTCGATCGATCGCCAGATCGTCGTCGACGCCATGCAGGACGCCATCGCCAAGGCGGCCCGCTCGCGCTACGGCATCGAGACCGACGTCCACGCCGAGATCAACACCAAGACCGGCGAACTGCGTCTGGCCCGCCACCTCCAGGTGGTCGAGCATGTCGAGAACCCGGCGATCGAGATCACGGTCGAGGAGGCCAAGCGCCACAATCCTGCTGCGCAGGTCGGTGACGTCATCGCCGATCCGCTGCCGCCCTTCGATTTCGGCCGCATCGCCGCCCAGTCGGCCAAGCAGGTCATCGTGCAGAAGGTGCGCGAGGCCGAACGTGACCGTCAGTACGACGAGTACAAGGATCGCATCGGCGAGATCGTCAACGGCGCGGTCAAGCGCGTCGAGTACGGCAACGTCTTCGTCGATCTCGGCCGTGGCGAAGCCATCATCCGCCGCGACGAGATGATTCCGCGCGAGACCTTCAAGGTCGGCGATAGGGCGCGGGCCTATGTCTATGACGTGCGCCGCGAGCCGCGTGGCCCGCAGATCTTCCTGTCGCGCACCCATCCGCAGTTCATGGCCAAGCTCTTCGGCCAGGAAGTGCCTGAGATCTATGACGGGATCGTCGAAGTGAAGGCCGTCGCCCGCGATCCGGGCTCGCGCGCCAAGATCGCCGTGATCTCGCGCGATTCCTCGATCGACCCGGTCGGCGCCTGCGTCGGCATGCGCGGCTCGCGCGTGCAGGCCGTGGTCGGCGAGCTGCAGGGCGAGAAGATCGACATCATCCCGTGGTCGCCGGATGTCGCGACCTTCGTCGTCAACGCGCTGCAGCCGGCCGAGGTCGCCAAGGTCGTGCTCGACGAGGAAGCCGACAAGATCGAGGTCGTGGTTCCCGACGAGCAGCTCTCGCTCGCCATCGGCCGCCGCGGCCAGAACGTGCGCCTCGCTTCGCAGCTCACCGGCTGGGACATCGACATCCTGACTGAAGCTGAAGAGTCGGAGCGCCGCCAGAAGGAGTTCGTGCAGCGCACCGAGCTGTTCATGAACGCGCTGAACGTCGATGAGACGGTCGGCCAGCTGCTGGCGTCCGAAGGCTTCCGCAATGTCGAGGAGCTCGCCTATGTCGATCTCTCGGAGCTGGCCTCGATCGAGGGCTTCGACGAGGACACGGCCGGCGAGATCCAGAGCCGCGCCCAGGAGCATCTCGCCGCCGTCGAGGCGGAACTCGACGAGAAGCGCCGCGCGCTCGGCGTCGAAGACGCCTTGCGCGAGGTCGATGGCGTCACCACTTCCATGATGGTCGCGCTGGGCGAGAACGACGTGAAGAGCGTCGAGGATCTTGCAGGCTGCGCGACGGACGACCTGATCGGCTGGACCGAGCGCAAGGACGGCGAGGCGACCCGCCACGCCGGCTATCTCGATGGCTTCGATCTGTCGCGCCAGGATGCCGAGGCCATCATCATGGCCGCCCGCATCCATGCCGGCTGGGTCGAGGCGCCGGCCGCGGAGCCTGAGGCGGAAGCCGACGAGGCGGCCGAGGCCTGAGCAGGGTTTTCGCGGTGAAGGCGGCTCGGAACGAGGGACCGGAACGGAGCTGCGTCGTCACGCGGGCCGTGAAGGCGCCTGACGAGCTGATCCGTTTCGTCGCCGGCCCGGACGGCGTGCTCGTGCCGGATCTGCGGCGCAAGCTGCCCGGACGCGGCGTCTGGGCGAGCCTCAGCCGCAAGACCGTGGCAGAGGCGATCAAGCGCAAGGCCTTCGAGCGCTCGCTCAAGGCGAAGGTCTTGGTTCCGGCGGATTTGCCGGACAGGATTGACGGGCTGATGTACCGGGATGCGCTGCAGGCGCTGTCGATGGCCAACAAGGCTGGCCTCGTCACCGCCGGCTTCGCCAAGGTCGAGGCCCTGATCGAATCCGGCCGCTGCCACGCCGTCATCGCCGCCAGCGATGGCGCCGAGGATGGAAAGCGCAAGATCGGCCAGGCCGTTCGCCGCTTGGCGGCGGCCCGCGAGGCCGAAGGGCTCAAGGCCCGCGGACTGCCCGTCGTCGCGATTTTCACGGCGGCGGATTTGGAATTGGCGTTGGGGCGCGCACATGTGATACATGCCGCGCTTGCTCCGGGACCAGCGGCCGAGGGTGTCCTCTCGCGCTGGCGTCGGCTCGTCCGGTACCGGACGGACGATACCGCCGCATCCGACCAGAACGACACCGAAGACACGACCGAACCGGCAGGACCGAACGCGGAATGACCGATACCAAGAACCCGGGCGACAAGACACTCACCGTCAACCCGCCCAAGACCCTGTCGCTGAAGCGGCCTGTCGAGCAGAGCACTGTTCGCCAGAGCTTCTCGCATGGGCGCTCGAAGCAGGTCGTCGTCGAGGTCAAGCGCCGCGCCGCCGGCCATGAGGTGAAGGAGCCGGTCGCGCCGCGCGCGCCGCAGGCCCCCGCCCCGCAGGCGGCTGCGCCCCGTCCGGCCGCTCCGTCCCAGCCGGCTGCGCCGCAGCGCCCGGCTGGCGGCATGCTGCTGCGCACCCTCTCCGATGAGGAGAAGGACGCCCGTCAGCGCGCCCTTGCCGAGGCGCGCAGCTCCGAGGCCGAGGCCCGGCGCATCGCCGAGGAGGAGGCGCGCCAGCGCACCGCCGCCATCGAGCGCGAGCGTCAGGAGCGCGAGGCCGCCGCGGCCCGCCAGCGCCAGGAAGAAGAGCGCCGTCGCCACGACGACGAGCAGAAGCGCCGCGCCGAAAGCGCCGCCCGCCAGCGCGACGAGCAGGTCGCTCGCCCGGCCGCGCCTCCTGCCGCTCCGCGTGAGTCCGCTCCTCCGGCCCAGACCCAGGCGCCGGCGCCGCAGCCGACCCAGTATTATGGCCGCCCGGCTCCCTCCGGTCCGCGCGAGTTCACGCCGCGTCAGCCGATGCGCGACACCGGCGCCCGCCCGCCGCGGCTGGACTCCCGTCCGCCGCGTTCCGATTCGCCGCGTCCGCCGCGCGTGGATTCCTCGGCTCCGGCCGAGCCGGCCGTCGCCCGTCCGACCCGGCAGGCTCCGCCGTCGAGCGGCGCACCGCGCAACCGTGCGGATGGTGATGTCGATGTCCGCGCCGCCTTCCGCCGCGCCGGTGTCGGTGCTGGCGCCGGCCGTGGCCCGGCTCCGGCGGCGCCCAAGGTGCCGAAGAGCAACAACGACAAGCCGCGCGGCCGCCTGACGCTCGCCACCGCCACGGGCGGCGACGACGAGCGGACACGTTCTGTCGCGTCCTTCCGCCGCCGCGTGCAGCGCATGACCGGCCACCGGGCCTCCGACGCGCAGAAAGAGCGCGTGATGCGCGAGGTGATCATCCCCGAGACGATCACCATCCAGGAACTCGCCAACCGCATGACGGAGCGCGGCGTCGACGTCATCCGCCTGCTGATGAAGCAGGGCGCGATGCACAAGATCACCGACGTGATCGATGCCGACACCGCCCAGCTCATCGCCGAGGAGATGGGGCACACGGTCAAGCGCGTCGCCGAATCCGACGTCGAGGAAGGCCTGTTCGATACGCCGGACACCGACGAGACCCTCGAGTCGCGGCCGGCCGTCGTGACCATCATGGGCCATGTCGACCACGGCAAGACCTCGTTGCTCGACGCGATCCGCAAGACGAAGGTCGTCACCGGCGAGGCTGGCGGCATCACCCAGCATATCGGCGCCTATCAGGTGACGACGCCGCTGGGCAGCCAGGTGACCTTCATCGACACCCCGGGCCACGCCGCCTTCACGGCGATGCGCGCCCGCGGCGCCAAGGTGACGGATATCGTCGTGCTGGTCGTGGCGGCCGATGATGGCGTCATGCCGCAGACGGCCGAGGCGATCCATCACGCCAAGGCGGCCGGCGTGCCGCTGATCGTCGCGATCAACAAGGTCGACAAGGCCGATGCGAACCCGGACCGGGTGCGCGCCGAACTGCTGCAGTACGAGATCCAGGTCGAGTCGCTCGGCGGCGAGACGCTGGAGGTCGAGGTCTCGGCCAGGACCGGCCACAACCTCGACAAGCTGCTCGAAGCGATCGCGCTGCAGGCCGAAGTTCTCGATCTCAAGGCCAATCCCGATCGCGCCGCCGAAGGCACGGTTATCGAAGCCAAGCTCGATCGCGGCCGCGGCCCGGTCGCCACGGTTCTCGTCCAGCGCGGCACGCTGCGCACCGGCGACATCGTCGTGGCGGGTGCCGAATGGGGCCGCGTCCGTGCGCTGATCGCCGATACCGGCGCCCAGGTGAAGGAGGCTCCGCCCTCCATGCCGGTCGAGGTGCTCGGCTTCAACGGCACGCCCGAGGCCGGCGACCGCGTCGCGGTGGTCGAGTCGGAAGCGCGTGCCCGCGAGATCACCGAGTATCGCGAGCGTCAGCGCCGCGACCGTCAGGCTGCCCGCGGTGCCGCTTCCGGCGCCGGCCGTTCGCTTGCCGAGATGATGCGCGAGCTCAAGGAAGGCGCTGGCCGCAAGGAGTTCCCGCTGGTCGTCAAGGGCGACGTGCAGGGCTCCGTCGAGGCCATCGTCGGTGCGCTTGAGAAGGTCGGCAACGACGAGGTGCGCGCCCGCGTTCTCTCCTCGGGCGTCGGCGCCATCACCGAGTCGGACGTCACGCTCGCCCAGGCTTCGGGCGCGGTCGTGGTCGGCTTCAACGTCCGTGCGCACAAGGAAGCGCGCGAGGCGGCGGAGCGGGCCGGCGTCGAGATCCGCTACTACAACATCATCTATAACCTCATGGATGACGTGAAGGATGCGATGTCGGGCCTCCTGGCGCCGACGCTCCGCGAGACCATGCTCGGCAACGCGTCGATCCTCGAGATCTTCAACGTCTCCAAGGTCGGCAAGATCGCCGGCTGCCGCGTCACCGACGGCACCATCGAGCGTGGCGCGAATGTCCGCCTGATCCGCGACAACGTCGTGGTTCACGAGGGCAAGCTCGGCCAGCTCAAGCGCTTCAAGGACGACGCCAAGGAAGTCGTGGCCGGCCAGGAATGCGGCATGGCCTTCGAGAACTACCAGGACATGCGCGTCGGCGACGTTATCGAGTGCTATCGCGTCGAGGAGATCAAGCGCAGCCTGTAAGGGCTTCGCTTACTGAAACAGCGCGTCATGGCCGGGCTCGTCCCGGCCATCTCGTGACGAGAAGAGCGCGTCAGGCGCCTCATCTTCGAAGAGACGGCGGGCCCGGCCTGCCGGGACGTTTGGTCCGGTCCGATCCCGGAGAAACGAGAACCATGGCCAAACCTGCAAAACCTTCCGGCCCGTCCCAACGGCAATTGCGTGTCGGCGAGCTGATCCGGCACGCTCTCGCCGAGATGCTGGCGCGCGGCGACATCCACGACGATGTGCTGGCGAAGCATGTCGTGACCGTGCCCGAGGTGCGGCTCTCGCCCGACCTCAAGCTCGCGACCTGCTACATCATGCCGCTCGGCGGGTTGGACACCGGCCCCGTGCTCAAGGCGCTCGACGCCAACAAGCGCTACCTGCGCGGCGAGATCGCCCATCGGGTGAATCTCAAATATGCGCCGGATCTTCGTTTCCGCGCTGATGAGAGCTTCGCCGAGGCCGAGCGCATCGACGCGCTGCTCGACACCGAGGCTGTGCGCCGCGACACGCAGGTCCAGCGCCTGAAGATCGACCAGGACCACGAAGACGACCGTGACGATGACCGCTGAGAGCAATTCCGAAGCCGCCCGCAATTTGGACAGCGCTCCGGCGCCTCGTCCGAAGAAGCGCGACGTCCATGGCTGGGTCGTGCTCGACAAGCCGGTCGGCATGACCTCGACCCATGCCGTCGCCGTGGTCAAGCGCGCCTTCTCGGCTCGCAAGGCCGGCCATGCCGGCACCCTCGACCCGCTGGCCTCGGGCCTGCTGCCGATCGCGCTCGGTGAGGCGACGAAGACCGTTCCCTTCGTCATGGACGGCCGCAAGGCCTATCAGTTCACCGTGGCCTGGGGCACGCAGACCGATACCGACGATACCGAAGGCCGCGTCATCGCGACCTCGGATGAGCGCCCGGATGCTGCCGCGATCGCGGCCCTGCTGCCGCGCTTCACCGGCACCATCCTGCAGACGCCCCCCAAATTCTCGGCGATCAAGATCGCCGGCGAACGTGCTTATGACCTTGCCCGCGACGGCGAGGAGGTCGAGCTTGAGGCTCGCCCGGTCGAAATCGATGCGTTGTCGATCGTGAGCCATGACGGCGCCACCACCACCTTCGAGGCCGAGTGCGGCAAGGGCACCTATGTCCGCGCCATCGCCCGCGATCTCGGCCTTGCGCTCGGTTGCCTCGGGCATGTCGCGCATCTGCGCCGTACCCGCGTCGGCCCCTTCCTGGTTGCCGATGCTGCCAGCGTCGAGACGCTGCGGGAAGGCCCGGAGAGCGCGCTGGCGGCCCTGCAGCCGGTCAAGGCGGCGCTGACGCTGATCCCGGAGATCATGATCCATCGTGACGCCGCAGCCCGCCTCAAGCGCGGCCAGAGCGCCCTGCTGCGCGGTGCCGGAGCGCCGATCGAGCTTGAGGCCGCCTACGCCACCTGTGCGGGCACGCTGGTCTCGACGGGTTCTGTCCAGAACGGCGAGTTCGTCCCTCACCGGGTTTTCAATCTCTGAAGAAAGGCCGTCATGCTCGCCCTTGTGGCGAGCATCCACGTCTTGAACACCGCACTGCATCGAAGAAGACGTGGATGCTCGCCACAAGGGCGAGCATGACGACTCGCACTTCGTTCGAGACATGTCGCGGGTGGCGAGGCTGACCGCCCTCAGGCCGCCCGCTTCAGCCCGTCCCGCGCCCAGATCGCCCCGAGTGCTGCCACCAGCCGGTCGATATCGGCGTCGGAATGGAAGGGCGAGGGCGTGATCCTGAGCCGCTCCGTGCCGCGCGGCACGGTCGGGTAGTTGATCGGCTGGACATAGATGTCGAAGCGCGCGAGCAATTCGTCGCTGATCGCCTTGCAGGCCTTCGCCTCGCCGACCATCACCGGCACGATATGGCTGGGATTGGCGAGATGCGGGATGCCGGCGGCGTCGAGCTTGCCGCGCAGCGCCGCGACGCGGTCCTGCTGGCGCTCGCGCTCGACGGAGCTTTCCTTGAGATGCCGGATCGCCGCGATCGCGCCCGCCGCCACGGCGGGCGGCAGCGAGCTGGAGAAGATGAAGCCGGAGGCGAAGCTGCGGATGAAGTCGCAGAGCGCAGCCGAGCCGGTGATATAACCGCCGATCACGCCGTAGGATTTCGCCAGCGTGCCCTGGATCAGGGTCAGCCGGTCGGTTAGCCCCTCGCGCTCCGAGATGCCGCCGCCGCGGACCCCGTAGAGCCCGACGGCATGGACCTCGTCGATATAGGTCATCGCACCGAATTCCTCGGCGATGTCGCAGAACTCGCGGACCGGCGCGATGTCGCCATCCATCGAATAGACCGACTCGAAGGCGATCAGTTTCGGCCGGTTCGGATCGAGCGCCGCGAGCTTGCGGCGCAGGTCGGCGGGGTCGTTATGGGCGAAGATATGCTTCTCGGCGCGCGAATGGCGGATGCCCTCGATCATCGAGGCATGGTTCAGCCCGTCCGTCAGCACGATGCAGCCGGGAATGCGCGCGGCCAGCGTCGAGAGCGAGGCCCAGTTCGCGACATAGCCGGAATTGAAGATCAGCGCCGCTTCCTTGCCGTGCAGGTCGGCGAGCTCGCGCTCCAGCAGGACATGGTAGTGATTGGTGCCGCCGATATTGCGCGTGCCGCCGGCGCCGGCGCCGCTGCCGTCCAGGGCTTCATGCATCGCGGCCAGGACTTTCGGGTGCTGGCCCATGCCGAGATAGTCGTTCGAGCACCAGACGGTGACCTCGCGCGGCCCGCTCTCGCCGTGATAGGTCGCGAGCGGAAAGTGGCCGGCCTTGCGCTCCAGATCGGCGAAGACGCGATAGCGGCCCTCGCTGCGCAGCCCGTCCAGCTCTTCGCGGAAGAAACTTTCGAAATCCATTCCAGCCTCCTGGGGCGCGCCTCTCCTAAGCCCTTCCGGGCCCTTGCGGAATGGTGCGCGGTGTCGCGGCTGGAATTCTTCTACTTTGAGCGCCCGGCTAGTTCCAGAATCGTTTCGAGCAGAACCTTGATCGCGATGCCGGCGTCGGCCTCGGTCATGTTTTCGAGCGGCGAGTGGCTGATGCCTTTCTCGTTGCGCACGAAAAGCATCGCCGTCGGCGCGACCGCCGCCATCACCATGGCGTCGTGGCCGGCGCCGGAGGGCAGCCGCCGGCCGGCGATGTTGCTGCCGGTCCGCGCGATTCCAGCCGCGAAGGCCTCTTGCAGGCGCGGTTCCATCGGCACGGCCTTGGCCGCGGCATAGGGCATGATGTCGAGCCCGACGCCGCGGCGCGCGGCGATCTCGGCGAAGCGGCTGCGGATGGCGGTTTCCATCGCCGCCAGCGTCTCGTTCTTCGGGGCGCGGTAGTCGATGGTGAATTCGGCGGCGCCGGGCACGACATTCGTCGCGCCGGGTTCCGGCCGCAGCACGCCGACGGTGCCGACGGCGAGTTCATGCGCGGCGGCGATCTGCTCCAGCGCAAGCGCCATCTCCGCGGCGGCCGTCAGCGCGTCCTTGCGCAGCGCCATCGGCACGGTGCCGGCATGGCCGGCCTCGCCGGTGACGCGGATCCGCGCCCGGCTCTGGGCGTTGATGGCGGTGACGATGCCGACCGGCTCGCTCTCGGCCTCCAGGACGGGACCCTGCTCGATATGGACTTCGAGATAGGCCTGGATCGAGCCGGGCTTGCGCGCCAGGGCCGGGATTGCGTCAGGATTTCCGCCGAAGGCCGTGAGCGCGTCGCCGAGCTTCACGCCGTCGCTGTCACGAGCCTCCAGCCAGGCGGAATTGTAACCGCCGGCCAGCGCCTCGGAGGTCGACAGATGCGTCGGGAAGCGCACATTCTCCTCGTCGCCGAAAGCGACGACCTCGAGCGGAAAGGGCAGGCTGATCCCCGCATCGCGCAGGGCCTGTGCCGCGAGGATGCCGGCGACGACGCCGAGATTGCCGTCGAAACGTCCGCCATCCTTCACCGTGTCGATATGCGAGCCGATCAGCACGGAAGGCGCGCCGGGAACCGTGCCCTCGCGCCGCCCCTGCACCGAGCCGGCGGCGTCGATGAAGGCGGTGAGACCGGCCACCTCCATCGCGCCCTTGACCCATTCGGCCGCCTGACGGTGCGCGGGAGAGAGATAGAGCCTGGTCAGCTTGCCCGGCTCGTCGCTGAACCGGTTGAGGCCGTCGAGGGCGGCAAAGGCACGGGCACCGAGGACAGTGGCGGAAGGAAGCATCTGCGTCATGGCGGCGACGTTAGTGCACGGCCAGCCAAACTGCGACAGGCATTTTTGCCCGCCGCTCCCGATCAGAGCGCGCGGCAGCCGCTAGCTCTGTGTGGCGCCGGTGCTGCAACGCTGCATCATGCGCGAGGCGGCGGTGACGCCGGTGAGCGAGAACGTGTAGGTCGTGACGTTGCCGCGCGCGGAGCGCGCTTCCAGGACCATGCTGCTGCCGCCCCGCATTGCCGCGAGCAGGGCGGGCTCGCGTTCGAGCCGTTCCAGCCAGGCATTGTTGCCCTCGGTCAGCATGCGGAAGCTGTCATCGCCGATGGTGACGGTGACGACCGAGTTCCGGGCGAAGTCATAGCCCGTCTGGAAACTCGATTCGGTATTGTTGCCGCTGTCACCGGACTGCACGAAGAAGAACACCTCGCCATGGCGCAGGCTCGAAGGTTCCTCGGTCGATGGCTTGCTGATGATGAAGCAACGCTGCGTATCGCCTTGATCGTAGGTCGCCGCGCTCCAGTCGCCGAACTGGCCGAGTGATTTGGCGGTTACGGCCAGAGCTGCCGAGGCGGTCAGAAGGACAATGGCCGTCGTCGAGAGCGCCATCTTGATCATCGTTTCATCTCCTTTTGCCCTTTCAGGGTGAGAAGAGAGCCTTACCGAGGCGTAAACATGATCGCGATAATCGTGCGTCGATCTGGCGCAGGCCAGAGTGTTTTCCCGATTCGCTGAAGCGTGAATCGTTTATCTATTTGTTTATATTGATTTTTTTATTCGGCGCCTGTTCGCTCGAAAACGTTCTGGCAAGGTCGATGCGGGACTGCGCCGGCCAGGATATACCCATCCGGCGCAGCCCTCATGAGGCGTGGCGGTCAGTAGGTCGCCCGGCCGCCCGAGAGGTCGAAGACGCCTGCGGTGGTGAAGCTGTTCTCGGCCGAGGCCAGGAAGGCGACCATCGAGGCCACTTCGTCAGGCATCAGGAAACGCCCGCGCGGGATCTTCGCGAGCATGTAGCCGATATGCTCCTCGCTCATCTGATCGAAGATCCGCGTGCGCGCCGCCGCCGGCGTGATGCAGTTCACGGCGATGTCCTTGTCTGCCAGTTCCTTGCCGAGCGACTTGGTCAGCGCGATCACCGCCGCCTTCGATGCCGAATAGGCCGAGGCATTCGGGTTGCCTTCCTTGCCGGCGATCGAGGCGACGAGGACGATGCGGCCATAATTGCGCTTGAGCATGCCGGGGATGACCGACCGGCAGCAATGCAGCGTGCCGTCGACATTGAGCCGCATGACGCGCGCCCAGTCCTCCAGCGGATAGTCCCAGGTCTTGTGGTTCGGCCCGGCGATGCCTGCGCTGGTGACGAGGATGTCGATGCTGCCATGCTTCGCCTCGAGCGCATCGCTCGCCTTCTGCACCGCGGCGGCGTCCGTCACATCCACCGCGAAGCCGGTGGCGCCCTGGCCGATCTCCGCCGCCGCCTTTTCCGCGAGAGCGCCGTCGACATCCCAGATCGCCACGGTGGCGCCGCTGGCCGCGAAGCGTTCGGCGACGGCCCGGCCGATGCCTTGCGCGCCTCCGGTCACGATCGCGACACGGTTCTTTAAATCGATTTGGTTCATGCCCCCGGTCCTCCCGTTTCTGGTTGGGAGCAACCCTAGCTGCGCCGCCTCGCAGCGGCCAGAGGCCGTTTTCGTTTCCGGGGCTGCCGCAGACCGGCCATGCGCTTTGCAATGGGGCGGCCGAACAGTGGAGGCTGTCGCAAACTGCCGAAACCCGCGAAAGGTCAACCTATTTGCAAGGATGAAGACGTAGACAGGGGGATGGCGAGCGGGCTGACCAGGCCGCTCAGGACGATAAGGCAGGCGGAAATGATGGCGCGATCCGGCAGAACGGCTCGTTTCGGCGGCAACCAGTCGCGAAACAGCGGCATGGTGAAGGCCTGACGGCAAAACCCGGCCCCATGTTCACGACCGTACCCACAGCGAATGCGGGACAGGAGGCGGCCGATCATCCGGAGCGGCCGGCCGGACCCTTGTCCGCTCAGCTGGCGCGCCTCGGCGATCCTGCCTGGATCATGGTGACGCTGTGGGCCCGGCGCTGGCTGATCCTGGCGATGGCCGGGCTCGGTTTTCTCCTGGCCGTGCTCGTCGGCCTGTCGATGACGCCGAAATATGTATCGACGGCGCAGCTCTTCATCGATCCGCGCGATCTGCGCGTGCTTCAGAACGACGTATCGCCGAACACGGTGGGCGGCGACCCGACCTCGATCGCCAGCTATCTCGAAAGCCAGGCGCGGGTGATCGCTTCGGACAGCATCAAGTCGCGGGTGGTCGAGCGGCTGGGTCTCGACAGCGACCCTGATTTCGGTGGGGCGTCACGCGGCTTTCTGGCCCGCCTGCTGGGGCGCAGTGATGCGGGGCCACCTCGGAATGCCCGGCTCTATGCCCTGGCGGCGCTCGACCGGAACATCGTGATTCGTCGCGGCGAGCGGTCCTTCGTCATCGACATTTCCGCAACGGCCGACGATCCGGAAAAGGCCGCGAGGATCGCCAATGCGCTGGCCGAAGCTTATCTCGACGATCAGGCCGCCGTCCGCTCCGAAGCCGCGCAGCGCGCATCCGCCGCGCTGACGGGGCGCCTGGCCGAGCTGCGCGACCGCCTACGCGTCGCCGAGGAGAAAACCGAGAAATACAAGGAGGCGAACAATATCGTTGGTCTCAACGGTCGTTCCCTGCGTGAGGAGCAGCTTTCCCTCAATGCGGCCCAACTCGTCGCGGCACGGACGCGGACGACCGAGGCGAAGGCAAAATACGACCAGATCGTCGCGACCCGCGCATCCAGCGTCGAGGCGGGCGCCTTTCCGGAAGCCGTCGCCTCCCCCACGATGACCGCCCTGCGCGCCCAGCTCGGCGCTGCGCGTGCCCGAGAGGCCGACCTCGTTTCCTCGCTGGGTGCGCGCCATCCGGCCTTGTCCGCCGCCCAGTCCCAGGTTCGCGACGCGCGGCGCCAGATCGCCGACGAGCTCGCCCGCATCGCCCGCGCCGCCAAGGTGGAATATGATCGCGCGGCCGAGGCGGAACGGTTGCTCGCCGAGCGCGTCGACGAGTTGACGGTGGGCCAACACGCCGCCGGGCGGGCCTCGGTGCAGCTGCGAGAGCTGGAGCGCGAGGTCGAGTCCTCGCGGGCGCTCTATGACGTTTTCCTGAGGCGCGCCCGCGAAACCGGCGAGCTCGGCGGGATCGACACCACCAATGCGCGCATCATCAGCCCGGCGATGCCGCCGCTCGAAAGGAGCGGGATGAGCCGCCGGACGCTTGCCCTGATCGGCACCGTCGGCGGCGGTGGTGTCGGAGCCGTGCTGGCGCTGGCTCTGGCGCTCTTCGCCGTGCCGCGGCCGACGCTGGAGAACGAGCCGCCACGGACACCCTTCTGGAGGCGCGCGCGCCGGCCTGAGGTTGCGCCGATTGCCACGGCGGAGGAGCCGGTGGCCGAGCCGTCGCCGTCGCCGCAGCCAGCGGCTCCATCACCCGAGCCGGAGCCGGAACCGCCGCCCGCCGCTCCCCGTGAGGAGAAAAGTGCTGGCCCGACCGGCTGGCGGCGCCTCGTCGCGAGCCGCAAGAAGGTCGAATCACCTGCGGCCGAGCCCGTTGTGGCCGCCGCCGTATCCGCTCCCCCGCCTGTCCCGACGCTGGGCTTATTGCCCGCAGTCCGTCATCGGCGCTGGCGCAACGAGCCGGCGGAGCTGCGTTCGGTCTTCCAGGGGCAGACCCATCTGGTCGATGTCGTCGACAAGCCGCATGGCGGCTTTGCCGAGGCGATCGCCGGGCTTCGTGCCGAGCTGGGGCGTCAGGGGCCGGAACGGCGCATCCTCGTCCTCGGCCTGGAGCCGCAGGCCGGTGCGACCACATTCGCTCTCAATCTCGCGCTCGATGCGGCGCGATCCGGCCTGCCGGCGCTGCTCGTCGATGCGGGAGACGGAAAGCTGGCATTGACCCGGGTGTTCGCCGCCGACGCCCGCCACGGCCTCGGCGACGTGCTCGACGGCAAGCTTGCCCTGACCAGCGCGATTCGCAAGGACGAGGGCACCGGCCTCGCCTTCCTGCCGCGCGCCGGCGCCGGTTCCGCCTCGGCTTCGGGCCCCATCGGCGCGGAGTTCCTGACGGCGGCGCGGCGCTTCGGCCCGATCGTCATCGACGGCGGCAGCCTTCGGCCCGATGGCCTCGCCCGGGGCTTTGCCGAGGCGGCGGACGACATCGTGTTGATTGTGCGCGGCGGCAAGGTTGCTTCCGATGGGCCGGAAACCTGGCGCGCCGCGCTCGGTGCCGAGGCCGGCAAGCTGCGCGGCGTCGTCCTCAACGCGGCCTGAGCATCCGGGTTCCGGCTTGATGCGCGAGAACCGCTATTCCGCCGGGGCGGCCTTCTCGCGGCGACGGCGGATCAGTCCGAAGATCGGCCCGGCCGAAATCATGACCAGGAAGACGCGCACGATATGGTGGGCCGCGACGAAGGCGACCTCCGTGTGCAGCGCCAATGCGATCAGGCTCATCTCGGCGAGGCCGCCCGGCGAATAGGCGAGGATCAGCGGCACATGGCCGTGGACCGAGACCAGCGCGACGAGCCAGGCGAAGCCCAGAGTCAGCCCGAGCAGGATCACGGTCGAGCCGACCGAGAGCAGCAGCACGCGCAGGATGACCTGCGGCGCGGTGCCGACGAAGCGGCTGCCGATGGTGACGCCGAGCACGAGCTGCGCCGCATTGACGATCTCGGCGGGCGGTACCGCCGCGCTCAGCCCGGTGACATGGACGGCCGCGCTGACCACCATCGGACCCAGCAGGTACTTGGCGGGCAATCCGAGCCAGTGTCCCGCGATCACCCCGAAGACGCCGCAGCCGATCAGCCAGAGCTCGGAGCCGAGCGGCGTCTGCGCGAAGGAGGGGCCGGCGATCCGGCCGCCGCCGAGGGAGACACCGCCGATCCATTGCACCAGGAACGGCAGCGTCATCACCACCAGCAGGATGCGGGCGGAGTGGATCAGGGCGATGACGCTGGCGTCGCCGCCCTTCTCCTCGCCGACCGTCACCATCTCGACGAGTCCGCCCGGCATGCCGGAGAAGAACGCGGTGACGGGGTCGAAGCCGGCGACACGGCGGAAATAGCCGACGCAGCAGATGCCGCAGGCGATCATGAACAGCACGAGGCCGGCGAGCGTCGGCAGCCAGTTCGGCAGCTGCGCCACGACGTCCGGCTTGAAGGAGGCGCCCAGCATCACGCCGATCACCGCCGTCATCGGCGGCCGGATCACCGGCGGGGCGGCGACCGGCAGCTTGATCAGGGCCGCGACCGTGCAGAACACCATCGAACCCAGCATCCACGGCAACGGCAGCCGCGCCTGCACGAACAGCCAGCCACCGAGCCCGCCGAGCGCCAGCGCAAGGGCGAAGCGTCGATAGGGAAAGCGGCTCGGCGCCAGCGCCCGCAGCCCCTTGGTGAAATCCTCGACCAGAACCTTCAAGCGCGTGCTCCGCGACGAACAGGTGCCGTCCTAGAGCCTGCCCGGTCGCTTGCCCAGCCCTCGCGGCGAATGCCGGCCCTGCTGTCGCCGCGCCGCCGGAGCAATCCGGCCATGTGACATTGTCATTGGCCGGATTGCCAAGATTCCTCAATGATTTGGGGGCAGGGGAAACAACGCAGGACCGGCCGAGGCCGGCCGAGTCGAGGGGCGATGAGCGACGATCGGCGGACCGGCCGGCACAGCCGGACGGATGGGGAGGATGCGGCGCAGGCCTGGCAGGAGCCGGCCGAGCCTTCGCTCTCCGACAGGGTCGTCGTGCCCGATACGCTTGAACCGATCGTCCTGAGCGCGGCGCCGGGCGATGCCGGGCGAAAGGCTGCGCCGGGTTCGCCTGCGCGCAGGCTGCGGCATTGGTGGCGTGGCGCCAGCCCCAATCTGCGCGGCTCGGTTTTCATGATCGCGGCCCTGCTGGTCTATGCGGTGATGGTCGCCGGCATCAAGCATGTCGGCCAGGCCGTTCCACTGGCGCAGATCCTGCTGATCCGTCAGGTGATCATGACCGCGATCCTGCTCGCCTTCGCAGCGGGCAGCCTGCGCCGGGCGCTGCATACGGAGCGTCTCGGCCTGCAGGTCTTCCGGAGCGTGGTCACGCTCTTGTCGATGCTTTGCGGCTTCACCGCCGTGGTCAAGATTCCGCTCGCCCAGGCGACGGCGATCGGCTTCAGCCAGGTGCTCTTCGTCACCATTGCCGCGGTCCTCGTGCTCAAGGAGGCGGTCGACGGGCGGCGCTGGGCCGCGACGATCATCGGCTTCGTCGGTGTGTTGATCATGCTGCGGCCGGGGGCGGAGGGCCTCGATATCTACGCGCTGCTCTCCGTCGCCGGGGCTGTCTTCGGCGCCGGCATCACGGTCAGCGTCCGCAAGCTGGCCGGGAGCGAGCGCACGGACACCATCCTGCTCTACCAGGGCATCGTGCTGATCGTCCTGCTGGCCGTCCCGACCTGGCTCTGGTGGCAGTCGCCGACGCCGAACCAGTGGTTCTGGCTCGTCGTCCTCAGCGTGTTCGGCACAGCGGGGCAATGGCTCATCACCCGCGCCTATCAGGTTGGCGAGGCGGCGGCGCTGGCGCCGCTCGATTTCAGCCGCCTGCTGCTGGCGAGCTTCACCGGCTTCGTCTTCTTCGCCGAGATTCCGGCGCTGACCACCTGGATCGGAGCCGCGATCGTGATCGGCGCAACCCTCTACACCATCCGCAAGAACGCGCGCCCGGCTGGCCCGCCTGCCACGGCTTGAGCGAGAGCATTTTCGAGCGAAGTGGGCACCGGTTCGCGTGAAGAAAATGCGTCAAAACAAATAGATGGAGCACCTCCGCGATTCGAAGAAACGCGGAGGTGCTCCAGCCGGGATTGCATCGCGCGGGGCCGGGCGCTATGTGTCGGCGCACGCCTCTTTCGCGTGCGTCACCCGGGCAAAATCCTCGGGTTTCCGGCCCAAGCCGGGCCGGAACGCCACCAGAGGCTCATCATGCGCATCGAAAACGATCCGAAGCTCGACTTTCGCGACGTGCTGATCCGGCCGAAGCGTTCGACGCTCGGCAGCCGCGCCGAAGTCGATGTCGAGCGCAGCTTCCGCTTCGCCCATACGGGCAAGGAGTGGAAGGGCTTCCCGCTCATCGCCGCCAATATGGACGTGGTCGGCACGATGAGCATGGCCCGCGCCCTGCTGAAGCACGGCGCCATGGTCGCGCTGCACAAGCATTACAGTGCCGAGGAACTGATCGCCTTCTTCCGCGAGCCGGGCTCGGCCAACGCCTTCTACTCGCTCGGCACCACCGATGCCGACCACGACAAGCTCAAGGCGGTTCACGCCCAGTCGCCGATCTCCAAGATCTGCCTCGACGTCGCCAACGGCTATACCGAGAAGTTCGTCGACACGGTCAAGGCGACGCGCGCCGCTTTTCCGGATGCCGCGATCATGGCCGGCAACGTCGTCACCGGCGACATGACCGAGGCGCTGATTCTTGCTGGCGCCGATATCGTCAAGGTCGGCATCGGGCCGGGCTCGGTCTGCACCACCCGCAAGATGACCGGCGTCGGCTATCCGCAGCTCTCGGCGATCATCGAATGCGCCGATGCCGCGCACGGGCTGAAGGGCCTGGTCTGCGGCGATGGCGGACTGACCGTGCCGGGCGATGTCGCCAAGGCCTATGGCGGCGGCGCCGACTTCGTGATGATGGGCGGCATGCTTGCCGGCCATGACGAGTGCGAGGGCGAGATCCGCTACGAGGAGCGCGGCGGCCAGAAGGTGCCGGTGGCGATGACCTTCTACGGCATGTCCTCGGACACGGCGATGAACAAGTATTCCGGCGGCGTCGCCAAGTACCGGGCTTCCGAAGGCAAGACCGTCGAGGTGCCCTATCGCGGCCCGGTCGAGGGCACGATGCAGGAGATCATGGGTGGGGTGCGCTCGGCGATGACCTATATCGGCGCGGTGCACCTGAAGGAGATGTCGAAGCGCACCACCTTCATCATGGTCGGTGCCCAGCTCAACACCGTGTTCGGCAACTGATGAAATCGAGGCCGCGCCGGGCGCTATCGCTTTCGGCGCGGCTGTTGCATAGTCCGGTCTCCAACGCAGAAAGCCGTCAATGGCTTCGGGGAGACGGATATGACCATCAGAATCTTGGGCGTGGCGGGCATGCTTGCCGCCGGAATGTCTTTCGCGCAGGCGCAGCAGCTCGCTCCGAGCCCGACGCTGGATGCGGTCAAGGCGCGTGGCAATCTCGAATGCGGCGTGCATCTCGGCCTGCCCGGCTTCTCCTTCGCCAACGACAAGGGCGAGTGGACCGGCCTCGACGTCGACTACTGCCGGGCGCTCGCCGCCGCCGTCCTCGGTGACGCCAACAAGGTGAAGTACACGCCGACCTCGGTGCAGCAGCGCTGGCCGATCCTGCAATCGGGCCAGGTCGACGTGCTCTCGCGCAATTCGACCATCACCTTCTCGCGCAACGCCACGCTCGGCCTCAACTTCCAGGGCATCAATTTCTACGAGGGCCAGACCTTCATCGTGCGCAAGTCGACGGGCGTGAAGGACGCGGCCGGCCTCGACGGCGCCTCGGTCTGCGTTGCTGCCGGCTCGACCGAGGAGAAGAACGCCGCCGACTGGTTCCGCGAGCGCAACCTCAAGGTCACCATCACCAATTTCCAGAAGAACGACGACGCTATCACCGCCTATGATTCGGGCCGCTGCGATGCCTATACGGCCGGCGTCGGCGCGCTCGCTGGACAGCGCGCCAAGCTCAAGGTCCCGGATGATCACATCATCCTGACCCAGCCGATCTCGAACGACCCGCAGGGGCCGGTGACGCGCTGGGGCGACGAACGCTGGCAGCTCATCGTCCGCTGGGTGCTCAACGGCACCATCGCGGCCGAGATGCTCGGCGTCACTTCCAAGAACGTCGACGAGATGAAGGCCAATTCGAAGAACACCGAAGTCCGGCGCCTGCTCGGCGCCGAGGGCGGTTTCGGCGCCATGATGGGCCTGTCGAACGACTGGATGTACAACGCGATCAAGCAGGTCGGGAACTACGGCGAGAGCTATGAGCGCACCGTCGGCATGGGCTCTGCCCTGAAGCTCGAGCGCGGCCAGAACCAGCTCTGGACCAAGGGCGGACTGCTCTTCACCCCGCCCTTCCAGTGAGAGCAGGGCGCTTGGACGCATTCGCTCGACAATGAAACGCGGCCGTCATTCCGGATAAGCGGCGTAGCGGCGCCGATCCGGAATCCATCGTAGAGCGCGGTGCGCTATGATGGATTCCGGGTCTCCGCTCCGCCCGGAATGACGGCTGGTTTTTCCTCCCAGCCCTCTTGCCGGAGGACTGCCTTGGCCAAGGCCCTATCCCTCATTAACGACAAGCGCGTCCGCGACTGGATCTACCAGATCGCCGTCGTCGTCTTCCTCGTCGGCATGACCGTCTTCTTCGTGCGCAACGCCTCGGAGAACATGGTCAAGGCCGGCATCGCCTCCGGCTTCGATTTCCTCTGGCGCACCTCCGGCATCGAGGTGCCCTTCGTGCTGACCGGCTACACCCAGGCCGACAACATCCTCGGCCTGTTCTGGGTCGGCGTCGCCAACACCATGCTGGTCACGGTGATCGCGATCGTGCTGGCGACGGCACTCGGCTTCGTCGTCGGCATTGCGCGGCTGTCCTCGCACTGGCTGCTCTCGACGATCGCCGGCGCCTATATCGAGTTCGTCCGCAACATCCCGCTGCTGTTCTTCGTGTTGTTCTGGTATTTCGGCGTCATCGCCGCCTTGCCCGCGCCACGCCAGAGCATCAGCCTGTTCGGCGTCGCCTTCCTGAACAATCGCGGCGTGACCATCCCGCTGCCCGACGGGATGGAGAATTTCCGGATCGCCGGGCTCGTCATCCTCGTCTGCGCCCTCGCCTTCTGGGTCTTCTCGATCTGGGGCCGGCGGCGGCGGGAGCGCACCGGCCAGCAGGCGCCGACGCTGGCCGTCGGCCTTGCCCTGCTGGTTGCCGTGCCGCTGCTGGCGCTGGTCTGGGCCACGCTTGCGACGCGTTGGGACGTTCCGGCGCTACGCGGCTTCAACTATCGCGGCGGCTTCGCCGTCATTCCCGAATTCGTGGCGCTACTGGCGGCACTCGTCACCTACACGGCCGGCTTCATCGCTGAGATCGTCCGCGGCGGCATCCAGTCGGTCTCGCACGGCCAGACCGAGGCCGGCTCGGCTCTGGGACTGCGCTCCGGCCAGATCCTGCGGCTCGTCACCATCCCGCAGGCGCTGCGCGTGATGATCCCGCCGATGACCAACCAGTATCTCAACGTGCTGAAGAACTCCTCCTTCGGTGCGGCCATCGCCTATCCCGACGTCGTCAGTCTGTTCATGGGCTCGGCGCTCAACAACACCGGTCAGGCCATCGAGATCATCGCCATGACGCTCGCCGTCTATCTGGTCATCGGCCTTGCCGTTTCGGCCTTCATGAACTGGTACAACGCCCGCATCGCCCTGGTGACGCGATGAATCGCACCTCCTCCCTCTCCCTCTGGCGCGAGCGCCTCTTCGGCACGCCCTTCACCGGCTTCACCACGCTGGTGCTTGCCTTCGGCATCGCCTGGCTTGCGGTGCCGCTTATCCGCTGGGCGCTGATCGACGCGACCTGGACCGGCACGACGCGGGCCGATTGCGCGCCCGGCGGCGCCTGCTGGGTCTTCATCAAGGCCCGTTTCGGCCAGTTCATGTACGGGCTCTATCCTGCCGACCAGCGCTGGCGCGTCGATATCGCCGGCATCGCCTTCGTGCTGGGCATCGCTTCCGTCATCTTCGCGCCGCACCGGCTGAAGCTCAGGCTCGGCGTCACGATGCTGGTGCTGCTGCCGCCGCTCGGCATCTGGCTGCTCTCGGGCGGCTTCGGGCTGCGCTATATCGAGACGCGCGAATGGGGCGGGCTGATGCTCACCCTGTTCATCTCGATCTATTCCAGCCTGATCGCGATTCCGCTCGGCATCCTCTTCGCGCTCGGCCGCCAGTCGGAGCTGCGCGTGATCCGGCTGATCAGCATCGTCTTCATCGAGTTCTGGCGCGGCGTGCCGATCATCGCCGTGATCTTCCTCGCCTCGCTCTTGCTGCCGCTGATCCTGCCCGGCGGCATCGGCATCGATCGGCTGGCGCGCGCCGTGATCGGGCTCGGCTTCGTCATCGCCGCCTATATGGCGGAAGCGGTGCGCGGCGGCCTGCAGGCCCTGCCCAAGGGCCAGCGCGAGGCGGCGACGGCGCTCGGGCTCAACTACTGGAAGGCGACAGGCCTCATCGTCCTGCCCCAGGCGCTGCGCATCTCGCTGCCGGCCATGACCAACGAGTTCATCGCCCTGATCAAGAACACGACGCTGGTGCTGGTCGTCTCGATCCTCGACCTGCTCGGCATCGCGCAGGCTTCGTTGGCCGATCCCAACTGGGTCGGCATGAACATGGAGGCCTATGTCTTCTCCGGGGCGATCTACTGGCTGATCTGCTTCGCGCTCTCGCGTTGGAGCCGCTCGCTGGAGAAGAAGCGGAGGCTGTGAGGCGCGTGACGCTTGTGCGCGAATGCGCTATGGTAGCGTCAGGTATTACCTTTTAGGAGAGCGTTGACATGGCGGGGGTTACCTCCATCAAGCTCGACGACGAGCTGAAAGGCCGCGTGCAGAATCTCGCCACGGCGCGCCGCCGCACCTCGCATTGGATCATGCGGGAGGCGATCGCGGAGTATGTCGAGCGCGAGGAAAAGCGCGAGGCGTTGCGGCAGGACACGCTCAAGGCGTGGGAGGAATTCCAGGCGAACGGCCTGCACGCCACGGCTGACGAGGTCGAGAAATGGCTGCTGAGCTGGGGAACTGAAGACGAGCAGCCCGCGCCTGCATGCCGCGCGTGATCTTCTCCCCGGCGGCGATCCGCGATCTAGAGCGGCTTCGTGCCTTTCTGCGACCCAAGAATCCCTCGGCTGCCAGGCGTGCGGGCGAAACAATCGTCTCGGGAGTGCGCGCGCTGGGTGCGCACCCTCAGATGGGCCGTCTTATCGAGGATCTGCCCGAGCCATACCGCGAATGGCTGATCGATTTTGGCGATAGCGGCTATGTCGTGCGCTATCGCCTTGGTGGGGATGCCGTGACGATCCTCGCGGTGCGACACCAGAAGGAGGCAGGGTTCTGAAGTCCGGGCCGCCTCAGAACAGGTCGGTTTCGACATCAAACACGATGTCATCCCGGATCGGCGCCGCTGTCGCAGCTTGTCCGGGATGACGAGGGAGGATTTGCGAACTGGGGAATAAAAAACCGGCCGCGAGGGCCGGTTTTCTTTTTTTGCCTGCCCTGCTGCCTCAGGCCCGGGCCTTGTTCCGGTCGCGCCGGCGGTCGGCGGCGGGCTGGTAGGCAATGCGCGAGTGGTGGGCGCAATAGGGCAGGCCGGTCTGCGAGCGCGCGCCGCAGAAGCGGAAATCCGGGCTCGTCGGGTCGCCCATCGGCCAGCGGCACATATACTCGCGCAGATCCATGATGGTGACGCGCTCGGAGAACGGGATCACCACGTCTTCGGAAGGCAGCGGCGCGGCTTGGGCCTCGATCTCGGCCTCCGGCGCGAAATCGGGAGCCAGTGCGTTGGCGCCGCGCGTCACGACCGCTGGGCTCGCCATCGGGTGGCTCGGCGAGCGCGGCGGGGCCTTGCGCGGGGCGGCATTGCGGGGCGCGGCCGGTTGGGCCGCGCTCTTGGCCCGGCCCGAAAGGCCGAGACGGTGAACCTTTCCGATCACCGCGTTGCGCGTGACATTGCCCAGCTCGGCGGCGATCTGGCTGGCGCTCAGCCCGTCGCTCCAGAGCTTCTTGAGCAGTTCGACGCGTTCGTCAGTCCATGCTCCGGCTTCGTTCATCCGCATCACCTGTCTTGTCCGGCCGGCCCCTCGCGGTGCCTGCCTTTAAGGGCGCTTCGTGACGGAATCCGGGACCGTCGGCGATGTCGCTGGGACAAAGCCGTTACTGCCGCAACAGACGGTACAGGAGGCGCCGCACGAAATGTCGTATCTGACGAAGCCGACCATACAAGCTGAGGTGACTCGCGAACAAGAGTCGCCGAATCTGAAAACAGCTTTTCCCCAGGCGATTCGCAATTGCGCCGTCAAGCGAATCCTTTCGGCAACACTGTCCGCGCCGCTTTGAATTGACAGTCCCGGTCGCCTTAAGCATATTTATCCACAAGATGACGCCGCCCCGTTCGGGCGGCGCTTATGTTTGCGGATCAAGGCCCGAACGATGCGGATGACGGCGCGACGAGAAGTCCGGAGCTGGGTGCGACGATAACGTCGTCACCGGGTCTTATCATGGCTGCATGTAGGCAGCGTCCATCCCGGATCGTCGTTCTCAATCCAGCGCCAGTCCGTTCTCACCCCGCCCCCTTCGCGAGGATCTTCGTCTCATGGCTCCCGCCCCTGTTTCCGCCAGCCAGTCCGTGCTCGTCCCGACCTATGCCCGCGCGCCCGTCGCCTTCGAGCGCGGCGAGGGCCCCTGGGCGATCACCGCCGATGGCACCCGCTATCTCGATTTCGGCGCCGGCATCGCCGTCAACGCACTCGGCCACGCCCATCCGCATCTGGTCAAGACGCTGACCGAGCAGGCCGGCAAGATCTGGCACACCTCGAATCTCTATGGCGCGCCGGAGGGCGAGCGGCTTGCCCGCCGCCTCTGCGAGGCGACCTTCGCCGAGCGCGTCTTCTTTACCAATTCCGGCGCCGAGGCGAACGAGTGCGCCATCAAGATGGCGCGGAAATACCATGCCGCGAAGGGCCATCCCGAGCGCTTCCACATCATCACCTTCGAGGGCGCCTTCCACGGCCGGACGCTGGCGACCATCGCCGCCGGCGGCCAGCAGAAATACATCGACGGCTTCGGCCCGAAGGTCGAGGGTTTCGACCAGGTGCCCTTCGACGACGAGAAGGCGCTGCGCGCCGCGATCACGCCGGAAACCGCCGCGCTGATGATCGAGCCGATCCAGGGCGAAGGTGGACTGCGCTCCGTGCCGGCCCGCTTCCTCAAGCTTCTGCGCGAACTCTGCGACGAGAACGGCCTGCTCTTGATCTTCGACGAGATCCAGACCGGCGTCGGGCGCACCGGCAAGTTCTTCGCCCATGAGATCTACGGCGTCGCGCCCGACATCATGTCGATCGCCAAGGGCATCGGCGGCGGCTTTCCGATGGGTGCCTGCCTCGCGACCGAGGACGCCGCCTCCGGCATGACGCTCGGCACGCATGGCACCACCTTCGGCGGCAATCCGCTCGCCATGGCGGTCGGCAATGCCGTGCTCGATGTGGTGCTCGAGCCGGGCTTCATCGAACGGGTCGGCCAGATCGCCCTCAGGCTCAAGCAGTCCCTGGCCGAGCTCAAGGACAGGCATCCCGAGGTCATTGCGGAGATCCGCGGCGAGGGCCTGATGCTCGGCCTCAAGCTCCACACGCCCAATACCGACTTCGTCAACGAGGCGCGGGCACAAGGCTTGCTTGTGGTTGGGGCCGGCGACAACGTCGTGCGCCTGCTGCCACCGCTGATCATCAGCGAGGCGGATGTCGCCGAGGCCGTGGCGCGGCTCGACAAGGCCGCCGGCGCCATCGAGGCGACACTGAAGCGCCCGGCCGCCGAATAAGTTCAACCGATCCATCCTGCGAAAGCGAAGGAAGCGCCCGTGACGCGCCATTTCCTCGATCTCTCCGATTTCTCCGGCAGCGAGCTGCGCGCGATCCTGCGCACCGGCGAGGAGATCAAATCGCGACGCCGTACGCCCGCGGCCGCGGGCGACCGCCTGCTCGAAGGCAAGGTCGTCGCGACCATCTTCGAGCAGCCGTCCTTGCGCACGCGGGTTTCCTTCGATGTCGGCATCCGCGAGCTCGGGGGATCGCCGATGATGGTCGCCGGCCATGAGATCGAGCTCGGTGAGCGCGAGACCATCGCCGATACCGCCCGTGTGCTGTCGCGCTATGTCGACGCGATCATGATCCGCATCCTCGACCACGACTCGCTGGTCGAGATGGCGAAATACGCCACCGTCCCGGTGATCAACGGCCTGACCAAGCGCCAGCATCCCTGCCAGGTCATGGCCGACGTCATGACCTTCGAGCAGCGCAAGGGCGCGATCGAGGGCAAGCGCATCGCCTGGACCGGCGACACCAACAATGTGCTGACCTCCTGGGTCCATGCCGCCGGCCGGCTCGATTTCGAGCTTGCCATCGCGACGCCGGAGGAGCTCGCGCCCCCGCCGGCCCTGATCTCCTGGGCGAAGAAGCAGGGCGCGAAGCTGTCGCTGACCAACCGCCCCGAGGAGGCCGTCGAGGGCGCCGATTGCGTCATCACCGATTGCTGGGTCTCGATGGGCGACGAGGAAGGCACGCGCCACAACCTGCTGCGGCCCTATCAGGTCGACGAGCGGCTGATGGAGCGCGCCGACAGGGAGGCGATCTTCATGCATTGCCTGCCGGCCTCGCGCGGCGAGGAGGTCACCGACCAGATCATGGACGGCCCGCAATCGGCCGTCTTCGACGAGGCCGAGAACCGACTGCACGCGCAGAAGGGCATCCTGGCCTGGTGCTTCGGCGGAGCGGCGGCCTGATGGCCGCCGGCGACACCATCATTGGGCTCGACGATCGGGTCGTCCCCTTCGCCGTGCCCGATCTCGACGTGCGCGGCCGCGTCGTGCGGCTGGGCCCTTCGATCGACACGATCCTTGACCGGCACGGTTATCCCGCGCCGGTCTCGCGCGTGCTGGGCGAGGCGGCCGCCCTGGCCGTGCTGCTCGGCACGGCGCTGAAGTTCGAGGGCCGCTTCCAGCTCCAGACCAAGAGCGACGGCGCCATCCCGATGATGGTCGTCGACTTCAATGCGCCCGACAATTTCCGCGCCGTCGCTCATATCGACGAGGCGAAGCTCGTCGAGGCGATCGCGCTCGACAAGATCTCGACAGGGGAGCTGCTCGGCGAGGGCCATCTGGCCATGACCGTCGACCAGGGCTCGGCCACGACCCGCTATCAGGGCATCGTCGCGCTGAAGGGCCAGAGCCTCGAAGAGGCGGCGCACCAGTATTTCCGGCAGTCGGAGCAGATACCGACCCGCGTGCGGCTCGGCGTCGGCACGGTCACGACGGGCGGGCGGCCGCAATGGCGCGCCGGCGGCATCCTCGTTCAGTTCATGCCGCATTCCCATGATCGCCTGCGTGCCGCCGACATCCATCCCGGCGATGCGCCGGAGGGGCACCAGATCCTGACGAGCACCGATCCCGACGGCATCAGCGACGACGCCTGGATGGAGGCGCGCTCGCTGGTCGAGACGGTCGAGGACCATGAATTGCTCGACCCGATGCTGGAAAGCGAGCGCCTGCTCTACCGTCTCTTCCACGAGCGGGGCGCCCGCGTCTTCGAGCCGGTCACCGTGCACGAGGCCTGCCGCTGCTCGCGCGAGCGCGTGCTGTCGATGCTGCGCGGCTTCTCGCCGGAGGATCGCCGCGCGATGATAGCCGATGACGGCAGGCTCGGCGTCACCTGCGAATTCTGCTCGCGGCGCTATTCCTTCGATCCGGCCGAGGTCGAGAGCGGGCTGTCGGCGGGGTTATAAGCCTCCGAGCGCAACGTTCCCGTCATGGTCGGGCTTGTCCCGGCCATCCACGTCTTCGCTGGTCGAAGGTTGCGTTCAAGACGTGGATGCTCGCCACAAGGGCGAGCATGACGCAGAGCGCGCTACCTCGGCCCGGCGGGCGACCTACCCCGCCTGGCACTCCGCCATCAGCTTGCGCATGAAGGTCTCGCCGGCCTGAAGTTGCTCCAGCGTGATGTACTCGTCCGGCTGGTGCGCCTGGTCGATCGAGCCCGGCCCGCAGACCACGGTCGCAAGTCCGGCCTGCTGGAAATGCCCGGCCTCGGTGGCATAGGACACCGCGATGGTATGGTTGCGCCCGGACAGGCGCATGGCGAGCCGCTCGGCCTCCGAGCCCGGCTCGGGAGCCAGTCCGGGCACGTCCGAAGTCATCAGCGTCTCGACCGACGAAGTCGGGGCGGTCGAGCGCATGCGAGCCTGCACCTTGTCCGACAGAGCGGCGAACCGCGCCGGCCCGGCCTCGGGATCGGAGGTCGGCAGGGTCCGGATCTCCCACAGGATCTCGCCACGGTCGGCCAGGATGTTGCGGGCGATGCCGCTGTGGAACGAGCCGATATGCACCGTGTCGTAGGGCGGGTCGAAGCGGCCGCTCTTGTCCAGCCGCTGCCTGGCATCCTCGGCCATATGATCGAGCTCGGCGGCCAGCAGCGCCCCGGCATGGGCGGCGCTCGCGCCGAGCTGCGGCTTGGAGGAATGCGCAGCGAAGCCCTTGATCGTGGTCTGGAACGTCCGGACGCCCTTATGGGCATCGCAGATGTCGAGCATCGTCGGCTCGCCGACGATGACGGCGCGCGGCCGCGGCAACGTCTTGCCCATCGCGGCGATGCCGTCGACGACGCCGAGGCAGGTCACCTCCTCGTCATAGGACAGGAAGAGATGGATCGGCGTCTTCAGATCGGCCGCCAGGAAATCCGGCACCAGCGCCAGTCCGAGCGCGAGGAAAGCCTTCATGTCGACGGCCCCGCGGCCATAGGCCCGGCCGTTCTCGACATGCAGCGTGAACGGGTCGCGGCTCCAGGCCTGGCCGGTGACCGGCACGACGTCGGTATGTCCGGAGAGTACGACACCGCCGCGATCCTGCGGGCCGACGGTCGCGAACAAGGCCGCCTTCTCGCCCGTCGCGTTGGGGAAGCGCACGGACGGCACGCCCCAGCCGGCGAGATAATCCTCGACGAAGTCGAGCAGCGGCAGGTTGGACTTGTCGCTCACCGTGTCGAAGGCGACGAGGCGGGCGAGCATTTCGAGCGGCGTGTAGCGCAGCCCGGCTTGAGCGGAGGCGGTCAATGCAGAACCTTCTTCACATAGGGGGAATCGAGCGGGAAGAGCGGCACCTCGACCTCGAAGACCGAGCCGCTCTCATCCTGCATGGCGTAGAAACCGCGCATCGAGCCGTCCGGCGTCGTCAGCGGGCAACCGGAGGTGTAGTTGAAACTCTCGCCGGGCCGAAGCACCGGCTGCTTGCCGACGACACCCTCGCCGCGCACTTCATGCGTTTCGCCGCGTCCGTCAGTGATGAACCAGTGGCGCGTCATCAACTGCACGGTCTGCGCCGAAAGATTCACGATCTCGATCGCATAGGCCCAGAAATAGCGGCCCTGCGCATGCGAGGATTCCGCATCCATGAAGGATGGCGCCACGGTTACGCGCACGCCGCGCGTCTGTGCCTGATACATTGTCGAGGCTCCGGCTGCAGCCTGTTGCGGCTTCGTGCCGCCACAGCTTTGTTATCGGCCTGCCGGCGACAGCGTCAATGGCGCCGGCCCTGTGATTCTGGCGTGGACAACCGCGCAGCCGCTCGGTGCGCCGCAATCCGGCCGCTTGGCGTTTTGGAGGCGCTTCGGTAGCTATGGAGGATTATCCGCGCGGAACCCGCATGCTGACCTTCAAGCCCGGCATCCAGCCCGACAGCTTCATTCGCGCCTTCATCGAGCAGGGCGCGATCACGCTCGCACGGCCGGTCGTCGAGGGCCAGGTCCAGCCCGCGAGCCTCGACCTGCGTCTCGGCGACCGAGCCTATCGCGTGCGGGCGAGTTTCCTGCCCGGCCCCGAACGCACGGTCCGCAGCCGGATCGAGGATCTCTCGCTGCACGAGATCGACCTGACGCGCGGTGCCGTGCTCGAGACGGATTGCGTCTACATAGCCGAGCTGATGGAGGGCTTGCAGCTTCCCAAGGGGCTGCGCGCCGCCGCCAATCCGAAGAGTTCGACCGGCCGCCTCGACGTCTTTACCCGCGTCATCACCGATCGGGCCCGCGAGTTCGATCTGGTCGAGGATGGCTATGAGGGGCCGCTCTTCATCGAGATTTCGCCGCGGACCTTCCCGGTGCTCGTCCGCTCCGGGTCGCGGCTCTCCCAGATCCGCTTCCGTGCCGGCGAGACCCGCCTCGACGACCGCGCGCTGGGTGAGCTCCACGCCCGCGAGACGCTCGTCACGGCCGCCGAGCCCTCCTTTCAGGGCGGCGTCGCTGTCAGCGTCGACCTGTCCGGCTTCGATGGGCTGCTCGGCTATCGTGGCAAGCACCATACCTCGCTGATCGATGTCGACCGCGTCGGCGCCTATCGCGTCGCCGATTTCTGGGAACCGATTCCCGACGACGGCTCCGGCAGCATGATCCTCGATCCCGGCCAGTTCTATATCCTCGCCTCGAAGGAGGCCGTGCATGTCCCGCCGGACCATGCCGCCGAAATGACACCTTTCGATGCGCTGGTCGGCGAGTTTCGTGTCCATTATGCGGGTTTCTTCGATCCCGGCTTCGGCCACGGTGCGGCCGGGGGCCGTGGCGCCCGCGCTGTGCTGGAGGTGCGCTCCCGCGATGTGCCCTTCATCATCGAGGACGGCCAGATCGTCGGGCGCCTCGTCTACGAGACCATGGCCGCGCGGCCGGAAGCACTTTACGGCTCCGGGCTGAAGTCGAACTATCAGGGTCAGGCCCTCAAGCTCTCGAAGCATTTCAAGGGCTGAGCGGGGCCGCCCGGTCTCGGTTGCCCCAAGGCATATTCCCGGATGACACCTGTCTCCGGACCCGCTATGAACGCGGAACCTGCCACGCGTTGCTTCGCCAGCGTGAACGGCATGCGGGCGTAGTTCAGTGGTAGAACGTCAGCTTCCCAAGCTGAATGTCGTCGGTTCGATCCCGATCGCCCGCTCCAAATTTCTTCTGAAATTCAGCAGTTTCAAGTCATTTGGAAGGTCAAGCTCGGGCCCTTCAGCCCGCAGAGCCCCGACGCAGCGAAGCTGCCATCACGCATCTCGAGCATGCAGGTTTAAATCAACGGCGAAGGTGGCGTGACGCTCAGCCTGCGCGCGCGCCGCGCGAATATCCCGGCGCGTCGGCCGTCAGGCCTTCGAGTTCGCTAGCCGGCTGCTCCACTTTCGGTCCACGGATCGCGATGAACATCGCATAGGCCAGCATGCCGAAAGCGAAGATTCCGCAGAGTTTCAGGGCGAGATCGATGCTCATGATGGCCATGTTCGTGCAAGGTAAACAATTCCTTACACACATGCGCAGGCAAGCACCAGATCATCAGCTCTAAGACTTACGTTACGCTGCGCGTGGCCAGCAGGAATGCATATCCCAGCGCGGCAAAGGCGATCAGACCCAGTAAGGTGAACATGTCGTGCACGGTCAGCATGCGAACTCCTTAGATCTGCTCCTCAGATTCGGTGCAAGTTGATAAAATTTCGCGCGCCGTTTCATTCAAAGTTTCTACAAAATTCGGCTGTGCCGCGGATTTTGCGCGGAATAGGAGATTCTGACCAGTCGTGAGCTGTGACTGTACAAACGGATACCGCATGACGACCGGACCGGGTTGGAATTCGGCGCCGGATGGACGCTCGCCTTGATGCTCTTGACGGAGTGACAGGACTCACTCGGGTGGCGGCCGCTGCGCTTTCCAAGACCCCGCAGCAACCATGTGGGCGTAGACGGGATTGTGGCGACGGTCGTTCCGCCTATGCGGCCGGTGCGCCAACTCGTTGCCCGCAACGTGACCGCAAATTCATCCATCCGTAATCAGGCGGTCGACCTGCGTCTGCTAGGGCTCCGTGGCTCGTCGTCGGAATGGGCCAGGGGAGACATGGCACTCGGAGGCGAGGCGGGCAGAGGCGCCTGCGGAGGGAGCGCGCGTCGTTGGGAGGCGGCGTCGCTCCCTCTCCCGGCCTCGTCAGGCCTCCCAGCCCAGGTGACTCAGGAAGTCGCGGGTTCGCTCCTGCAACGGGGCGTCGAAGATCTGCCTGGGCGGTCCTTGTTCGATGATCTTGCCTCGCTCGAACACGACGACATGGTCGGCCACGCGTTTGGCGAACATCATCTCGTGAGTGACCACGATCATCGTCATGCCATCGTCGGCGAGGGCCTTCATCACGTTGAGCACCTCGCCGATCGTCTCGGGATCGAGCGCCGAGGTCGGCTCGTCGAACAGCATCACCTCCGGGTTCATGGCGAGCGCGCGCGCGATCGCGACGCGCTGCTGCTGGCCGCCGGAAAGGTTCGAGGGGTAGTTGCCGGCCTTGTCGGACAGGCCGACCTTGGCCAGCAGGGCCTCGGCCCGCGCCCGCGATTCCGAGTCGGACAGGCCGAGCACGGTCGAAGGCCCCATCATCACGTTCTCGACCGCGTTCTTATGCGGAAAGAGCTCGAAGTTCTGGAACACCATGCCCATGCGCTGCCGCACCTTGCGGATCTCGGTGGCGTCCTTCGGCAGTGGCACGCCGTCGAAGCGGATCTCGCCGCCGTCGGTCGTCTCGAGCGCGTTCGTGCAGCGCAGCAGCGTCGATTTCCCGGAGCCGGACGGCCCGATCAGGCAAACGACCTGCCGGCGGCGGACTTCCATCGAGACGCCGTCCAGCGCGGTGAAGTTGCCGTAGGTCTTGCGCACATCCTTATAGGTCAGGACGAGCTCCGGCAGGACCTCCGGCGCGGCGTGGGCGAATGTCATTCCTTGACCCCGAACTTCTTGTGGATCCAATCGGCGAGCTTCGCCTGCGGATAGCCGAGCAACCAGTAGATCACCGCCATGGCCGTCAGCATCTCGATGACGCGGAAGGATTGCGAGCGGATCTGAAGCGCCGTGTGGGCGAGGTCGCCGACGGCGATGACCGAGACCAGCGAAGTGTCCTTGAACAAGGTCACCCAGGTCGTGGCCAGGACCGGCAGCACCCGACGCCAGGCCTGCGGCAGGATGATCTTGCGGAAGGTCTCGGCCTGACTCATGCCGAGCGCCAGCGCCGCCTCGGTCTGGCCCTTGCGGATCGACTTGATGCCGGAGCGGAAGGTCTCGGAATTATAGGCGATGTTGTTCAGGCTCAGTGCGACCAGCCCGGTCGCGAAGGGCGAGAACGAGATCCCCGCCACCACGGGCATGACATAGAACGCCCAGTAGACCAGCAGGATGATCGGCAGGTTGCGGAAAAGCTCGACATAGCAGGTCGCGAGGAACGCGACGGGCGGAAAGCTGGATTCGCGCAGCAGCGCGACCACGATACCGCCGGGCACGGCGATCAGCATGGTGCAGACGGTGAGCGCGACCGTGATCAGCGCGCCATGGGCCAGCAGCGGCAGGCTGGTGACGACGATGGACCAGTCGAGATTCATGACCGGCCCAGGAAGGCGACGCGCTTGTAGACGATGTCCACGATGCGGGTGAGCGGGAAGATGACGATGAAATAGAGGATCATGACGGTGGTGAAGACCTCGACCGGGGCGTAGCTCTGGCCCGCGACCGCATCGGCGCGGCGCATCAGTTCCGGCACCGCGATCACGGTCGCGATGGCCGTGTCCTTGACCGCCAGCGACAGCAGCGAGCCGAAGGCCGGCATCATCCGGACGATCGCCTGCGGCAGCACGATCTTGCGCACGACCTGGGGCCCTGACATGCCGAGCGCGAGCCCGGCCCGGATCTGGCCGAGGCGGACGGATTCGATGCCGGCGCGGACGACTTCGGCGACATAGGCCGCCAGATGGATCGAAAGCGCCACCAGTGCCGACCAGAACGGCGGCATGTTCCAGCCCGTCGCGATCGGCAACGCGAAATACATCCAGACCAGCACGACGAGCACGGGGATCGCCCGCATCGAGTCGATGTAGAAGACCAGGATCACGCGCAGCCAGCCTGGGCCGTAGCGGCGGGCCAGCGCGATCGCGGTGCCGAGGCTGAAGCTCAGCAGGACGACGCCGAAGGCGAGCTGCAGCGTCACGCCCAGGCCGCCGAGCAGGAACTGCCAGCTATCCAGGACAGGTTCGAAATTGAATTCCATCAGGGTGCGGACCAGATGCGCCGGATTGAGATGACGATGCCGGGCAGGCGCCCGGCATCGTGGTGTCGGCCAGGAATTGCGATTGCCGGGCTTACATCGAGCCGGCGATCTTCTCTTCCTGCTTGAGGAGGTCCGGCAGCATCGGCTTGGCGACGGCGGTGAGCCAGGCCAGGAATTCGGGCTGGTTCTTGTCGAGGGCGAGCCCGATCTGGTTCACCGCTTCCTGGCTGTCCTGGCAATTATTGCCATGCGGCAGCGCCATCAGGCCCTTGACCTTCTTGTTCAGCGACACCCAGGGCGTACGGTTGATCGGGGTCACGTCGGCACGGCGCGCCATGATTTCCTCGACCGGTGCGGCGGTGCCGGCGCTGGAGACGCCGCGCAGCTTGGCCTTCGGGAAACGCTCCTTGACCCAGTTCTCCTCGCCGCCGCCGGTGAAGTAGGCCACCGTGACGTCGGGGCTGTTGAAATCGTCGACCGATTTCGCATCCTTGACCTTCGGATTGTCCGCCCGGCCGAAGACGCACAGGCTGGTGCTCGAATAGGTCACGAAATCGACCACCGCCTGGCGCGCCTTGGTGACCGAGAGCGGCGAGATCGTGAGATCGACCTGGTTGGCGGCGAGCACCGGCACCTTGGTCTCATGCGAAACCGGGACCGGAACGAGCTTCACGCCCAGGCGCTTGGCGAATTCCTCCGACAGCGTCCAGGCCGGCCCCGACCAGGGCGTGCTCCCGCCGGTGGTGTTCTCGACCAGCCACGGCGGATTGGCCAGGACGCCGACGCGCAGCTGGCCGGATTTCTTGATCGCGTCGACGCGGGCGCTGGTGCCCGGAGCCGGGACATCCTGCGCGGAAGCACCCGAAGCAGCGAGCCCGACCCCGATCAGGGCGGCGGCGAAGAGTGTCGAAATGCGTCTGGTCATCGTTTTCCTCCCGAGCGTCGTGCTTGGTTATGGGGCGACAGGGGGCCCGTCGCGCATTTCTTGTATCCTAGTATACCAATAATCCCGCTGGCAATTGCGGCGGGAGCGACCCTGGCTCGCTACAGATGCGCGACGACGACCGCACCCTCCGTCGAGCGACACGATGGGGCTGGACCCCGTCCCCTGCGATGGCATGCCTTCCGCGGCGTTTGGTTGATTGGGCCGCCCGGGAGCGCTAAGGGTCCGCTGGAGAGTCCAAGAGTAGGGAACGATGTCGGCGCCGAAGGGGCAAACGCGCAGCCGGGGCGCTTGTGCGGCCGTGGTTCTCTATCGGCCGGATGTCGCATTGCTGGCGCGGCAAGGGCAGGGGTTGCGCGATATCCCGCTCTTCGCCTTTTCCAATGAGCCGGTGACGCCGGAAGCGCAGGCGGCGCTGGCGCCAGCCGATCTTCGCCTGACGACGAGCCCGACCAATGTCGGCTTGGGACGCGGCCTCAACGCCGTGATGGATGCCGCAGCGGAGGCGGGCTTCACGCATGTCCTCCTGCTCGACCAGGACAGCGAGCCGTCGAGCGAAATCCTGACCAGCCTCGCCGATCGTATCCTGTCATTGGAGCAGGCGGGAGAGAAAGTCGCGCTGCTCGCGCCGCGCCTCGTGCCGCCTCGGGAAGGGTTCTACAAGCCGATCCGTTACGAATGGCGCGGCCAGCCGCGAGGCGACGGTCTTGCGGGCGTCGATTTTGCGCCGACCTCGGGTTCGCTGATCAGTGTCGCGGCCTATCGGGAGATCGGCCCTTTCCGGGACGATTTCTTCATCGCCGGCATCGATGTCGAATGGGGCTTCCGGGCCTGGAGCAAGGGATGGGCATCCTACATCGCGACGGATCTCGCGATGCCGCATCGCTGGGGCGAGGCGGTGAGCGAGGACGAGCTCGGCAAAGCCCAGATCCTGCGCCATGCGCCGATCCGGAACTACTACTATGTGCGCAATGTGATCGCGGTGGCGCGGCTCTCGCATGTGCCGCTGGCGTGGCGGGCAAAGTCTTGCGCAGCCCTTGTGGCTCAGATCGCGCTCTTGGCTCTCAAAGGAACGCCAGATGCTTTGCGACCGATACGCGCGGGGCTGCGAGACGGTTTCGCGCGACGTCTTGGACCTGCGCCGCCGGACGCGGCTTGAACGAGGGGATTTGGTATTGATAGGCATTGAGGTGAAGCTTGAAGCCTGCCGATACCTTGACTCGGTATCGGGAGGCTGCTTCTTGCCGACTTGGCCCGGGTGTTCATTACCTTCGATGTCTTGGAGTTCTGCCGCGTGCACCTGAAATTTCTCGTCACCGGCGGCGCCGGCTTCATCGGATCGGCGGTGGTCCGCAAGCTGATCGGAGAGACTCAGCATGAGGTCTGCGTCGTCGACAAGCTGACCTATGCCGGCAATCTGGCCTCGCTTGCGCCGATCGCCGGCAGCAACCGCTATCGCTTCGAGCAGGCCGATATCGGCGATGGCGAGCGGATGAAGGCGATCTTCGCTGATTTCCAGCCCGATATCGTGATGCATCTCGCGGCCGAGAGCCATGTCGATCGCTCGATCGACGGGCCGGCTGCCTTCATCGAGACCAATGTCGTCGGCACCTTCGCCCTGCTGCAGGAGGCACTGCGCCACTTCAGGGCGCTGCCGGAGGAGCGCAAGGCTTCCTTCCGCTTCCATCACATCTCGACCGACGAGGTCTTCGGCTCGCTCGGCGCGGAAGGGTTCTTCCGCGAAGACACGGCTTACCAGCCGAATTCGCCCTATTCGGCCTCGAAGGCAGCGTCCGATCATCTCGTTCGGGCCTGGCATCACACCTACGGTCTGCCGGTGGTGATGACCAATTGCTCGAACAATTACGGCCCTTATCACTTCCCCGAGAAGCTGATCCCGCTGATGATCATCAACGCGCTCGAGGGCAAGCCGCTGCCGGTCTACGGCAACGGCCTCAACGTCCGTGATTGGCTCTATGTCGACGACCATGCCGACGCCCTGCTGACGGTCGCGACCGACGGCAAGCTCGGCGAGAGCTACAATATCGGCGGTCATAACGAGAAGGCCAATATCGAGGTGGTGAAGGCGATCTGCGCCATCCTCGACGAACTCAGGCCCGATCCGCAGGGGCCGCGCGAGCGCCTGATCAGCTATGTCACCGACCGGCCGGGCCACGACGCGCGCTATGCGATCGATGCCGGCAAGATCGGCCGCGAGCTGGGCTGGACGCCGAAGGAGACCTTCGAGACGGGCCTGCGCCGCACCGTCGCGTGGTATCTCGACAATCCGAAATGGTGGGGCGATATCCGCTCCGGCGTCTATCGTGGCGAGCGCCTCGGCGCGGCCTGATCTGGAGACGGAAGCAATGCTGAGCGTCGAGGAAACGGCGATCCCCGCCGTCAAGATCGTCACGCCGAAGAAGTTCGGGGACCATCGCGGCTTCTTCTCGGAGACTTGGAGCCGCAAAGCCTTCACTGATGCGGGGATCGATCTCGATTTCGTCCAGGACAACCAGTCGCTATCGGCACAGGTCGGCACGCTGCGCGGCCTGCATTTCCAGTCGGCGCCCTTCGCCCAGGACAAGCTGGTGCGCGTGACGCGTGGGCGCATCCTCGACGTCGCCGTGGACATCCGGGCCTCGTCCCCGACATTCGGGCGGCATGTCGCCGTCGAGCTATCGGCTGAGAACTGGCGGCAGCTGCTGGTGCCGGTCGGCTTCGCCCATGGCTTCGTCACGCTCGAGCCCGATACCGAGGTTCTCTACAAGGTCACGGCGCCCTATGCGCCGGAGAACGACCACGGGCTCGCTTTCGACGATCCGGCGCTCGGGATTGATTGGGGCTCGCCGGCCGACAAGCTCACTCTGTCCGACAAGGACCGCAAGCATCCGCGGCTCGCCGAGATGCTGCGGTATTTCGACTGATGGGTCTGCGCATCGTCGTCACCGGCTGGACCGGCCAGGTCGTCCGCGCCATGCTGGAGCGCGTGCCGGCCGGCGTCGAAATCGTCGCGCTGCGCCGCCCGGAGCTCGATCTCGCCATTCCCAGGACGATCGCGCCGGCGCTGCGCGCGGCCAGGCCCCATGTCGTCGTCAACGCGGCGGCCTATACGGCGGTGGACCAGGCGGAGAGCGAACCCGACCTCGCCATGCGCGTCAACGGCGAGGCCGCCGGTGAAGCGGCGCGTGCGGCTGCCGCGCTCGGCATCCCCGTCATCCAGATCTCGACCGACTACGTCTTCGACGGCACGCTTGACCGGCCCTATCGCGAGGATGACGCCACCGGGCCGATCTCGGCCTATGGCGCCAGCAAGCTGGCCGGCGAGCGGGCCGTGGCGGCCGCCACGGACAATCACGCCATCCTGCGGACGGCCTGGGTCTACAGCCCCTTCGGCAAGAACTTCGTCAAGACGATGCTGCGCCTCGCCGAGACCCGCGACGAGGTCGGCGTCGTCGCCGATCAGACCGGCTGTCCGACCAGCGCGCTCGACATTGCCGACGCCGTCTTCGCCGTGGCGAGCAATCTGGTCGCGCGCCCTCAGGATGACACCTTGCGCGGTATCTTCCATATGAGCGCCACGGGCGAGGCGGTCTGGGCCGATGTCGCCGAGGCGATTTTCGCCGAGCGCGAGCGCCTTGGCGGGAAGCCGGTCGCGGTGAAGCGGATCGCGACGGCCGATTATCCGACGCCGGCACAAAGGCCGGCCAATTCGCGGCTCGATTGCGGCAAGCTCGCCGCTCGACATAATGTCAGGTTGCCGCTGTGGCGCTCGTCGCTTGCGACCTGCGTTGAGCGGCTTCTCGAGGACCAGGAATAGACGATGAAGGGTATCATCCTCGCCGGCGGCTCCGGCACGCGGCTGCACCCGATGACGCTGGCGATGTCGAAGCAGCTTCTGCCTGTCTACGACAAGCCGATGATCTATTACCCGCTCTCAACGCTGATGCTCGCAGGCATCCGCGAGGTGCTTGTCATCTCGACACCGCACGATCTGCCGAACTTCAAGCGCCTCCTCGGCGACGGTTCCGACTGGGGCATGAGCCTTTCCTATGCGGAGCAGCCCCATCCGGGTGGGCTGGCGCAGGCCTATCTGATCGGTGCCGATTTCGTGGCGGGCGAGCCCTCGGTGCTGATCCTCGGCGACAACCTCTATTACGGCCACACCCTGCCCGAGATGATGGCGCGGGCGAAGACGCGGACCAAGGGCGCGACGGTGTTCGCCTATCATGTGCGCGATCCCGAGCGTTATGGCGTGGTCGAGTTCGACACGACCGGCAAGGCGATCTCGATCGAGGAGAAGCCTTCGGAGCCGAAGTCCAACTGGGCGGTGACGGGGCTGTATTTCTACGATGCGCAGGTCGTCGAGATCGCGAAGAACCTGAAGCCGTCGCCGCGTGGCGAGCTTGAGATCACCGACGTCAACCGCATCTATCTCGAGCGCGGCGAGCTCTCGGTGGAATCGATGGGCCGCGGCTTCGCCTGGCTCGATACGGGTACGCCGGACAGTTTGCTTGAGGCAGGGGAGTTCGTGCGCACGCTGGAAGCCCGCCAGGGCTTGCGGATCGCCTGCCCGGAGGAGATCGCCGCGCGACAGGGGTGGATTTCCTCCCAGAAACTCGTCGCAATAGGCGAGAAACTCAAGAAGAGCGACTATGGCCAATATGTTCTGCGCGTCGCGCGCGAGTTGGCAGGCTAACGTTCGGCGATGTTTCCGTGAAATGAGCGATCGGCCGGACCATTGGCTTCGGGGGATCGTGCTGAAGTCTCACCCCAATAGACGCCCATCAAGCCCGCGAACGGTGTAGCCTTCGGCCCAAGCGGAAAGGGTGAAACAGCGCTCGAGCGCATGATGGAGAGTGCCGTCGAGCTGCCGCTCTTCCGGCTCGAAATCCTCCCCCGACAGTCCGAGCCGTCGGAGGCGGGCAAGCGCGGCCGGTCGAAACCAGAACATCGAGCCTTCGAAGAAACCCAAACGGACAACATCGTCTGGGACGCTCATCTGCGCCGCGAGCGTCCTCACGCGGTGTTCGTTGCCCATCCAGTAGGCTGGCGCCTCACGATAGCAGTCCTTCCAACCCACGATGCCGGTGTTGGGAGCTTGGAACAAGGCCAGCGTCTGCCACGTCGCGCCGCGTTCGCCAGCCAGCATGCTGAAAAGGAGCTTGCGACGGATCTCCCCATCCAGCAGGTGGGGGCTGCGTTTGGTATGAAGCTTTAGAACGGCATCATAGGCATCGAAAGTTCCCGCATTGAGCAACGCAATGAAAGGAGCGATATCGCGGCCACGATTTTCGCATGCGTGAATCACTACTCCAGGAATGTCGCGCACTAATTGCTGGGCCTGTTCTACCCGATCGGTGGGAACAGTGAGGTGGAGCATGGCGCCTTCGGAGAGTATAGCCCGGCACTCGAGAATTTCAGGCAGGAGGTCGAGATAAAACAGGTGCGCGACCATCGCCGCCCGAACATCTGGTTGAGGCTTCGGCGCTCTGAAACCCGCTGCCCATCGCCGGAGGCCACGCCCGATCGGTGACACGAAAACGGCGCCGATCGTGAGCGCTGCGACCTTCTGATAGACGTGGCGGGCGTAGGCGCGGGAACGAAATCCGAGGCGGCCGATCGCGGTCAAGCGCCTGGGCAAGGCCATATCACGAGCTCTGGTCCAAATAACGCGCGGCCCCCTTAAGGAGTGCGCACGTCCACTCAATAAGCATATTTGTTCGGAAGTCCATCGTGTTTCGACGCGCTCAAATCTGCCTATCGCCCAGTGGCGCCCACTTTCAACACCTGTGGACTGGCATCATCAAATTGAACCCTGGGCGAAGAGTTCTGTCGATCGGTGCGATGATCTCTCTTCCGATTGAAGGCGGCTCGACGCCTTCAATCATCGAAACTCTATGAGATGCATCCCGGGACATATCCTCGCCCACATACGAAGAAAGTTCGCCCCTCGATCGAAGCCAAATCCGCGCAGTCTCTTCAAGGTATGGTCGAGCGCAGTGTGTTCGGGCTGGCTATCCCACGCCGCATGAATTAAATGCCTCGCGACAATAGATGGCATAATTTCGCCTGTGACGAACGAGACTCCACAGGCTGCGATACGGTCAGATGAGGTATGTAAAATGAGCGGATCGAACAGAGTAGCGCTGATTACGGGTATCACTGGGCAGGATGGCGCCTATCTTGCGGAGCTTCTCCTTGCGAAAGGGTATACTGTTCATGGCGTCAAGCGGCGCGCATCTCTTTTCAATACTGCCCGTATTGACCACATTTTCCGCGATCCACATGAGAAAGACAGCAATTTTCATCTCCATTATGGAGATATGACAGACTCTACTAACATTATTAGACTAATTCAACAATGCAAGCCCGACGAAATTTATAATCTGGCCGCGCAGAGTCACGTCCATGTGAGCTTTGACACGCCGGAGTACACGGCAAACGCCGATGCGATCGGGCCGCTGCGCATTCTTGAAGCCATTCGAATACTTGGTATCGAGCGGACCTGCCGCTTCTATCAGGCATCGACTTCGGAGCTATACGGTAAAGTCCAGGAAATCCCGCAGCGAGAGTCGACACCGTTCTATCCTCGCTCGCCCTATGCGGCGGCCAAGCTCTACGCTTATTGGATCACGGTCAATTATCGCGAGGCCTACGGAATTCACGCCTCCAACGGGATCCTGTTCAATCACGAGAGCCCGATTCGAGGCGAAACTTTCGTAACCCGTAAGATCACGCGAGCTGCTGCCGCGATCGCGCTCGGTCAGCAGGAAACGCTGTTCCTCGGCAATCTCGATGCTAAGCGTGATTGGGGCCATGCTCGGGATTATGTCGAGGGCATGTGGCGCATCCTGCAGCAGGACGAGCCCGACGACTATGTGCTGGCAACGGGAGAAACGAAATCGGTACGCGAGTTCGTTGAGAAGTCTTTCGCCCATGCTGGATTTGCCATCGCGTGGCGCGGTGAGGGAGTCGATGAAGTCGGCATCGATACGAAGACCGGCAAGACGATCGTGCGCGTCGACGCGCATTATTTCAGGCCAACTGAGGTTGACCTCCTGATCGGCGACGCTTCGAAGGCCCGCCAACGGCTCGGCTGGTCGCCGACGACGAGCTTCGAGCGCCTCGTGGAGGAGATGACGCTGGCTGACCTCGCTTTGGCTCGGAAAGCGAAACTGCTCGGTGAGATGACATGAAGGTCCTGCTCACCGGGGGGAACGGCCTCGTAGGAAAGGCCATCAGGCGCGTTGCCACGGAACTGCAGCTTGACTGGGAGCTTGAGGCGCCGTCGCGCAGTGAGCTCGACCTCGGCAGTCAGACGGCCGTCGCGGACTGGTTTGCCAAACATAGATACGACGCCGTCATCCACGCGGCGGCCCGTGTCGGTGGAATCAAGGCGAACATGACCTACCCGACGGCGTTCCTAGCCGAAAACGCGCTCATAAACACATTCGTCATCGAGGCGGCACGTTCGCAGGGCATCGCAAGTCTTCTCTTCATCGGAAGCTCCTGCATGTACCCAAAGGACCTGGACAAGGAGCTCGAGGAAACCGACATCCTGACGGCCCCGCTGGAGCCGACCAATGAAGGTTATGCGCTGGCGAAGATCCTCGGCGCGCGTCATTGCAGCGCCATTTCCAGCGAATTCGGGTTGAATTATCGGACCGTCATTCCCTGCAACCTCTATGGCCCGGACGACCATTTCGATCTTGATAAGGGCCACCTCGTCGCATCGGCCTTACGGAAGGTCGCAACGGCGCGGGACGAGGCTTTGTCGTCGGTGGAGATCTGGGGCGACGGAACAGCTCGGCGAGAGTTCATGTTCGTCGACGATCTCGCGCGCTTCGTGATCGACTGGTTTCCGCGTCTTGCGGATCTGCCGCAGATGATTAATGTCGGCGTCGGTCATGACCATAGCGTCAACGACTATTACCGGATCGCAGCAGAGGTTGTGGGCTTTACCGGCAGCTTCACGCACGACACCACGCGGCCGGCCGGCATGCGTCGGAAGCTCATGGATGTGAGGATATCCAACAGCCTCGGCTGGCAGGCCACCACTCCGCTGAGCGAAGGAATGCGGAAGGCCTATCTCGGCATGCTCCGCCAAGACACGCAGGCCTTAAGGAAGGTATGACAGGTATGAGCGTTTCCTTTCCCCTCGCCTCGACGACTTGGGACGACGAAGAACGCGCGGCGCTGCAACGCGTCATCGACAGCGGTCGTTTCACCATGGGCCAGGAAGTTCGGGCTTTCGAGGAGCAGTTCGCCACGTTCTTCGGCAGCAAATATGCCGTGATGGTCAATTCGGGTTCGTCCGCCAATTTGCTGGGCCTTGCGGCGGCGTTCTATCATCCGGATCTCGGGCTTCAACCCGGCGACGAGGTCATCGTACCCGCTGTTTCCTGGAGCACGACCTATTATCCGGTCCACCAGTGCCGCCTGTCGTTGCGCTTCGTCGACGTCGATCGCAGGACGTTGAATCTCGATCCCGATCTTGTCGAAGCTGCGATCACGCCGCGCACAAAGGCGATTTTTGCCGTAAACCTGCTGGGCAACCCCTGCGACTTCGCTAGGCTCCGGGACATCGCAAAAAGGCACTCGCTGCTTCTGTTCGAGGATAACTGCGAGTCGATGGGCGCACTCTTCGACAAGCGGCAGGCGGGCACGCTCGGCCTGTTTGGAACGTTCTCGACCTTCTTCTCCCATCATATCTGCACGATGGAAGGTGGCGTCGTCGTCACGGACGACCGCAAGCTGTATCACACCATGCTCAGCATCCGCGCTCACGGTTGGATGCGGGAGCAGCCGCAGGATAGCCATCTCGCCGGCGACTCCGATGAATTCAAGCGGCTGTTCCGATTCGTGCTGCCCGGCTACAATCTGCGTCCGCTCGAAATGGAAGGCGCGCTGGGCCAGACCCAGTTGCGTAAACTCCCGGGGTTCGTTGCGGAGCGGCGGGCCAACGCCGCGCGCTTCACGAACGCTTTCGGCAATCTTCCGGGGATTCGTATCCAACAGGAGACGGGCGAAAGCTCCTGGTTTGGCTTCGCGATCATCCTGGAGGGAAAACTCGCCGGCAAGCGGGGCGGGCTGGTTCAGAAGCTCCAGCAGGAGGGTGTGGAGTGTCGTCCCATCGTCGCGGGTAACTTCACGGCCAACCCCGTTCTTGCGCATCTCGACCATACGATCGCGGGTCCGCTGCCCGTGGCCGAGGAGATCGACGCCAACGGCTTCTTCATCGGCAATCACCACTATGCAACAGGGGACAAGATCGAGGCCATCGCCGATCTCGTACGGGATTTTGCATTGAGGCACTCGGCATGACGCCCATTCCCGGCAAGGCCCGGCGCAGTTGCGTGCTCTCCGAGCGCGCAACTGCGAACGATGTCGCTCCCCACGAGTTGTTGGACGGCATTCTGGCCGATCCGGCGCAGCCTCTGGCAGTTGCGGCAAGCGAATTCTCCCGTTCGCGGCCTCTCCCAGGTATTATCGATAACTGATAGTGCTTCGAGGCTTCGGTTGATCGGAGCCTCATGCATTTCTGGCAGCCGAGACGATGGCAAAAGTTTCGATTTGCATCCCGGCCTACAAGCAGGTCGAGTTTCTGAGGATTACGCTCGCCTCGATCGCCGATCAGCGTTTCGAGGATTACGAGGTCATCGTTTCAGACGATTCGCCGAACGGCGATGTCGAGGAGTTGGTCGGCGAGTTCGGCTTTGGTGGCCGGCTTCGCTATGTTCGTAACGCGGAGGCGCTCGGTTCGCCGCGTAATTGGAATGCCGCGCTTGCTCTCGCGCAGGGCGAATACCTTAAGATCCTCCATCACGACGACCACTTCTCCGATCCCCACGCACTGGGGCGATTTGTCGGGCTCCTGGACGACAATCCGCAGGCTCTCTTTGCGTTCTCCGGCACGAACGTCGAGAACGTCGAAGACGGCTCGCGGCGCCATCACCGCATTAGCGACGCTCAGGCCAAGTCGCTCGCGCTGTTTCCAGAGCAGTTGTTCATGGGCAACGTGATCGGCGCGCCCTCAGCGACTATCGTGAGGCGAGCGCTGGGCATCGAATACGACACCCGTATGAAATGGCTGGTCGATCTCGATTACTACATCCGCGCATTGCGGGTCCGCAGCACCTTTGCCTACACGCCGGAGCCGCTCATCACGACACCGACGAGCGCTGCCCATCAGGTGACGGAACTGGTCCGCGACGACGCCGCCGTCGATATCGGCGAGGCGCTGATGCTGTTCGAAAAATGCCTGGATCGCCTCAAGAGCGAACCTGACGCCCAGGAAATCTGGATCAGGCTTTTGAGGAAGTACGAGATACGCTCGGCGGATGATCTCGCCCGCTTCGGGCGCGTTTCCGTCGCCATGCAGGGCTATTTCAAGGAACTATACCGGACGCCGCGTCTCAGACCCGTACGGGCGGCGATGGCCGAGATGGCGAGGCGTACCTTGCCGCGGTCGCTCTTCCAGAGGCTGCGTTCCGCACCGCAAACTTCGCGGCACCTGGTCCGCGTCGCTCGCAATGGCTGCATTGTCGTGATCGTCCGGCTCTACGCTTATGTGCCGTTACCGATTAAACAGGCCTGGCGGCGCTTTAAACTGAGCGTCGGAAAGTGAGTTTTTGCAGCAGCTGTCCTGCAAGTCGCCGAATTCGCGTTTCCAGTAGTCTATCCTGGCGCGCGCGGGCAAATTCCAGATCTTGTTTAATGCGCTTGTTCTCTGCTGCCATCGCACTCAACCTTAGCTCGAGATCTTGTTGGTCCGCTGTCAATTTTGTATAGATCGCATTGATCTGAGCATTCTGGTCTTGCTTGATAGCTGAGCCGGCCTCTTTAAGTTGATCTACGATCATCGAGATCTGGGCAGCTTTGTCGCGCAATCGCGCAATATCCAATATCTGCCGCGACTGATCAAGATTGATCATCAAATCTTTTCGGATCCAAGACTCCCAAACATAGTCAAAAGCAAATATTGGTCGATGATGTATCGATAATGCGGTGCGAGCTCTTTTCATTTTTTCATCAGCGGAGTCAACAAAGTCATGAAATTGAATATCAAATCTCTTGATTCTTTGAATAACATTATTATTTTCAATGTCGCTTATAACGTCGTACTCACCCCCTTCTATGTTCAACTTCACAAGATCTATTTCATCGATGCCCAACTCGTGGAGAACCGCCGAGAAACGGCGGATCTCTGCGGTTACCGAATCCGCTCCCGGCATGGCCGCCCCCACGGCGGAGGTTGCATCTTTGTCTAAATCAAAAACCAATCGCTCATCGGCGCAGCCAAGGCCGTAGTCGAATACTTTTACGCGATGATCGCCTGAAAATCTCTGGCGTATTTGCGCGGAAAATTCCTGTATCGGCTCGAAAACGAAAACGAAGCACCCAAACCTATCAACTATTTTAGCCGCAAAATCTCCGTGATAACCTCCGACATCAAAAACAATAGATCTATCATCTAAGTTATAATCAGACCGGAAGGTTCCATCTGCGCCTTCGTCAAGCCATTCCTGTACTCTATAGCCTTGAAGTGTTGGTGCAGACATTTAATTTCCTCGATCCGGCAAGCTCGGATTCAACAAAGTCTACAAAAAATCGATCGTCGAGATCTCATCGAATCTTACTGCGAAGGGCTTGCAGGCGCCGCTTGAGCGCTTGCCGGACATGTCCGGCAAATGTTTCGCGCCCCGCGACTCCGCCCGGACCGGATGTCACCTGCTCTTTCGCATCACCGGCCACGTTCCAGGTGGTCACGGCCGACAATGCATGCGCGCGATAGTAAGCTTCCTCGTCGTCAATCACAGCGCTGTTCGTATACCAAGGCAGGTGGCGCGCCTGATACTGTCCCATTGTTCGCAGCGCCGGCCCGTAGCAATACGGCACGCCAGGTCGATAGAGGGCGAAGGTCGTGTCTATATCGGCTTCGAACACTTCCGGCTCGATCTCGCGGCCATACAGGCCGCTTTCCCATGATACGACACGTTGCTTGAGATGGTAGTGATCGGGCAGATCGTCGATCCGGAGCCCGAAGCCTGTCTTGAGGATATGCGGATATGACTGCATGAGTTGCTTGAACCGGAAAACGGCATCAAGCGGTGTCTCTTCGGACGGAATCACATCTGGATCGGTATAGACGAACCATTCTGACATGATCACGGGGTGAAGTTCGGGAAGCTTCCAGAGCGAGGTGTGCCCGAGATTGTCGGGGGAGCGGATGACACGGTGCCTGGTCGCCTCCAGATACGCCACCAGCGGCGGATAGGTCGAGGCGTTGTCGATGATCGTGATGTTCTCGTGGCCGGCCCGCTCAAGCCACGCCACGAGACGCTGCAGGCAAGCAACCCGATCGCGGGTATTGATGAAAACCGGCACTGACTTGATAAAGGCAGCAGCCTCGTTCTCCGAAGCCGCGCCGGGACTTGCCAGTGCCGACAGCGCGCCACCTTCGCGGCGCATCATCGGACGTAGCGACGAAACGGCCTTGTTCATGACCCGATCGAGGGTTCGGCTGCCACTTTGGAAGACCTTTCCATACTCGGCGATCCGATTGCGAAGATCGGCTATTTCATGGATCGACACTCCGAGCCGGGGCTCCGCCATCGCCAGCAAATCTTGGAGTTTCTGGACCTCTGCCCCGTCTCCCGGCCTCGCCGGCAGGGTATTCCCCGTGATGACGGCATGAGCGACCTGTTGAAAGCGAGGCTCCAGCCATGGTCCCAGCTTCTGCGTCCCGCCGGTATAATGAGCGAGTTGGCGCAGAGCCGTCGAGCGCGCGATGTGCTCATGGGCCGCCGCGCGAACATTGCTGTCGGAGCTCGGATGAACGCGATAGCGCACAAGCGCCTCGGGTATATTATCCCCTTTTGCGCCGCAAACGAGCATCCTCGCCCACAGATCGTAGTCCTGGGCGGGGATCTCGTGATAGCGAAGCCGGTGAGCCTCTAGGAATTCCCGGCGCATCATCACCGCGGGATGAGCGAAGGGCGTTCCGACCACGGAATGCAGGGCGACCGCCGCTGCGCCAAGCGGCTCGCGATGCAGGCCGGTCGGATTG